>CALHQH010000046.1 GCA_938036625.1 uncultured Candidatus Saccharibacteria bacterium | reverse complement strand
TATCTATATATACCAAAAATTTGCCAAAATGTTAAGAGTTAACGGAGAAAATTCCCGAAAAAGAGCCTATTTTATTGCAGAATGCAAGCGGAGTGGGCATGAGAGCCATACTAGACGTACGTATAATTGGCGGTAGGGGTGGATTGGCTGCCGCCACTCACGAGGTTATCAACGACGAAATTGACCATGGCATAAGCAAGAATAGCCACAACAAGGCCGACAATAGCGTAGAGAATGGTATTTTTGGCACCCTGGATGCCGTTAGAATCGCCATTGGATGTAGTGTAGCGAATACCACCGATGACAATCATAATAACTGAAATGGCGCCAAGCACAAAGAGCATCATGTTAATAATACTCTTAATAGCTGTGCCAACATCAATCCTATTCTCGTTGCCACCTGCCTTGTTAATGCCATCTTTAATCTTGCTTTGTGCAGTGGTATCTGCAAAAGTATGCAGTGGTGTGAGGGCACTCACAGAAGGGGTGATAAAACCAACAAATAGAGCTGAACAAACTCCAGCACCGAAAATTGTTTTTGCTACGATATTCATATGATCTCCTTAGTTAAATTTATAAAAGATTATCGGTTATCCAGTTAACAACACTATATGACATGATAGCGATCACTAGCCCTGCAACTGCATAGAGAATTGTATTACGAGCAGATTTCACTACCTGCGGGTCGCCTCCTGCTAAACTAAAACGAAAACCAGCATAGACAATCATCAAAGCGGATATAGACCCAAGAATGATTAGTGCGGTATTGATGCCATTTTTGGCGATTGACTCGGGGGTAACACCAGCACCGCTTGAAGTTGCAACCTTGCAGCCATCTTCTCCATCATTATCAGTAGCATTTTTACACGCCTCATTACCATGAAGCGACTGAGTAACATTAACGTGTGCGTACGATGGTGCTGATAGTAGAACTGTGCTTGACGCTATAGAGCTGAAACATACACATAACACAGTACCGAGGTAAATAAATACAGTTCTTTTTCGAAGTTGAATCATGTACCAAGAACTCCGTTTATAACAGTGTTAGTGATGACAAAAGCAAGAAGAATAACAGCCAAGCCGACACAGGCAGCTAATAGGGCATTTTTTGCTCTTCGAACTTGGTTAGGATCATCTTGGGAGGTAGCGTACATAAACCCTGCAATAATGATGGCTATAACTGCAATAATACCACCCCATATATAAGCTACATTAAGAATATCTTTTATGATAGAACTGTTATGAGCACTGCTGTGATAGCCTATTTCTGACGCTCTGATCTCACGGAGTTTATCTGTTGTTGCGAAAAAATGTGTAAACATTAAATAACTCCTGCCACCATATTAACGATTGCTGCTGCAGATATTGCAATGACGAGTCCAATTAAAGCGTCCCTAATGGTGTTTTTTGCTTTTGCCATTGATTCTGGGTTTCCAGCACTAACTATATACATGTACCCGCCTTTGATAATAAACCCAACTGTGACATAAGCAACAACAACCATTGCTCCCTGCAGTACATTTAGGCCGATAGTGAGAAAATAGGTTTCCACGCCTACTTTCTTTATATTTGCGCAATCGCTCTTGTCCTGGAGACCACGATACCAAGCTGGTATACCAAGAAAATTTGGTGGAGAGCAGGGCGCTGCAGCTTGTGCTGGAGAGGGTGGAGCAATAATAGATAGACCTGCAATAACCATAAGGGCGTAGGCTATAACATGCTTTTTCATGATGCAATAACACCTCCTGGCACGAGGAAATTAATAACAATACTCATTACGGCAAAAGCTAAAACACCAACAATAACATTTGTGATGATACTCTTTGCCTTTGCGGTCTGCTGTATATCACCACTTGCACTTGAGTAGAGGATGCCAGCATATGTTAAGCCGCCTACTGCAGCAACACCAACACCAATTGTTAACAACTTTAAAATACCCTTTAAAGTATTGATAATGTTTTCTTGGCCGAGAGCATCGTTGTCGCTATTTGAGACGCATCGTACTTTGTCGAAGTCTAATACATTGCATCCACTCCCTGGGGCCGCCATCACCTGCACTGGCGCAGCAATACTACCGGCAAACATCGCCAGCATTGCACCAAGGCCCAAGATTAATCGCTTATATTTCATGATACTATTCCTACGCTGTAGTGTATACGATATGAGCGGTGTTGTAAAGACTGGGGTGGGGTGCGAACAGAGTAGGAGCGAAAGGCTGGGTGGTGGCATTGGTATCGTGGCGCATAATTTGGGTTGCAAGGTCGATATTTTCTGGGTTGGTTCGCTTTTGCTGCTGGGCTTGCTTTATGAGAGATGAGATAAATAGTGATAGTTTTTAGCTCTGCACAGGGGTAGGATTATTTGCCAATAGCAGCCTGTATAACGCTAGAAGGGGTTGCGCAATAGATACGGCTTGACATGCAGGCAGCAAAAACTTGACCACTGTGCGATATTATGCTAATGTCGAACAAGACATGAACAGAGCGTGGCGAGTGGTTGCGCGGGCGAGGGGTTGTCTGCGGCAATATACGGGGTGGCTGGCACTACTAGTGGCGGCGCTGTTCGGGCTCGCGCTTGCTACCCCTGCACCAGTGTATGCTGCCGAGACGGCGCAGCGCCAGGGCGAGAACCTCATCTTTCGTCATAATACTTTCAAGCCGCACCGGGCCAGCGACAAAGATCTAACCGCTCGTGGTTTACCTGCTGGTGTGCACTTCTATGAGTATGAGCCGACGACCAATCGGCGCCAGACCATCATCTTCCCGGCTGGTAGCGACCCACTACGTGCCAAGGAGGCGACGTATGTGGAATATATCTTTGTTGAGCCAGATACGTACAACAAGATGGATAATGCCATCGCTATCTCTGTCTCGGGGCAGCAGGAGGCTGCGCCGCAAAATAACGGCGGCCAGAACAACCAAAATAACCAAAATAACCAAAATAACGGTGGTCAAGCCGGGCAAAACGCTGGTAACAATCAGAACAACGCCAACGGCCAAAATGGTGGAAATAACGGCCAAGCAGCAAATAACAACAACCAACCCCAAGACAAACCCGCCGAGCAAGCAGATAAAGATGATGGTGCCACGACCAGTTGTAGTGGCACAGCGCTGGGAAGCATTGGCTGGATTGTCTGCCCAGTGAGTAACTTCATGGCGTGGATCACCGACCAGCTTTACCAGCAAGTGGCGCAGTACTTGGCGGTGCAGCCACTCCAATCTGGTAGTGATGGCACACTCTTTCGCTTTTGGGCGATCATGCGCGACTTGGCCAATATCGCCTTTATCGTCGTCTCGCTTATCGTAATTTATTCGCAAGTTACCAGTGTTGGTATTAGCAATTATGGCATCAAGAAGATGTTTCCGCGCCTTGTCGTGTCGATTATCGTCGTTAATATGTCGTTTTGGCTATGTGCGGCAGCGATTGATATTTCGAACATACTGGGTTTTCAGCTGCAGCAGCTGTTTGTCAATATTGCCTCGACGGTTAATGGGGCAGATTATAACACGCTCAATAAAATCACGTGGCCTAATGTCATGAGTGCTCTGCTGACAGGTAGCGCTGGTGCAGTGGGTGCAGTGGTGGGGGTGAGTGCACTGGTGGGTGCGACGGATGGGGCGCTGGCGATGGCTATCCCGCTGCTGGTCGGTGTGCTGCTGGCGGTTATCATCGCTGCGGTGATTATTGCGGCGCGTCAGGCGCTCATCACGATTCTTGTTATCATCTCGCCCTTTGCTTTCTTATTGCATGTGCTGCCCAGTACAGAGAAGTATTTTGATAAGTGGAAGGATCTCTTTATGACGATGATGCTGATGTTTCCGCTCATGTCGATATTGTTTGGTGGATCGCGCCTGGCAGGAGTGGCTATCCTGACCAATGGCAAGGATGCGAACAACCTCAACCTCATCATCCTTGGCCTGGCGGTGCAGGTGGTGCCGCTGGTGCTGACGCCCTTTGTGGTGCGGATGAGTGGCTCACTGCTAGGGCGGCTGGGCGCGATTATGAATGATCCGCGGCGCGGCATCGTTGACCGGACGCGGACTTGGGCGCAGCAGCGGGCAGACCTGCGCAAATCACGCGTGCTTGCTGGCGATGCGCAGCGCAACTGGCTGGGCAATGCAGCGCGGCGGCGGGCCCTGAAAAAGCGCGCTATTCAGCAGCGAACCGATGCTTACACCAAGCGCTTTGAAACAATGGCCGACTTATCGGCGGTGGGGCGGAGCAATGATGAATATAACCGCTACACCGACTTGCGCGGCAAGGAGGGAGCAGCGCGGCGCGACCGAGCCTGGAACGCACGCCTCTTGCATGATGATGAGCTCAAGCAGCGAGCGCTCAATACCCAGCTCACCTCTGATGAAGCCAAGAATGCTGCCCATAAGCTGGATGCACTCTACGATGAGCTGAAGCTTGGCGGAGAGACGCCGGCTGGCCTGAGCCATGGCCTGGGGCGGCGCGCTTATGCAGCAGCCGAAGTGGGTGCGCTAACGGAAATCCGCAGTGCGATGGCCCAGCGCGAAGTGCGGGCGAAGATCGACCGTGAGCTCCTCGCCGATGGAGCAGTGGCCAATGCCGATGGTGTGGTGTTGCGCGATGGTGATGGCATTGCCCTGCGCCGCCGGATGGTCGATGGCCAGACGCTGCAAGACTACGCCACAGGGGTAGGGCACAAGAACCTGATGGTAGCCGGCCAGACGGCGCGGCTGCGCAAGGAGTTTGGTGAGCATGTTGCGGCCGAAGACCAGCTGATGCGCCACTTTAAGCTCAATAGCAGCCAATGGCAAGCTATGGCCGCCACTGGCGACACTGCTATCACCCTCACCGATGCCAGTGGCAACCAGCACACGTTCCGAGCAGATAATGAGTACGTCAAGGAGGCGGCTATCGAGCACCAATTCCGCGCCGGCTCGGCTGGCCAAAAGCGCGAGATCATCCGCGAGACCGGCCGCGAGATCGAATACGTGGCAGACGATGGCACGGTGCAGGTGCGTCAAGGGTACAACTACGATGCTCGCGCGACTGTCTCGGCTGAGGCGGTGGCCTCTGGGGTGGCGGGTGCGGTGCCATTTGTGAATGACGCGACGTACGATGCAATCTTGCGCGGCGAATACAACGGTGCAGCTGCCGAGAAGATGCACTCGCTACGCCAAGTCTTTGAGGGGCGGCTCAAGGCAGAGAACTTCGCAGGGGCAAATGATGGCGCACTAGAGCTGATCTATAGTATCCCCGACTTGCCCGACTACCAGCAGATCAAAGACTCGTATCTTCGCACCCTCTCGCCCGAGAAGCGGGCTGCCATCGAGCCGACTTTCGATCAAGCCTATGCTGAGCGTCACCAAGCCCTTCGCCACGACGCCTACCGCATTCTCAATACTCCAGAGCTCCGCCGCAACACCAATGCTGCCAACCGTGCTGTGTATGAGCGGTATGCAGAGCGGCCACAGGGGTAGAATACACAAAACACTCCGCAGAATATGCGGAGTGTTTGGCTTGTGGTAACCTAACGAGGCTATTCGTGCGTTGGCAGTGGTGTTGGGATTGCCGTGGCTAGGTCGGTGGCAGCGGCCTCTGGGCTCGGAGTACCCGCGATGTTCTCTGGCGTTTTACCGGTACACTGGGGGTCGTTGGGGGAGACTGCAATATTTCCACCACGGCCTCCACTCCTGTAGAGGAGATTTGGGCCATCACATCGCTTACCAGTACTATCGAGCTCAACACCAAATCCATCATCCCATACCTGTGTCCACTCTTCGCTATTAGCAGTGGTAGGTGCCGAGCTCTCGTTACTGGAGCAGCCTGCTACGTCCAATACGGCGACCGGTACCAATGCTACTACAGCCGCTCCTTTTTTGGCAGCTCGCAATACCGCGCTAGATACGGTTTTATCCTCGTGAGTGGAGAAGTGTTCTCGCGTCATGGTTTGACCTTTCTTGTATAGTGTATCGATACTGTTAATAGTAGAAAGAATGTGGGATTTTGTCAAGGGGGTAAAAATTGAACCCAAAACCCACCGACCAAGCGGTGGGTTATGAGGCACGAAATAGAGGTAATGTGCCAGTTTTTTGCTGTAATAGACTAGCACGCTGTGCTGCTACTTGCGGGTAAAGATCTCGCGCAGGCTGAGCTTGCGGCTGTACTCGAGTGCACCAAAGCGGAAGAGGCGCACGCCCATCATGATGGCGATGGCGGCACAGACGGTCAAGATGCTAATGCTGATGGCGGCGTCTGTCGCACTGAGGTTACCAATCGCATTACGCAGCATGAGTGGGATGGGTGAGGTGAGTGGGAAATAGGTGATGATCTTGCTTGGCAGCGCGTCTGGCGTGGAGACGAGCATAGCGGCGGCATAGAGCGGCGCAAAGAGCAGGATCATGATGGTGGCAAAGAAGCTACCGGCCTCCTTGGCAGTGGGCACAGCGGCGCCAATGGCCACCAGCATACCGGTGAAGAAAAGGAAGCTTGCGCTAAAGGCAAGGAAGCCAATGCCAATCCGTACGGGATCAACCGCAATGTGCGAGAGGTCGACATCAGGCAGCTGTAGCTGATCTTTGAAGAAAAGATAGGCAATGAGTACTGGCAAAATAACGAGCAACCCCTGAATAAACGCCAGGACGATGAGCGAAATAATCTTCCCGATGATGAGCGTGCGAGCGTGTACCGTGGTGAGGATCATCTCGATGACGCGGTTTTCTTTTTCCTCTGTTGTGCTGGTGAGCATTTGGTTGCCAAAGAAGCTAATGAGGAAGTAGAACAACACCAAGAAGAGCCCGGGTAGGATCATCTCGTTGATGGCGTTGTATTCTTTGCCGTTTTTGTAGACGGTATTCTTGGTGTTAATTTTGTCTTGGATGACCATGCGCACTGCTGGGCTGACCTCTGATTGGACAGAGTTCGAGAGCAGGCTGGTGGCAATACCACTGTAACGGCCGTTGTCGAAGAGCCCAACGTCTTTGCCGTAGACTTCCACCCGTTCTTTGGCGATGTCTTTGGGGTAGTAGATGTAGGCGTCGAGCTTGCCTTCTTGGACCCGCTTGATGGTGGCGTCTTTGTCCGTGGCAGCGACGGGCTGGGCTTTGGTAGCGGCAAGCAGCTCTGGCTTAACGAGCTTCGACTCATCCGTCACAGCAAAGCTAAAGGATTGCTTCTCGAGGTTCTTGGCAGCATCGGCCGAGGCTTTATTAGAGAGGAAGATGACGCCAAAGAGCACGGCAAACACCAGCGGGAAGCTGATCGCCGCAAGCCAAAACGACTTCTTCTTGAGCGAACGGGTGATCTCGAAGCGGATGACGGTAGATAGGTTATGCATATTAGTTGTCCTCCTTGCTGGGCTGGCTATAGACCTGGATGAAGATATCGTCGAGCGACTTGCCGCCAAACTGCGTGCGCACCTCGTCTATTGTGCCATAGGCATGAGCCACGCCATCTTTGAGCAAGAGAACGCGGTCGCATAGGCGCTCGACTTCGTCCATCTGGTGGGTGATCATCACCACTGTGGCTCCCTTGGCTTGGTGCTCCTCAATGATCTCCATCAGTAAGCGCCGGTTGACCGGGTCGAAACCTTTGGTGGGCTCGTCGAGAATGATGAGTTCTGGGTCGTTGATAATGGTGATGCCGAGCTGAACCTTTTGCTGCTGGCCACCACTGAGCTTGTCCAGGCGGGTCTTGGCTTTGTTGGCCAGGCCAACCCGCTCGAGGAAGGCGAGCGACTTGCTACGTGCTTCGCTGCGGCCCAGACCCTTAAGCTGGCCAAAGTAGATCATCGTGTCGATGACGCTCTCCTTCTTGTAGAGGCCGCGCTCCTCTGGCAGGTAGCCAAGCTTGACGTCGCCCGAGACAGAGTATGGTGTGCCATCGATGAGTAGCTTGCCACCAGTTGGTTGATAAATGCCGAGGAGTGAGCGGATCGTGGTGGTCTTGCCCGAGCCGTTGCTCCCCAAAAACCCAAACGTCTCGCCGCGTTTCACCTCAAAGCTGAGGTCGTCGATGACGCTGGTCTTGCCAAATTTCATCGAAAAATGGCTGACGGTGATGATAGAATCTGTTGCTTCCATAACAATATCATATCATATCGAGGTACGATGTAAAGAGCAGCGATATAATATCCAAAAAACATAGCTTGCCAGCCATGCTACAATACTCCTATGAAACTGAAACGACTGATAATGCCGCTACCGTATCGACGTTTGGTGATTGCGTTTGTGGCGGGGTTTTGTGTGATGGTGTTTGAGCTGGTGGCAGCGCGGGTGATGTCGCCAGTGGTGGGGGCGTCGACCTATGTGTGGGCGAGCATTATTGGTGTCATTATTGCAGCGATGAGCCTGGGATACTGGCTGGGCGGCGTGTTGGCCGATGCACGCTCGCGCGATGGCGATGTGGCCTGGCTGCTGCTTGGTGCGGCACTGCTGGTACTAACAATGCTGTGCCAATACCACGATATACTGCGGTGGGTGGCGCAATTGCCGATCGATATTCGTCTGCAGGCTACGGTGGCGGCAAGCCTGCTCTTTGCACCAACCAGCCTGGTGCTGGGAGCAGTGAGTCCCTACCTGGTGGAGCGGCAGACAGAGACGCTAGCGCGAACGGGGCGGTCGGTGGCGTCGCTGAGTGCGGTGAATTCGATTGGTGGGATCGTTGGCACCTTTGCGGCGGGGTTTTTCCTGTTTGGTTGGCTGGGGATTCACGACGTGTTGGTGGTGCTTATTAGCCTGCTCGTGCTAGCCAGCTGGCTGGTGGTGCCAGGCCAGCGTTGGCAGTGGCGCGTGGTGGTGAGTGTGCTGTGTGTGGGCTTGGCGCTGGGCTATCGCGTGGCACCAGTGGTGCGAGCCCAGGCTGCGCAGACGATCGATACCGCGGCGGCGCACTACACACTCCAGCAATGGCATCGGCAGGATGGTGCGATTATCCGCGGGATTGCCAGTGGCCCGGCCGGCGTGCAGTCTGGTGTGGTAGTCGGGCAGCCGCAGCAGCTGCCATTTTGGTACACGCGTCAGATGATGCAGGCGGTGGAGCAAGCCCCGCAGCGCCAGCGCATTTTGGTGCTGGGTGGTGGGACCTTCACGGTGCCGCGCCTCCTTGCCCAGCGCTATCCGCAGAGTCAGATCGATGTAGTAGAGATTGATCCAGGGCTCTTGCCGATTGCTCGCCAGTATTTTTATTATCGCGACCCAGCCAATGTGCGGCCGATCTTCCAAGATGCGCGCGTCTTCCTCGAGCGCAGCACCGAGCAGTACGATATCGTCCTCGTTGATGTCTATAACGATGGCGATGTACCCACCTCGCTGGCAACACAAGAGTATGCTACCGCACTCAAGCGGCATCTTCGCCCGCACGCCCGTGTGGTGGTTAATATGATTGCCAGCCGCCAGCCAGCCTGCCAGCCACTGTTTGCTGCTCAGGATGCGCCGTATGCTGCTCTATTGGGGCAGGGGAGCTTCCGCTACGAGCGGGCAGATGGCTGGGAATATACTAATGTCGTGGCGACGTACGGTGGTGGCACCGCTCACCAGCCAGCTCCCTTCGCTAGCCAGCCGCCGTACCATGATGATTATGCCCCTCTCGAGCGGCTCCGGCAGGAGTGTCGGGAGGTGTCTGAGCGTAATGGGCGCTCTTAGTGATGTACACTCGTTAGTTAATGCGCTGTATCTCACGCTCACCCTCCCCACACTCCCTTCGATAGATCGCTATAATGGTCGATATCTTCCAGGGATCGACCTCTTGCGCTGGGCTGAAAATCGGTCATTGCGACCGGTTTTTACACTCCATTGGAGTAGTGCGAGAGATAGTTTGCACTAGTGGCGGTAAGCCATTATCAAAATTACTTACTATACACCAAGCTGCTCTATCACCAGACAAGAAAATATTTGGAGGCCAGCCACTCAGCGAGCGGAAAATCACTATAGTATAATCTGGCCGGAACATTTTCGGTCTGGTGATAGAGTGGCATAGCTGTTGCTTTATATAATATTCTGGCACGGATAGTGCAATAGAACTCTACCCGCTTGCACTAACGCTGGCCTCCAGATATTTTTTACCCAAGGCCATGGTGTGCCACCAGCACCCACAGAGGTCGCTCGCAAAATCGGTTGTAGTTTTCACAAAACCCCTTGCCAAGCACCACATCTGGCGTCTATAGTAGGGGATAGACGCTACATATATAGCGAGCACACATAAACACGGGAGAGACAAACAATACAGCTTGGCTCCAGGCGTGCCCTGGTGGCTGGTTTTGTGCACCGTATAGTAAGGAGCCCAAGGGGAGGGATGATGACAATTCATATTACCAAGCGCGATGGCACGACCGAGCCATTCGACACAACCAAGATAAATGCCACGTTGTTGGCGGCAAGCCAGGGGCTGGCCGATCCGTTACAGAAGATTGTGCAGATCGCTCGCGAGCTACAGCTGACGCTCTTTGATGGGATGACGACCAAGCAGCTGGAAGAGACGCTCATCCAGACGGTGGTGCAGAACATCAAGGATGACCCAGACTACGATACGATTGCGGCGCGCCTGCTGCTGGGCACGATCTACCGCGATTTGCTGGGCGTATATACCACTGATGAAGAGCTGCGCCAGCGTCATAGGGAGGCCTTCCCGCGTTATATTCGCCAGGCGGTGGCCGACGGTTTGCTCGACCCGCGCATGCAAGATGAGACAATCTTCGACCTCGAGCACCTGGCTGCTGCACTTGACCCGAGTAAAGACAGACTGAGTAAATATCTTGGCGTGGTGACCAACCGCAATCGCTACGCCCTGCGCAAGCAAAACGGTGAGCCGCTCGAAGTGCCGCAGTTTACCACCATGCGCATTGCCATGGGACTGAGTTACAACGAGGAGCACCCCACCGAGGCAGCCATTGAGTTTTACCAGCACATGGCTAATCTCGAATACAGCCCGGGCGGTAGCACTCGCGTCAATGCTGGTGGGTTGTTCCCGCAGCTGAGCAACTGCTTCGTCATGGAAGTGCAGGATGATATGGAGTCGATTGCCAAGAGTGTGCGCGATACAATGTGGATTGCTAAAGGGACAGGCGGTATCGGTGTCAGTTTTACGAAGCTGCGGGCGGCGGGTAGCCCCGTCAAGACAACTAATACAACAAGTACCGGGCCAATCCCCTTTATGAAGATGGTCGACACGGCACTGTTTGCGGTGTCGCGCAAAGGCAAAAAGATGGGTGCGGCAGCGGTGTATATGGAGAACTGGCACATCGATTTTAGAGAATTCATCGACCTACGCTCAAACTCCGGCGACCCGTATTTGCGGACACGCTACCTCGACACGGCGGTGTTTATTAGCGATGAATTTATGCGCCGGGTGCAGGCTGATGAAGACTGGTATCTCTTTGACCCAGCTGAGGTGAGTGACTTGAGCGAGCTGTATGGTGCGGCTTTCGCTAAGCGGTATGCGTATTACATCACCCAGGCCGAAGCGGGTAAGCTACGCGCTTATGACAAGCTACCTGCGCGCCAGCAATTCCACAGAATTCTGAGTAGTTTGCAGGCGACCGGCCACCCATGGCTCACCTGGAAGGACGCCATCAATCTCCGGGCGCTTAACAATAACACTGGTACTATTCACCTCAGCAACCTCTGTACAGAGATCACCTTGCCGCAAGATGAGCACAATATTGCGGTGTGTAATCTGGTGAGTATTAACCTCAGCGCTTTCCTGGATGACGCGACCAAGACGTGGGATTGGCCACGGCTCGAGCAGGCCACGCGCTCGGCCACGCGCCAGCTTGATAACCTTGTAGACATTACCACAACACCCATCCCTGAAGCGATGAATAGCAATCTGCAAAACCGGGCGATTGGCCTGGGCTTTATGGGCCTGGCTGATGTGCTAGAGAAGCTCGAGCTGAGCTACGAATCTGAGGCGGCGTATGAGCTGGTTGACCAATTGGCGGAGTTTATTAGCTACTATGCCATCGATGAGTCGGCCGAGCTGGCAGTGACGCGCGGTAGCTATCCTAACTTTGCTGGCAGTGGCTGGAGCAAGGGGGAATTGCCTATCGACACGATCGACCGGCTTGGCGCGCAGCGGGGTGAAGTAGTAGCAATTAACACGACTCGCCGCCTCGACTGGGAGGCGCTCCGCTCCAAGGTGCAACGCGGCATGCGCAATGCCACGCTGATGGCCATCGCGCCTACCGCCAATATCTCGCACGTGACGGGCACCACTCCAGGGATCGACCCGCAATTTAGCCAGATCTTTAGCCGGAGCACGCTCAATGGCAAATTCCTCGAGGTTAATGCTAACCTGGTGCGCAAGCTCAAAGCCCTCGGCTTGTGGGAGGAGCTCAAGGATGAGCTGCTTACTAACCAAGGCGACATCCAGCACATGGAGCAGATCCCTCAGGCGGTGCGCGATGTGTATAAGACGAGCTTTCAGCTGAGCCCCTACGCCTTCATCGAGGTGGCGGCCCGCGCTCAGAAGTGGGTCGATCAAGCGATTAGCCGCAATATGTATTTAGAATCGCGTAATATCGAGGAGTATATTACGATCTACAGTGAAGCCTGGCGTCGCGGCCTGAAAACGACGTATTATTTGCACGTGAAGCCACGCCACCAGTCCGAGCAGGTCTCCATTCGCGCTAACAAAACCGAGCAAAAACTCCACCAAGATGCGAAGCGCGTGGGCTTTGGTGGCTTCTACCGCACACGCAAGAAACAAGAGGAAGGGAAGGAGGAGTAGATTATGTACGAAGAAAAAACCTCAGTAGCAGGGATGAGGGGTGAGCAAGACATGATAGACTTTGCTAAGTTGCCGCTCTCAGAGCGAGCCGAATTGGCCACCTTGAGTGTGAGCCGTGGTGTTGGCGCTGCAGCACTGGAGGGGGTGAATAGCACGCACAAAGACAGCGATGTCCACGCTGTGCCTGGCGACGTAACGGCAAGTGACCCGTCGTGGGATAGCCGAGGTATGGGGAATATATACCACCCCGATAAGCCTCAAGGGTGGACCCAGCCGGAGCTCGATATTTTTGGCACTGATGCGAGTGCTGAAGAGCAGGATGGTCAAATATCTGACGAGACGCCATCGATTGATCCAGAATCGTAGGATTATCTAGTATCCAGAGGCTAGTCCAGAAGATGGAGAACGTGTCGGGGGATATGACGAGTAGAATACGACTGGTAAAAATTATTAGATACGAAATTATTAAGTAATACAACAAGGAGGTAATAATGGGCATTCTAGGATCAGGCGTACGCGATGGCTTGCAGCTCAAGCCGGTGCGCTATGACTGGGCGTACCGCTTATACAACCAAGCGGTGGCTAACACGTGGTTCCCCAATGAGGTGCAGCTAAGCCAGGATTTGGCCGATTTTGAGAAATTGAGCGAGGACGAAAAGCATGCCCTGAAGACGGTGATTAGCTACCTTAATCCCAACGAGCTGCTGATTAATAAATCGCTGGCTTTTGGTATTTACCCCTGTGTTAATGCCGCCGAGTGCCACCTGTATCTTTCGAAGCAGATGTGGGAAGAGGCCAATCACTTTATGACGTTCGAGTATATTATCGAGACCTTCCCGTTTGACCGTGAGGAAATTTATGCCGCCGGCTGGGGCAAAAAATCCCTGGCCGATAAAGCTGCCTTCCAGACCAAATACGTTACGCGCATGATGGAGGAGCGCCCGGATGTGACGACGCTGGAGGGCAAGAAGGATTTTGTGCGCAACCTGGTGGCGTATAATATCGTGCTAGAGGGGATCTGGTTCTACAGTGGCTTTATGGTGGGGATGAGCTTCCGCCGGCGCAATCTGCTGCGCAACGTCGGCACGCTGCTCGACTGGGTGACGAAGGATGAAAATCTACACCTGGAGTTTGGCATTAACCTGCTACTGACGATTCTGCACGAAAACCCAGATCTACAAACCGAGGAATTTGCCGACGAAATCCGCAGCCTGATCCTGGAAGCCGTTGAGCTCGAAAAGGCGTATAACAAAGACATGCTGCCGCGTGGTATCCTGGGCCTCAACGCCGACTACGTCAACCAATATGTGATGTACATGACCGACCGGCGGCTGGAAGAGCTGGGCTTTGAGCCAGAGTACAACGTCACCAACCCAGCCAAGTGGATGGCCGCCGCCAACGACACGCTGGAGCTGGTGAACTTCTTCGAGAGTACCAATACGAGTTATGAGGTGAATACGACGAAGTAGCAGATATTGGCAAGAACAGAAAAGTCTTAATTCTACTGGCCTTACAAGAGCTCTCGCTCCATCACCAGACCGAAAATGTTCCGGCCAGATTAATACTACAGCAATCTTCCGCTTGCTAAGTAGCTGGCCTCCAGATATTTTCTTGTCTGGCAATGGAGCGAGAGCGGCCCGCTGATGCAATAAATAATATTCGCAAATTAGATACGAAAGGAATATAGCCATCATGAATACCCTGACGCAAAACATCCTCGATACAGTCCCAGTTGGTGCGCTGGCTACGGTGAATCGCGACCGCACGCCGCTGGTGACGCCACTGCACTTTGTCCGGGTGGGGGATATGATTGCCTGGCTGTCTGATCGTGAGGCGCGCCACTCGCACAATGCCTTTCGCACTGGGCGGGCAGAGTTTGTGGTGTGGAATGACGCGAAGCAGGCTGTCTATCTCCACACCACGGTGCGCGAAGCCCGCGAGGACGAAGTCGCGGCCATCACCGAGGTATATACGGCTAAGCTGGGGAGCTTCCGCCCGCAGTGTGCCCAGCCGCAGTGGTATGTTGCACCGATTGGCCAGCTGGATGATAATTCCACAACAGAAAATTGGGTGCATTACCTTGCATAAAACGCTATATATAGCGTACAATAGACACTATAACTAAAAAACGGGTAGCGAATAATATATGACGCAGACGACACAAACGACATCACCAACAACCGATCCAGCAACCACGCAGGCGCAGACTAGCAAGCCTCAGCTGACGGACGACATGACGCTGGAGGAAAAGCTTGACGCTATCGAGCAGGCACTGCTGGCTGCTCAGCAGGTTGCCATCGACCAAGCAGCGGCGAGTGGCACTCCTGTTATTATGCCAGATCCAGCGGAGCTAACCATGTGCGAGGGCTGCCAATAGGTGGCGCGTATCAATAACCAGCAGAAGCCAGCTACCAGGCTGGTTTTTTGCTGGTATACTGCTTATGGATACATGCTACAATAGAACGCGAGAGGGAGATTGTATGACACAGACACACCAACCAAAGTTTATTTTTGTCACCGGTGGGGTACTCTCTGGGGTGGGTAAGGGCATCACGGCGGCCAGTATTGGCGCGGTGTTGCAGGCTAAGGGCTTATCTGTCTCGGTGCAAAAGTGCGACCCGTACCTCAACGTTGATGCTGGGCTGCTTAACCCCAAGGAGCATGGTGAGTGCTTCGTTACTAAAGATGGAGCGGAGACCGATCTCGACCTTGGCCACTACGAGCGCTTTTTAGACCTCGAGCTTACCCAGCGCAATGCTACACTGGCGGGGCGGCTGCTGCGTGATTTGATCGCCGATGAGCGGGCCGGGAGGTTTGGTGGCCAGACGGTGCAGCTGGTGCCGCACCTTACTCAAGCGATCAAGCGAGCCATCCACCAGGCGGCGGCGGGGCAAGTGCATATTGTGGAGATTGGTGGCACGGTGGGAGATTATGAGGGGCTCAGCTTCGTTGAGGCGATCCGCGAATTCTCATTAGAGGTGGGGCGCGAGCATTGCCTCTTCGTCCATGTGGTGTATGTGCCGTTTCTTGCGACCAGCCAGGAGTACAAGACCAAGCCAGCCCAGAATGCCATGGCCGACCTGCGTGGCTTTGGCATCATGCCCGATGTCGTGGCAGTCCGCACCGAGGGTAGCATCGCCCCGCCGCGTGGTGTGGCGGATAAGATTGCCATTGCCAGTGGGGTGCGGCCAGAGGGGATCATTATGATGCCAAATGTCGATACGGTCTATAAAGTACCTCTGATGGTAGCGCGCGAATTGGGCCCGGTGCTGGCGAGCTTTACCGGTAATGATACAGCGCCAGATATGACGCGTTGGCAGCAGCTTGTCCGGCACGATAGCCAGACCTATCGCCAGCGACTGACGATTGGCCTCGTGGCGAAATATGTTGATAATGCCGATACCTATCTCTCTATCACTGAGGCGCTCAAAGCAGCGGCCTGGGCGCACCGCAGCGAGGTGACGATCCAATGGATCAATGCCGAGACAGTGACCGACGCAGCGCTCAGCGCTGTGGATGCGGTGGTAGTGCCCGGTGGCTTTGGCAAGCGCGGGGTAGAAGGGAAGATTGCGGCGGCCAGTTACTGCTTGCAGCACAATGTACCATATCTTGGCATCTGCCTGGGAATGCAGGTGGCGGTGATTGCCGCTGCCCGCCGTGGTGGCTTGGCCCAGGCTGGTAGTGCGGAGTGTGGTGCCGCGCCGGATGATGCCGTCATCTACCTTATGCCTGACCAGCAGGGCAAGCAATCGACTGGTGGGACGATGCGCCTAGGCAACTACCCGGCGGTGCTGCAGGCTGGCTCACGCACTGCCAAAACATATGGCACAACAGAGGTCGTGGAGCGTCATCGCCACCGCTATGAGGTGAATCAAGCGCATCTCGCTGCCATTAATGCGGGCGGGATTGTGGTGTCGGGTACGTCACCCGATGGCAGGCTGGTCGAGTTCGTCGAGGCACCGACCTGCGACTACTTTGTTGCGACCCAGGCTCATCCAGAGTTTACCTCGCGGCCATTCCGGGCTCACCCGCTCTTTGCTGGCCTAGTGCAAGCGGCACTCAAGCGGCAGAAGCGAGCCAAGGGCAAGGCGTAGTCTTCTTGCTGCCTCGTTATTTTTGCGCCGCATCTGTTGTATACTATAATCATGGAACAGACGATTCGTGATGCAGTATATACTCTTTATCAACAAACACCGCCGGTGGAATTAACGCGGCCGGAGCCGAAATTTGGTGATTTTGCGACCAACGTTGCCCTCAAGCTTGCCAAGCCACTGGGCAAGAAGCCGCGCGAGATTGCCGAGGAGGTGGCAGCGGTGCTGCGCCAGACTGGCCAGTTTTCTGACGTGAGCGTGGCTGGCCCGGGCTTTATTAATCTCCGCCTGAGCGACGCAGCGCTGTGGCAGGCGGCCAATACCGCACCGCAGCAGATCTATGGCGGCGGCATGCGCTACACGCTGGAATATAGCTGCCCCAACGCCTTTAAGGAGCTGCACACTGGCCACTTGTACCAGACGGTGTATGGCGATATATTGGCGCGGATCATCGAGTCGGTCGGCGCGTCGGTAGACCGAGCCAGCTTTGGTGGCGATGTCGGCCTGCACGTTGCTAAGTGTTTGTGGGGGATGCGCCACACGCTGGGCGGCGAGCTGCCAGAGAAATTAACAGAGGTAGAGAGCGATGTCTTTGCTCGGGCGCGGTGGATTAGCCAGGCTTATGTGATCGGTGCTAAGGCGTACGAAGAGAACGAGACGGCGAAGCAGGAGATTATTGAGTTTAACAAGCTCGTCTACAGCTACCACGAGCATGATGAGCACAATACGCCGCTCGCTCAGATCTATTGGACGACGCGCCAGTGGAGCTTGGATTACTTCGATGCCTTCTATACGATGATTCAGGTTGATCATCTTGACTATATCCCCGAGAGTAGCACTGCACCGATTGGCCTGGCCGTGGTGCACGAGCAGCTGGAGCGAGGGAATTTGCAGCGTTCTGAGGGGGCAGTGGTCTTCGTCGGTGATCCCGCGAAGCATCTGCACACCCGCGTCTTCGTCACATCAAACGGCTTGCCGACGTATGAGACAAAGGATATTGGCGTTATCTGGAAAGAAGTAGCAGACTACCACTTCGACCACCGGATTCTTATTACTGGCAACGACCAAAAGGAGTATATGCGCGTGGTGTATGCTGCGGCAGAGCTCTTCCGGCCTGAGCTAGCTGGGCGGATGACCCACCTGACCAATGGTACGGTGCGCTTTGGCGATGGTAGCAAGATGAGTTCGCGCCTGGGCAATGTGGCACGAGCGGCCGACGTACTCACCATCGTCCAAGAGCGTGTGGCAAACCTCACTACAGACCCGGTGGTGCAGCGTCATGTAGCACTTGGGGCGATCAAATACGCCTTTGCGAAGTATCGTATGGGCAACGATATCGCCTTTGATATGGACGAGACGGTGAGCCTGCAGGGTAACTCTGGCCCCTACATTCAATACGCTCATGCTCGGGCCTGCAGCATCCTGGCCAAGGCGAGTGCCGAGCCTGCCGAGCCAACCGATTGCACTGATGACGAGCGCCTCCTCCTGCGCAAGCTGAGCGAATACTCAGAGGTTGTCGAGAAGGCTGCCCGCGAGTATCTTGTGCATGGCATCTGCCACTACCTCTATGAGCTTGCCCAAGAATTTAACCGCTTCTACGAGAAAAACCGTGTCGTTGGCAGCCCGCGCCAGGCCGAGCGCCTCGCCCTGGTGCAGCGCTACCGCGACACCCTGGCTGCTGGCCTTGCTCTGCTCGGTATCGAAGCGCCGGAGCGGTTGTAGTGGGTGAGCGTACGCCACACACCAGCCCATCCGCCCTGCACGAGCCACTGGCAGCAGAGCTTATGACGCCAAGAAAGAGTATAGCGGCGGGTAATATCGAGATTGGCCGCGAGCGTTTGCTTGACTCAAAGCAGCTCAAGATTATTGATTATTGGCACAGCCTACGAGCAGTCGCCGCCGACCTTTGATGACGCTATTGAGGCGGCAATTTTGGTAGGGAGTTTAGTGCGCCAGACGCTTGAATTTGCACCGACCACTGATGGCACGCCACTTCTAACTGCTGAAAGTATTGCCGAGCGTGAGACAGCCAATTGTTATGGCTATACTATTGTGGCATCGGAGTGCCTCGATCAGATTAAGGGGTTAGAGCATTATATTGGATACGCTAATCAGCATGCCGTAATTATGTTGTTTGACCGGCCGAGTCAGCGCTCATTTTTGCTTGATGTACCCACGAAGGAGCTATGCAAAGAAACAACAGAGGCGATAAGCGGAAAAGACCCGCAAGATCAGTTGATGAGTGGCGAGCTTCGCGCAGTGAATTGGCTACAGACAAGCGAACTAGTGAAGAATCTCCCACCGTCAATCAATCGTGATGCTTTTGTTTCATCTCGCCCATGGCTCAATTTTGCTGATGTTAACAGCCAGCAGTATCGTGATGGTGACACGCGAAACAGTTTGCTACAACTTATCACACTGCCATCTATCCCTGGGCGTGAGCTGTTGCGTGTTCATTATGATGCAATTATCCATAATCGTCATGACGAATTTGGCACTGCATACGAAAGTTTGAGCCTGCTACCAGGCATCTACCCAGATGTCGATCGACGCAACAACCTGAAAGAGGCCAACCAGCTGTGCAAAAAGCTTATTGCCCAGGGTATGGGTGAGCAAGCAATTGAATTAGCGCAGGCTGTCCATGCGAGCCTTTCGCCAGGAGACACGACAGTTAATCGCTTTTTCCTTGGCGATACACTGCGCAAAGTAGCGACTGCCTCGGGTAATGCCGAGCTTATCGAGCAAGCGATACAGACGTACGAACACCCATTTGTTATCTTTGATGATAATGCAGATAATATCGCGACTCCATCGCAACACTTATCGCGCGGCTTTAAAAATCTACAGCGCAATAAGGTCAACAAAGCACGCGAACAAGCTAAGCGAATGAAGCAATAATGAAATAACGACCATAGAACACCACCAACACAAGACCGCTAGCAATTAATGCAGAATATGCTATAATTTGAATAAACAATGGTTAATAAGGAGAACCTATGGCAGAACGAACAACAACCAAAACCAAAGCAGCTGCTGCAAAGAAGCCTGCTGCGCGCCGCACCCCACGCAAGGCTGCCCAAGAGGCTGCAGCTGCCGCCCAAGCGATGGAGCAGAAGATGAAGAACAGCCACCTCGGCGGTTTTGCCGACTTCATCCGTGAGCAGGGCGTGGTGGGCCTGGCTGTTGGTTTGGCGATTGGTACCGCCGCCGGCGACACGGTCAAAAAATTAGTCCAAGGCTTTATTAGCCCGGTGGTGCAGTTTATCGTGGGGTCGCAGAAGGGCCTCGAGGCTGCCAGCACGCATATTGAGATTGCTGGGCGCAGCGCCGACTTCGCGTGGGGAGCCTTCGTAAGCTCGCTGATCACCTTGGTCGCCACAGCGTTTGTCATCTACCTGATCATCCACTTTCTCAAGCTCGACCGCTTGGACAAGAAAAAAGACTAAGCAGGCGGGAAGCCTCAGAGCGATCAACCACACCCACCGCGGTGTGGTTTTTCTATGGTGAATAATAAATTTGCGCACTACTCAAGCACCTAATCAGCTTGAACATAATAGTGAACCATTCGGAAATAACAGAGGTAGGGAAGACGATTTACCTCATAATTAGATCTTAGAATAAGCAGGCGGGAAGGGAAGCAAAAACACCTGAACAAAAAAGTAGTACACCAATTTGCATACCAGTAAAGCTTATGCTTATAACGGTAACAGCTAAGGATGAGCGCTATGCGGTGGACATGTAGTATACTAGAAGCATGAAACCAAGCTTCAAACCAAAACGGATTTTGTGGGTAGACCTAGAGATGACGGGGCTGGACCCTACTACAGATGAAATACTAGAGGTGGCGGCGATTGTGACGGACTGGACCTTTGCCGAGATTGCAACGTACGAAGGGGTGGTGCACCATGATGCAGCTAAGCTTAAGCGCCTCCTCGATGGCAACGCCAGCTTTTGGGATCAGCACCCGGCAGCGCGGCGTGGGCTGGAGGAGCAGAATGCCCAGGGCAAGCCGCTGGCAGAGGTCGAGCAAGAGCTGCTGGCGTTTTGCGATGAGCAGTGTGCTGGCGAGGGGCGGATATTGCTGGCGGGGAACTCCATCCACCAAGATCGCCGCTTTATCGACCACTGGTGGCCGCAGCTGGCGCAGCGTTTGCATTACCGCATGCTCGATGTGAGCGCCTGGAAGGTGGTGATGGAGGGCAAATACGGCAAGAAATTTGCCAAGCCAGAAGACCACCGCGCGCTGGAGGATATCCGCGGTAGTATTATGGAGCTGCGCTATTATTTGCAAAAGGTCGCCGTGTAATGCCCGAGCTGTGGCGCGATATCACGATTGACACAGCCGAGCAGCGGCGAGCATTGATAAATGAGCTCCACCTGCCCGAGCTGCAAGCCCGCATGGTGCGCGAGCATCGCTGGCTGCCACAGGCGATAGAAGGGGAGGCGTGGCTGCTGCTCACGCTGGATATACCATACGTAAGCCGGCACAATGTGAAGTACCATACCATTACTATTTTGCTCAGTAAAACCGAGATTATTACGCTACACCAGGGCAAGCTGGACGATGAGCTCGTTCAGCGCATTACCGCGCTGCGACCCAGTCATACAACGCCATCGCTTATTCTGGCTACTATTGCGCAGTTTTCTATTGAGCAATTTATGCCGCTGCTCAACCATATCGACGATGTGACTGACCAGCTGGAAGATACGATGATCCGCACCCCAGACAATCGGCAGCTCCAGCAACTCTTCGTGTACAAGCGTCAGTTAGCTGATCTGCGAAAGGTGGTGCTCCCTTTGATGAATGTGCTCAATGGTCTCAGTAACGGCCGCTATGCCTTGTTTGATAAAAAATGCGCCGTGTATGTGCGCGATAGTTACGACTACGCCTGGCGTGTCCACGAGCTCATCGATACGATGCGCGACCTCCTCACCAGCGCGCTCGATATGTATCTCTCGGTCGTCTCCAACCGCATGAACGATGTGATGAAGCGCCTCACCTTGGTTGCCACTGTCTTTATGCCAGTCTCGTTCTTGACGGGCCTGGGCGGGATGAATTTCGTGCAGTTGCCATTTCGTAGCGACATTGCCTTTTGGCTGATGATTGGCCTGATTGTCCTCATACCACTGGCGATGGTGGGGTATTTTGTGCGGCACAAGTGGGTGTAGTATTATAGTGCTATGACACACAAGCAGCTCGAAGAATTTTTGCTCAGCCTGCCCGGGGCATGGCTCGACTATCCCTTTGGGGAAGGTATCGCGGTGTACAAGGTAGGGCACAAGGACGTGCCTGGCCAGCAGGAGAAGATGTTTGCGCTTATTGCCGAAGGGTCGCAGCCACTAAGGGTGAGCCTCAAGTGCGACCCGCAGCTTGCCCGCACTTTGCGCGAACGCTATGAGTCGGTCCAGCCAGGTTACCACCTCAACAAAAAACATTGGATCACCGTTATTTGCAGCGGCCAGTTGAGCGATGATGAAGTGATCGACCTGGCGCGGCTCAGCTACCGGCTAGTGACGGAGTAGGGCGTACGTTTCGATAAAACACTGTAAGATGCGGCTACTGGCTACTCCCAAACTTCGACCTTCTGATACCTAAAATACACCCTACCAAATAGAATAACAGAAGAGAATTAGCGCTGCGGGGCTTCTCGTATTTAAATTTATAATAGCCCAAAGAAGAGCGGCTAGAGAAACGTGACAATCGGCACATATAAAACACCAGCATCATCCAGTGCCCTGCGGAGAAAAAACCGCTCCGTAAAGTTATATACAAACAGAATACCTAATACAGCAAAAGCCCGCCAGAGAGGCGAGCTTTGTCGATAGGGTAGAAGTACTCTCGTTACTTCGTTGAGGTAAAGTTGCTGAATGACTTGGTGGCGGCGTCGAGCGTCTTGCTATTGGTGGCAACGTAGTCGGCAATGGCTTTACGGTTGCCGCTGGCGGTTTTGAGCTTCTGGAGGTAGCTCTTGAGGATGGACAGCTGGTAGCTCATTTCGCGTGCGTAGACGCGGTCGAGCGAGCCAGTGAGATAAGCGTCTTCGAGTGTTTTGGAGAGCTTATCGGAGTAGGCTTTTTCGGTCTTTTTGGCGTCGCCGACTAGCTCGGTCTTGATCTTCGCATCCTTGAGCGACGACTTGAGCTCTGTCCCCATACTACCGAGCGAGGTGGTGAGTGTGGTGTTCATACTTGAGAGCTCATTTTCTGTCAGGCGTGACTGCTGCTCCTTGGTGGCCGCTTGCAAGGTCTCGATGCGGGCTAGCGTGCTTTGGGCTTGCTTGGTGTAGTTGGGCTGGCTGTTGACCATCATCATGACAATGGCGAAGGCAAGCAAAAGCACACCGCCGATCAGCCCAAACACCGCAAAGCGGTTCATCTGCACTGGCTGTTGCTTGGGTGCAATCTCGTTGAGGTAGTCTACTGGGAAGGAGGTGTCTGGTTCGCTTGCTGCACCAAGGTCTTCTGCGCCGGTAGCAGCCATGGCAGTGGCGCCGAGTGGCTGCTGTGGGTTGGCATACGCCTGGCCAGTGTAGCCGCCTGCTTGTGGCTGGTAGGGCTGCGCAGTGGGTTGGTTGGCGCCTGGGTAGGCATCAGCATTGGCGTAGCCATGCGGCGTGTCTGCGGTGGTTTGTGGGTTGGTTGAGTGAGCCGCTGCGGCTGGCTGCTGCTCGGGCTGCGGTGCGTAGTGGTATGACTGGCCTGTGCCATAGCTCGCGGCTGGTTGGCTGGCTGTTTGGTCGTGTGGTGGCTGATACGGCTGGTAGGGAGCAGCCTGAGGTTGTGGTGATGAAGGAGTGGGCTGCTCTTGATACGGTGGCTGGGTTGGCTGGCTTTGCGTTGCCGGATTATATGCACCATAGCCATAATCCTGCGCACCGTGTGACGCCGCTTGGGTAGCATAATAGGGGACATACGGAGCAGCAGCCGGCGCATTGGGCTGCGGGGGCTGTTGCTCGGGCTGCGGTGCCGAACCATTCGGTTGGGGAGTGTATGGTTGCTGTGGATTCATAGTTACTATAATACCATTTAAACACAACCACTAACAGAGGTAAAGAGCATAATCTCTAACAGAGGTCAGATGGATGAAGTATAAATAGTATATACCCCTCTACCCTATATACTCTATACCCCTATATACTATACTAAAATACCGTATGTTTTGGGCGAGAGGTAAGTATATTTCTCCATTGCCTTACGTTACTCGTCCTGGCTGTTAAGCATATGTAATGTAACTACTCGCTGACAAAAAACAGGATAGTGTGGATGCAGCAAGCTTGGCGAGAGGGTGAGAAAATAAAAGAGGACAGGCACACTTCGATTGGCTCACACCATATGCGCTATACTATACCTATGGATGCCAAAGAAGAGGTGCGGGCACGCTTGAATATAGAGGATGTGGTGGGCGAGTATGTGCAGCTCAAGCGGGCGGGGCGGAGCTACAAAGGCCTGAGCCCCTTTACGAGTGAGCGGACACCGAGTTTTTTTGTGAGCCCCGAGAAGAATATTTGGCATGATTTTAGTAGCGGGCGGGGCGGCGATGTCTTTAGCTTCATTATGGAGGTAGAGGGGTTGGATTTTCGGCAGGCGCTGGAGTTACTCGCGCGCAAGGCGGGGGTGGATCTCTCACTCTATGAGCAGAAGGGTAATCGCGACCTGGTGCGGCGCAAGCAGCGGCTGCTTGAGACGCACCGGCTGGCGGCGAATTTTTATCAGCATTGCTTGGTGCGGAGCCAGGATGCGCTGGCGTATGTGTTTCGGACGCGGCGGCTCAGCAAGGCGATTGTCCAGCAGTTTCAGATTGGCTATGCCCCCCGTGATGGTCAGGCTCTGGTAACGTATCTTAAGAAAAAAGGCTTCTCGCTGGCAGAGCTGCGCGAGGCGGGCTTGGTGAACCGCTACGATGGCGATCTCTTTCGTGGGCGGATGATGGTGCCATTAATGGATGCGGGTGGGCAGGTGATTGGCTTTACGGCGCGCTTGATTGCTGATGTGCCCAATGCACCAAAATACCTCAACACACCCCAAACATTGCTCTATGATAAAGGCCGGCACGTCTTTGGCTTGATGCAGGCAAAGCAGGCGATTCGGGCCCAAGACTATGCCGTGATTGTCGAGGGTAATATGGATGTGATAAGCAGCCATCAGGCGGGCGAAGCAGCAGTAGTGGCGACGGCGGGCACTGCCATGACGGAGCAGCATATTCGGGCGCTCAAGCGGCTGGCGGGCGATATCCGCCTGAGTTTTGATGGTGATAAAGCCGGGCAGGCCGCCACAGAGCGAGCGATTGGTTTGGCCGCCCAAGCAGGAGTGGAACTGAAGGTCGTGTCGCTGCCGGCAGGGGTAAAAGACCCTGATGAACTTATTCAGCAGCAGGGGGTAGCGGCCTGGCAGCAGGCGATTGCAGCGGCCCAGCCAGCAGTGGATTGGCTCCTGGCGCAGTATCGGCAGCAGCTCGATCTTACCACGGCAGCGGGTAAGCGGCAGTTTACGACGGTTGGGCTGGCACTTGTTAATCGTTTGGGCGACCCGGTGGAGCGCGAGCACTACCAGCGGCAGATTGCTCAGGCAGTGGGTTCGAGTGTGCAGGCTGTGCAGGCCAAAGCGCAGCAAACCGCACCGTCCGCACCCATCCGCAAGGCCGTCAAGGCGGCAGCGGCCGCGCCACGCAATCGCTACCTCGTACAAGACGACGTGCTTGCACTGGCGATGCTCGATGGGCCAAGCCAAGAATTATTTGGGCGGATTGACCCACAGCTCTTTGCGGGGGAGGCGCGCCAGGCTTTGGCTCAGTACTATGCAGCGCACCACTCACAGCCTCTCACTACCACGCCGCCAGCATTGCAAAATTTTGACGAGTATATTACAATGGTGCGGGTACGTGCCGACGCTCGGTATGGTGCGTGGAGCGAGACCGATCGCTACTACGAGACCGCCAGGCTTTTGCGGCAAATCGAAACCGAACACAAGCAGCAACACAAACATCATCTCACCACCCAACTGCGCCAAGCAGAAGAGAGCGGCGATACGACTGCCGCCGCCGCTTTGCGCCAGCAACTGAACCAATTAATCAAGGAGATAGCGCGTGGCAACCGACGATAAGGATACCAAGCAAAAAAAACCAGCAACCACAGCTCAGGCAGCGCCACCCGATGCCCAGCCACCGATGATGGATCCAGCCGTCGACGATATGGAGCCCGACCTCGCGGCACTTGAGGAAGAAGACACGCCGGAGGAGATTCTCAACAGCAATCAATACTTTGATGATATTAGCGACGACTCGGTGCGGCTGCACCTGCGCGAGATCGGCAAGATCCCGCTGCTGAGTGCTGACGAAGAGGTAGACTTAGCCTACCGGATTAAACAGGGCGATAAGCGTGCCAAAGACAAAATGGCCGAGGCTAATATGCGCCTGGTGGTAAGCATTGCCAAGCGGTATAGTGGTCGTGGCCTTGATTTTCTTGATCTTATCCAAGAAGGGCACACCGGGCTGCTGCGGGCGGTGGAGAAGTTCGACCCAGACAAGGGCTTTAAGTTTAGTACCTATGCCACCTGGTGGATTCGCCAGGCGATTACCCGTGCGATTGCCGACCAAGCGCGCACCATTCGCATCCCCGTCCACATGGTGGAGACGATCAACAAGCTGCTGCGCACCCAGCGCCGCCTCACGCAAGACCTCAACCGCGAGCCAACCATTACCGAGCTTGCCAAAGAGCTCGATATGGAGCCGGATAAGGTCGAATATGTGATGAAGATCAAGCAAGACATTAGCAGCCTGGATGCTGGTGTGGGGCGCGATGGCGACGACTCGGAGGAGTCGGTGCTCGGGGACTTTATTGAGGACGAAGATACGGTCAGCCCTGAAGAATCGGCCTCCAACCAGCTTCTCAAGGAGCAGGTGCAAGACATCCTCTCGACCTTGAGTGATCGCGAACAGAAGATTATCAAAATGCGCTTTGGCCTGGAGAATGGCAAGAGCCATACACTGGAGGAAGTTGGGCAGGAGTTTGCCGTGACGCGCGAGCGCATCCGCCAGATTGAGGCCAAGGCCCTCGCCAAGCTGCGCAAGCACAAGGACGCCAAGAAGCTGTACGAGTATTTGCAGCAGTAGGGGGGGTAGTACACGAGAATAATCGGCATACAGTATGTATGTCGATTTTTTGGATAAATTGCTTGCAAAAGTCGTTACTGTATGGTTTTTTGGTGAAGCTTCTGTATAATAATGGCTATTTACTTTGCTGTGAGGGCACAAACCTCTCGAATACCCACTCCTACTATCGCTACCGAGAAATAGAGATCATGATTGTAGAGGGGTGAATACGAAAGCTCTAAAAATGCAGAAGGTACTCCCAAAATACTTTACATAAAAATACCCAGTAGTATGCTGGGTATTTTTATATCGAAGCAAGTGGCTTAGTAGTAATAATAGTACCACCAAGATGGCTTGGACAATACACCAACAAACACAAGTATCCAGAAAAGCCAGATAAGACACCAGCAGACTGACCCAAAGATGCCCCAGCCCAGACTAACGTTACCCCACGTTGTAGACATACCGGCTTCCTTAGACTTATTGCGCGAAATAATGCCAAGGAGAATACCACCGATAGAGATGCCAAAGAAGTTCAAGACGCATCCAATGACACCGAGCGTCTCACCAGGATTGTCATAATGAACGGGAGGATAGGCATATGGTGTTGGCTGTGGCTGAATAGCTGGCTGTGGCACTGGCGCAACTGGCTGCTGGTAGGGTTGTTGATATTGATATGTCTGTTGCGGCTGCGGCTGTGGTTGGGCCACCGGTTGTGGCTGCACGGCTGGTTGTGGTTGTGGTGCTGGCTGCGGTGTGGCAGGCTGCTGGGGCGTTGGCTGGTTGTTCATATACTCCTCGTATTAGGCTATTATCGTAGTGTGCATTTGCCTTACACACACGTGATTTGTGGGAGAATTATAGCAGAGGAAGGGTATTGTGTCAATTATCTGATGATTTATATACCCCACCGGGGTATTTTACATCCAACCAATCTCGCGGCAGAGGGCGTCGACTTGCTGGTGGAGTTCGGTGAGGTCGTGGCTGTTGGAGATGAAGTGATCGGCAATGGCGATGGGGCCACCTTTTTCAATATCTTCAATTTCCGACCAGTCGCGGGCGATTGCTTCCTGCGCGGTAAAGGGCCGCTCGGGTCGCTGGGCAAGGCGGCGGTGACGGAGCTGTTTGGGTGCGACGATGGCCGCCACAACGAGCTCACCCGGGAAGTGGTGGGTGAGATACTTGTACTCCGTCCAGGAGTAGAGCCCGTCAAAGAGGATGTGGCGCTGCCCGGCGGCGGCGAGGCGCTGCATTTGCTCGGCAGCAGTGCGGATGATGATGTCTTTGCCAGCCTCTTCGCGCCAGGCTTTGCGAAATTCGGCTTGCGACTGCGGGGTGATGGCGATGCCGCGGCGGCGCATTTCGTCGTAGAGGATGCCACCAGCGTAGACCTTGGGGATGCCAAGGCGTGCCACGTGGTTGACTGCCTCGCTCTTGCCTGCGCCTGAGAGGCCAACGAAGGCAAGGATTGTCGTCGGGTGAGATGGATGATTCATGTTTCTAGTATAGCAGATGATGACGCTTATGGTTGGCGGCGCGGGGAATGGTACAATAAGGATAGTATGGAAGAGCAGCCAGCTGCACAGCCATCACGACCAGAGCGACTCCCACGCTACGCACCAACTGACCTTGCGTTGCGTATCTTCTATTTGCGGATACGCGTGCGGCAGCAAAGGGGAGCGGCACTCCCACCGCAATGGATGCGCGATGCTGCCTGCAGCCCGGCCACAAGTGAAGAATATTTTAGTGGCAAGCCAGAAGACACGGCACTGGCGCTGCGGCGCTGCATTGGTTGTGCGGTGATTGATGTGTGTGCGGCATATGCGGTGAGAGAAGGAGTGTCGGGGATCTGTGCTGGCCTCACAGCGAAGCAGCGGGAGCAACTAACGGACGAATCCGTACCGGTGGACCTTCCGAGCCAGTCCACGATGCTCACGGGTGCTATGCACCACGCTGTTCATGCTAATGACACGCCTCGGGCACGCATTGCCTGGGCAGAGCAGTGTATGGCCGAGCGGCGGCATATTGGGCACATTCCCACGCCGCAGGCTTTTGCTCGCTTGGCACTGTGTATCGATGCTGAGACAGGGCAGCGGCTAGAGCCCGAGCGGCGCGAAGACTGTGCTGAGTGCCCAGTAGCGGCCGAGTGCTTGCTCTTTGCGCTGCGGGGGTACCAGCGTATCATTCCTACTGGCAATATACGGGGTGGTACAGCCAAGGCCGACCGCCAACAGTGGGGCGCACCCAAACCCAAGCGGCGGCACGTCCGGCGGCGCTGAGCAATGGGGGGTAGGGTGATAAGCAGCGCACTACTCTGCTTATGCTTGGCAAAATAACAGGCGTGTGGAATAATGCAGAAGCTAACGTTATTTTTATAGCAAAAGAGTAAACATCTATGAAACGCGAACAACCAAGAAAGCCAACACCTGCCACACAGGCAATGCGAGAACGAATGAAGAGCGATGGTGTAAGCCCTGCGCGATATGTTGCAGAGCAGCTGCTCCGGGGAAAGAAAGTACCAGATATGTCGGAGTGGATTGCCTTAGCGGCGTGTGGCTCAAAAGGCCCATTTTACTTTGACCTCGATGTTCCCAGCCCTGATGCAAACAAACCAGAGTATTCTCGGAAGGCCGATATCGCTCGGCGAGCACAGTTTGCAAAGCAGGTGTGTAGTATGTGCTCGGTGCAGTATGAGTGTCTAGCAAGTCAGTTAGGTCGCACGATGAGGGGCGAGCAGGATGATGATAGTTTGATTGTTGGTGGCACAACGAAGAGACAGCGCGAAGCAGCGCGTCGGTGGGCAGGGCAAGTCAAAAAAGCCCAAATCTCAGACGGTCTGTGATAAAACACCAACCTATACACTCGCACAAACAATACGTTTTATAGCAAAATAGCACCCCTCTTAGCACGTAGCAAGGGGTGCTATTGAGTGGTAGAGGTGCGGCGATGTGGGTGTGGTGTGCCTTGCGACGCAACGCCGTGTTTTATCCTGCAAGACACCGCTCATGCTATAACAATTGAAAAATCCGACAAAACGTGTACACTTATATAATAACGTATATAAGCGCGGATAGTGCAGACTGAGGAGATAGGAGTGCAGCGACAAGGTGGGCTGGTGTATGGAGTAGTGGGTGTCCTTGTTGCGGGTGCTCTGTCGGTGATGTTTGGTGGGGCTGCCCAGGCGCAGCAGTGGCAGATGGTGTATAACGAGGAGTTTACGACGTCACTATCGAATTGGAAGGTTCTTCAGCAAAATAAAGATAATTATGGCAAGGAGCATTTGGCATATAGCGCCAACAATGTTGCAGTGACTAATGGCGCTTTGCAGATTACGACCCGGCGTCACTGTGTGTCGAGTGTGGCTGAGCCACTGGGCGATAGCAACGCCAGCCAAGAGCCGTGCCCGTCTGGCAAGATGACACGCTACCAGAGTGGGCGAGTAGAGTCGGGTCGGGTGCTCGATGGGCATAAACCATTCCGTGTGGAGGTACGAGCGAAGATTAATTGGAATGGCGAGAATGGGACGCGCCCAGCTATTTGGCTGCGCAATAGTGTGACGCTTGCCAACTGTAGCAACAACAAGCAAGCGAATGACCCCTATGGTGAGCTCGACATGCTAGAGTGGTATTCATGGACACCGACCTACACATGGTCGACGACGCATATTCGCTGCTACCACAGCCCATCATCGCAGATATGGAAGACGAAGGGGTTAGGGCATAGCCGAGAGAACCTCATACCATCCCCAGTGACATTGGCGAACAACTGGCATGTCTGGGCGACGGAATACGATGGTGAGACGGTCAGATTCTTTGTTGATAACCAGCCGGTGCTGGTGTATAACTATCGAGCGGGCGATGAGAAAAGTCATCCAACCACTCGAGTTCCGGCAGAAAAACCAGCAAAAATGGGCATGGATGCGAATCAATTCAAGCAGGTCTTTGACGATACGTGGTATGTCATTCTCAACGATTATGTGGAGTGGAAGAGTGAGGAACACCCGCCCGACTCATCGAAGAAGTTTGCCAACCAAACCTTCCTTATCGACTATGTCAAGATATACCAAAGCGGTACTCCAACCACTGGCGAAAAACCACCGGCTACTCCACCAGAGAAAAAGGACGACAAGAAAGATAAAAAGCCGGGCACCAAACGGATGACGGTGAAGAAGAAAAAGGGTGCGTTTGCTGCGCAGGGTCCACTGGCTGAGCTGATGAGCAACTTTGTGCCGGCACTGCTGCTGAGCCTATGCTTACTGCTTATCGCACTAGCTGGCTGGCTGGTATGGTGGTGGCGTCGCCGGCGCCAGCGCGCTCAACCTACGCTATAACTGGAGGGCAGGGAGCAGGGTAGAGGTGCCGCGCGAGGATGTTTCCGCACCGCACCAATGCTATACTAGAACTATGATGAAGCGCCTAGTGATTATCGATGGCAAAAGTGTGTTCTACCGTGGGTACTATGCCATGCCCAACCTCTCGACGGCTGATGGCACACCAACCGGTGGGGTGTATGGCTTTGCGGCGCTGAGCCTGGAGCTGATCAAGCGCCTCCAGCCAGACTACGTGTGCGTGGCGTGGGATAAACCCAAGACAAACATCCGCCGGCGTCTTGCCATCTACGACCAATACAAGGCTGGTCGCAAGCCGGCTCCGCCAGATTTTTACGCCCAGATACCACTACTCCACGAGCTTTTGCAGGCGTTTGGCTGGCCGCTGTATGAGTTTGATGATTATGAGGCGGACGATATTATGGCGACGCTCGATGCCCAGGCTGAGCAGGAGGGGGATATTGAGACGTATCTCATCACGAGCGACCTTGATGCCTTGCAAATACTCGACCAAAATACCTACCTCTACGCCCTGAAGAAAGGCTTGACCAACATCGATAAATTCGACATCCCCGCCTTCGAGCAGCGCTATGGCATTCGGATTGGCCAGTTCCTCGACTTCAAGAGCCTCAAGGGCGATGCGTCGGATAATATCCCGGGCGTGCCAGGCGTGGGAGAGAAGACGGCGGTTAAACTGCTGCAGCAATTCGACACGCTTGACAACCTCTACGACAACCTCTGGCAGGTCAAGGATACGCTGCGGCGCAAGCTGGAGCAGGGCAAAGATTCGGCCTATATGAGCCGCGAGCTGGCCCGGCTATATACCGATGCACCGGTGACGCTTGACCGAGCAGCGATGGCAATGGATAACTGCGACCCAGCGGCGGTGCGGGCGATGTTGCAGCGGCTGGAGTTTCGTAGTTTGCTGCGCCAACTCCCGCCACAGATGCAGGCGGCAGAGAGCACCCAGCCGCCCGATGTACCAGTGGTGCAGCATGCCACCGAGCTGCCTGCTCACCAGGCTAAGGCGCTCTTCCTGATGGCCAAAGAGCTGCTGGTCTGGCCAGTCGAGGGCGGCGTCTGGGTGAGCCACGAGCGAGGTAAGGCAGCCCGCCTGAACTGGCGTGATGCGATTGACGTTATCCCGCATGTGCCGATCGTTGGGCACCGCACTAAGGAATTATTACGCCACTTACTGGCTCGTGGCGTGCGGCAGCTGCCAGTCGTGAAGCACGATACTGCCCAGGGGTCGTTTTTGCTTAATCCCCTGCGCACGTCGCGGGCGCTGGCTCATCTTGCGGGGCTGGAGTCGCTTGATGACCCACGCCTTGCTATTAGTGCGCTGTGGGCAGTGTACGATGAGCAAGCTCAGGCACTCGATGCGCTGCCCGAGCTTGCCCGGGTGGCTCGGACGATGGACTTTCCGCTCATCCCTGTGCTGGCGCGGATGGAGTGGCGCGGTATCCGGCTTGATAGCCGCACGCTTGCGGCGATGCAGCGCACCTTGAGTAGCGAGATCGCCGAGCTGCAGCAGCAGATTTATGGCATGGTGGGGTATGAGCTTAATATTGGCAGCCCGGCCCAGCTAGCCGAGGCACTCTTTGTCAAGCTTCAGCTGCCAACAGCGGGCATTAAGAAGGGCAAGACGGGTTACTCGACTGGCCAGAAGGAGCTGGATAAGCTCCGGCCGCATCACCCGATTATTGGGCTAGTGGAGCGCTACCGCGAGCTGACGAAGCTGCAAAACACGTATGTCGAAGCGCTGCCGCAGCTAACCGACGACGCAGGCTATATCCACACTACTTTCAACCAAGATGTGGTGGCGACGGGCCGGCTCAGTAGTACCGACCCAAATTTGCAAAACATCCCGATTCGCAGCGAGCTGGGGCGGCACGTTCGCGATGCCTTTGTGCCAGCGCCGGGTAATGTATTTGTCAATGCCGACTATTCGCAGTTTGAGCTGCGCCTGGCGGCGGTGCTGTCGGGGGAGGAGGCGATGATTCGCGATTTTAATACCGATATCGATATCCACGCGAACACGGCCGCCCAGGTGTATGGGGTACCACTCGATGTCGTGACGAAGGAGCAGCGCCGCCGAGCCAAGGTGGTGAATTTTGGGGTGCTCTATGGGATGAGCCAGCATGGCCTGGCCGCTGCCGCGCAGATGAGTTATGCCGAGGCGCAGCACTTCATCGATGAATACTACCGCCTTCGGCCTAAGCTCAAGGCCTATATGGCGCAGACTATCCAGCAAGCGCATGATGCGGGCTTTGTCCAGACGCTGTTTGGTCGCCGCCGCTGGACGCCGGATGTTGCATCGCGCAACTTTGCGGTGCGCAGTGCTGCCGAGCGCGCTGCTGCCAATATGCCCATCCAAGGCACCGAGGCCGACCTCATGAAGCTTGCCATGCTAGCGGTGGAAGACAAGCTGGCCCTGGCTGGAGAGCAGCTGGCCGATGGCGATGGCCAGCCGATCGGTTGGCAGGTGGTGCAGATCCACGATAGTATTATGGTCGAGTGCCCGCGCGCCCATGCCGAGCAGGTGAGCCACATCCTACGCGAGACGATGGAAAATATCTACCCGCAGCTTGGCGTTAAGCTCAAGGTCGACGTTTCGATGGGTGATAATTGGGGAGCAGTCTAAGAACACCGACCGAACAGAGGTCAGACTATAGACAAAGTATCGAGAGTGGTGTATAATCTGGGCCATCACAAGCAAAGCAGAATAGAGGTTGGGCATGGCACAAGGCAAAGCAGTATATCCATCATTTTCTAATGGTGAAGAGCGGGCTGGCGTTGAGCTGCCTAACCCAAATGAGCTACCGGAGTACGTTGATAGCGTAGACCACTACACCCCCGAGCAACTTCCCACTAGCTACGACGCTATGCGCAGTGCTATCATCGAAGCGGCCCAGGCGAGTGGTGAGCTGCAGCCCCTGACTGAGGCGGAGATGGAGCGGCGCGCGCAGCAGGAGGCAAAGGTTGAGCATCTCTTGCGAGAAGCAAGACGGGCTGAGATTTATGCACAAAACCTGTCTGTGGAAGAGACCTGCGCTGCGCTGCAAAAGCTAGAGCAAAAAACAGTGCCGACTTTTGGCTTTTTGCATAGTCCACAGGGGGATATGGTTGCAATTGACCACTCTCGGTTTGGCTCGATGGATCTGGCCGATTGGCGAGTGGTCTGCTGTGATGTGGGTGGTGAGCCGTATGAGGTGCGAGTGATCAATGCATACCAATATACGACAGAGACACATGAGAAGCTGGCTGAAATGGGCATCTTGCCCGCAGCGGCCGATGCACGTATCGTCGTGACTACAGAGGCAGAGCAGGGTGGTGAGGCAGTGTATCATATCGATTGCTACGGTGATGAATCACGAATTGTAACGGGCAAAATACTCAGCCCTCACGCAGCAAACAGCGAACCAACAGTGTATTTGAATGAGTGGGGTAGTAAAGATGCTGCCCAAGCGGGTGCGAGTAAAACTCAGCATGATCCTGCTCGCCATGATGACAAAGACACACTTGTCCGCGCGGCCTAGCGGACGGACTACACATCTACTCTCCCGCTCTGTATGCGCACAGTGGCTCGGTATAAAAAGCGCTAGGCTATGCTGGCTTGACTTTTCTTGCGGGAGGTTCTATTGTGTAACAAACGAATAACAATACACTCACGGAGATACCCCTTATGACCTTAATGCCACCAAACGGTAGAGATTTGAGCCCAGATCAGCGAGCGACGCTCGAGATGAAGCCGCGCCGCAAAGGATATGACAAAACAGCCATGCAGCAACAAGCCGAAAATGAAGCTGCCGTTAATAGTCTCTACGCCGGCCTTGGCGGCAACAGCGCGCTCAGCAGCACTACCTTCGACAAAACAGATAACGCCATCACGCCAAAGAATAGCGACCCGCGGATGGATAACCTTGCCGCGCAGGTGGGTGCGCTGTATAGCACTCCCCAAGTCCATAAGCGAGAGAATCCTGATGAGATGGCAATAAATCGCTTCTACGGGGATGTGAGTAAGACTGACGAACCTGATGAGGCAGAGAAGGATAGTGTTTTGCCGGATGAGCAATATGAGCCACTTACTCCTAAGGACGAGGGAGATCACTTGCTAAATGGCCGCCGGACGAGTGCACGCAAGGTGTATAATCAGCTTGATGCATCGACAGCCGATCGTTTGGCTGGGGAGGGTGACTCGCGGCTTGCGGCGCTTGATGTGATCGATGGCCTGGGCGACTCGATCCATGTCAACCAGAAAGGGAAATTCTACAATCAAGTAGGCACGACCGAGACCAAGGTGCAGCAGCAGTTTGAAAAGCTTGGCATTGACGAGCATCTTGATATGCATGATGGTGACGTCAAACAGCGCATAAAAACCCGCGTTACTACAGAAGTGCTGGAAGCTGGCGTGGGTGACACTGGTGAGTACGTGATGGGCAAAGACCAAGTGAATACTGAGACACATGGCGATATTCTCAATACCGACAAAGCGCATGAAGCAGTGCGAGCTGTTGCAGCAGAGGAGTTCTTGCTGTGCATCAAGAATGGTGATATTTCATATGATGCGCTTGCAGCAGCTGACCCATCACTCGCACGTTTTGTCAGCGGCTATGGGAGCTTTTTCTCTGATCGCAATATTGAGAGCGAGACGAATAAGAACCTTGCGGAGCTGGGTCGCCGTCTTGAGCAGTCGGAGCCTGCTATGCAGTTGATGCAGCAGATGCAAGAGCAAAAGCTCGCTGCAGCGCCATCTCCTGAGAACCCCCCGCAAAACCACTCAAATGTATTTGTTGAGACGACGTCTCGTCGTTCCTTTGCCAAGAAACCCGCACATACGCCATTCCAAAAGAATACGAAGATGACCAATACACTCCTTGGTAGTAGTGAACAGCGTGTTAGCTGGCCCTAGCTTGCAGCGTCGGTGCTGAGTATCCGAGGAAGCCGTGGAGATAGGCTATTGCTAGTTGTATAGCTCTTGAGCGAACCAAGCACCCGAGGTGTGAATAATGAGTCGTATTTTGCTGTGGAGTAGCTTGGCAAGTGTCTTATAGCTTAGATTACTGTCAGAAGTGTTGAGTTTTCTTGGGGTTTGTGGTACTGTATTTCCATGTATAAAGGCGAGCGGCCAAAAGTTTTTCCGATTATTGTCACTATCTTGGTGATTTCGTTGGTGGTGGCAGCGGTGGCGTCGGTCATCCGTATGGTGGCAACTCGCCAGGAGACGAACAACACCAATACACGGCAATCGACCGAGAGCTTCTACGACCAAGTGGTGGCGCACAACGCGACCAACAGTGTCCGCTGGACGGTGCGTGGGCCAATTGTGGCAGATGAGACCTTCCGCTCGTACCAGATCGAGATTTCGCCCAATAAGCGGACGTATACGGTGTATCAGGGCTACTTAGACAAGCAGCTCGACCGCAAGGAGTTTGAGAACAACCAGCAGGCCTATGAGCAGCTCGTGTATGCCCTCAGCAAGGCGCAGATCCAAGACACGCGCACGGTGGATGATGACGACGTGCGTGGAGTGTGTGCCACTGCTGGGCGGCTCTACACCTTTGAGACGATGGACAGCGGCGTGACGAAGACGCGCATCTGGACGTCGAGCTGCCAAGGTTCGCCCGGCTCGATGAAGGCCGATGTACCTAAGATTCATGCACTCTTTGCCAACCAGATCCCTGGCTTTGCACCGATGTTTGATAAGACGCAATAAAAAGGCGCTGCGTGGCTGATGTCTAGGGTACGAGTAGAGTCTTGGTAATCTTACACTGTGTCTTCTTTATATTTCCATCGAGTGGAATACTATACAGGTCGGGCTTGTATGTCGGCCTTGTGTGCTAGGCTAAAAAGAGATTATGACAATCTGATTTCATACTCAATCGGGCACAGTGATAGGGAAGAAGAGCTCATGCTAGCCACACTCTATTGCCAATGATATAATCGAGCGTATGATTCGTGCAGTAATTTTTGATTGTTTTGGGGTGCTCTATGGTGGGAGCATCGAGGTGCTGATGGCGCAGTGCCCGCCGGATCGCCGGGCCGAGCTAGAGGATATTAACAAGCAGTCGGACTATGGCTATATCTCGCGGCAGGAGTTTATCACAGAGGTGGCGCGGCTCTCGGAGCAGACGCCAGCCCAGATAGCGGCGTTGCTTGAGCAGGCGCATGTGCGCAATAGCGAGCTGATCGCTATGATCCACGCGCTGCGCCAGCGTTACCCAGCCATCAAGGTGGGGTTGCTGAGCAATGTGGGGAGCGATACAATCGAGCGACTGTTTACTCCTGATGAGCTGCGCGAGCTCTTTGATGCCGTGGTGCTCTCGTATGCCGAGCACGTTGCCAAGCCAAGCCGCGAAGCCTTCGAGCTGGCGGCAGATCGGCTCGGCGTGCTGCCTGGCCAGTGTGTAATGATCGACGACCGGCTGGACAACTGCTCTGGGGCTGAAGCCGCTGGCATGCGCGCCATCCTCCACACAGCCAATCGCCGCACAATGGCCGAGCTTGAGGAGCTACTGGAGGAGCAATGACACCCGTGTGGCTTGGGATAATGGCCGGTTGTTTGCTTGTGCTGCTTGTCTACACACTATGGATGGTGCCGCCGCAGCTTGGCAAGACGCTCAGTATGCATATTGAGCAGCGGACGAGGACGGTGATTGCGGGTAAGATCCTCTTGCCACTGACTGGCCTGAGCCTTGCGCTGTGGGCTGTGCAGTCGGTATTGCCACGAGCGGTGCAGTTACTCCTTCTTATTGTGAGCTTTAATTTTTGTGTGATGGGATTAGTGCCATTTGGCGTGAGCCAGCGGCGCACCTTGGTCCATAACATTGCAGCCTGGGGCTGTATACCGGTTATAACGATCATTGAGGTGCTTGTCCTGCTGAGTAATACTCATCCGGTGGTGCGGGTGGTGACGAGTGGCGCTCTGGTGTGCCAGGCTATTGTTCTTGGCTGCTACTTCTTTGCCAAGCCGTGGCATCGCTATATTATGCTGGTGGGGCAGGCGGTTTATTTTTCGCTTTTTGTGGCTATCGTCTGGGCGATGGAGTGTTTTCATGCCTGAGCTCCCCGAAGTTGAGACGATTCGTGCGAGCTTAGCTCGCTTGGTGGTGGGGAAGCAGGTTGTGGCAAGTACGGTGTACGACTCGCCCAAGAGTTTTCCTAACGACCCTACGGCAGTGGCGCACTTTCTCCATGGTGCAACGATCACGGCGGTGGAGCGCCGCGCTAAGGTATTGCTGATTCGCCTGAGCACCAACTACACGCTGGTGGTGCACCTCAAGATGACGGGCCAACTGCTCTTCGTTGGTGAGGAGCGCTGGGGTGGTGGCCACCCAAACGATAGCTTTCTCCACGAACTACCTGACCGCTTAACGCGGGTAGCGCTGACCTTTGCGGATGGCGCGCATTTGTACTTTAATGACCTGCGCAAATTTGGCTGGATGAAGCTCTACCCCACACCAGAGGTAGGGCAGCTGCCCTTTATGCAAAAAGTCGGGCCCGAGCCGCTTAACCCGCATACTACGGCGGCGCAATTCATCGCGCGCATTCGTCGGCGCAATGGTACGACCATCAAGGCGGCCATCCTCGACCAAACCACCATCGCTGGCGTGGGCAATATCTATGCCGATGAATCGCTATGGATGACGCAGCTCCACCCCGCCACGCGGGTGCGTATGGTGGATGATGAGCAGCTTGCCGCGCTCTTTGCCTATATTCGGCAGGTGCTGCAGCTCAGTATTGATAAGGGTGGCAGCACCGACCGCAATTACGTCGATGCTGAAGGTAAGAAGGGGAGCTACCTAGCCTTTGCGCAGGTGTTTCGGCGTGAGGGGCAGCCCTGCCCGCGCCACCCCGACGTAGCGATTATGAAGATTCGCGTGGCAGGCCGCGGGACGCACATTTGCCCAGTGTGCCAGGTGAAAGTGGGGGAGTAGCCGATGCTTTATCTCATTGTGGGGAAGAATAGCTACGTAGCAGAGCAAGAGCTGGCGAAGATCACTCAGCACGCGCCAGTGCCAGCAGAACACATCGATACTCAGCAGCTTGATGCCGCGGGTTTGGCTGAGTTGGTGCGCGGTGTGTCGCTCTTTGCGGCGCAGCGGCTCATTGTGCTGCGACGCCTGTCTGAGCGCCCAGATCTTTGGGGGCAGCTTGGTCAGTGGGTACATGATATTCCTGACGAGACGACGCTTGTGCTGGTAGAGCCAGGGGTCGATAAGCGCACCAAAACGTACAAAGCACTGCACAAAGCCGCGACTATTATCGCTGCAGACCCACTGACCGACCGCCAGCGCCCTGCCGCCGAGCGGTGGCTGCGCCAGCTAGCTAATAGACGCGGCGTGTCGCTGAGCTCAGCGCAGCTGCGCAGCATGGTAGAGCGCGCTCTGGTGCCGGACGAAAAGGGATATGGTGGGACGATCGACCAACTGCAGCTGGCGCACGCCATCGACGCGTTGGCTCAGCTCGACACTGTTACCGATGATGCAATTGCCACCGTGTTGCCACCAGCCCGTGAGTTCTCAGTCTTTGATGTCGTAACCCTCGCGGTAGAGCGCCGAGGTCCAGCCTTGCGAGCTGCCCTGGATGAGCTACGCCTGAGCCACGACCCATACCAAACCGCAGCGCTTATTTGGGCGCAGTGGGCTCAGCTGGCGGCGATTGCATACTATGGCGAGGCAGGGGAGGCAGAGATTGCGCGCGAGCTCTCGCTCCACCCCTATGTCGTCAAAAAAACCAAGCCACTCACCCGGCAGGTCTCGCCAGCTGATATTCGCACCCTCACCCAGCGCGCTGCCCAGCTTGATGTCGATATGAAGACGACGAGCGTGCCGCCATGGGATGCAGTGGAGAGTTTTTTGTTTGCGGTGGCGGGGCGGTAGATTTATGTCGCAAAAGAGCGAGCGGTAGTAGCCCTAAGGTTGGCCGGCTCTTTACAAATCCTGCGCCATGCCTTATAATGAGCGCTTGATTGTAGTACTAACCCATAATAACAAGCGATAGAGGAAATTAATGCCCATCATCAAATCAGCTGTCAAACGCATGAAGCAAACGGCCACTCGCCGCCAGCGCAACATTGCTACCAAGCGCGCCATCAAGGCTAGCACCAAGGCCTTCACTGCTGAGCCAAGCGCTGCCGCCCTGAGCCAGGCCCAGAGCGAGCTTGACAAAGCCGTCAAGAAGGGGTTGCTCAAGAAAAACACTGCGAGCCGCCGCAAGGCATCGCTCGCCAAGGCTGCCAAGGCTGCCGGCGTCAAGCTTGCGTAGCACAGAAGTAGCAAGAGCAGACACCAAAACACCTCGAGGGAGAGGTGTTTTTCTTTGCTATACTTCGCATACCTACCTCTGTTAATCGCGACTTGCCATTGACGAAAGAAAATTACTTATGGTAGGATAGATGGAGTTTTGGGTAAGGCAAAAGTAGGAGCTATGGACGAGATAAAGGTGCGGCAACAAATCATCGACAAACTAGGTGAGAGTAATAATATTTTGGTGGCGGTCAACGCCCACCCCACGGTAGATGAGCTGAGTGCAGCACTGGGGTTGACGCTTTTGCTCAACAAGCTCGACAAGCACGCCACAGCCGTCTTTAGTGGGGATGTGCCAACGGCAGTGGGCTTCCTTGAGCCAGAGCGTACCTTTGAGAGCACGGTGGATAGTCTGCGAGATTTCATCATTGCCCTTGATAAGGAAAAGGCCGACCATTTGCGCTACAAGCTGGATGGCGACCTCGTTAAGATTTTCATTACGCCGTATCGCGCAACGATTAGCCAGAGTGATTTGGAATTTAGCCAGGGTGATTACAACGTGCAGTTTGTCGTGACGATCGGTGTGCGTAGCGAGGACGACCTCGACCCAGCGCTCAAAGGGCATGGCCGCATCCTGCGTGAGTCGCCAGTGGCAGCGCTGCATATTGATGCACCAGGCACGTTGGGTAATATCGTCTGGACGGATCCGCAAGCCAGCAGCTATAGTGAGCTGGCGGCAAGCCTTGCTCAGGGCTTTGATAGTACGGATGATGAGCAGCCGCTCCTCGACAAGCATATTGCTACGGCCTTTTTGACCGGCATTGTAGCGGCCACCGAGCGCTTTAGTAATGAAAAGACCACTTCGCGCGTTATGACCCTTGCCGCACAACTGATGAGTGCTGGCGGTGACCAGCAGCTGATTGCGGCCAAGCTCGCCGAGGCCAAGCAGCTGGCTGCAGGCCCAATGCCTGCCAAGCCGGCCAGTAAGAAGCCTGCTCAGGCAAATAACAAAGATAAATCACTCGTCATCTCGCATAATGCCGAGGCTGGAAAAAAAAAGCTAAGCCAGACCGACGCTGACGAAGCTGAGCTAGCCCAGCAGCTGGCCAAGAATAACCCACAGCCTGAGCCCGCACCAGCTCCACGGCGCTCATCGGGGCGCAACAGCAGCGCTGAGCCATGGCGCCAGCCCATTGAGACACCGCTGAGTGAGCCAAGCCTGGGTGGTACACTCAATGCCACGACCAAGCAAGCAGCCGATGACAAGCGCCGCGAGCGTGAGAATGGCCGCAACAAGACCATCCTCTCGCACAAGGGTGGGCGCTACCTCGACAGTGACGACACACCGGGTAGCCAAGCGCCGCTCAACGCCGCCACGGCAGCACTCGACCATGAGCCAACTGTCCCCAATGTGAATGACATGCCGCGTGTGCCAATGGCTCACAACGACGACATCCTCCCGCCGCCAACCGGCAAAGAAACCCTGGCCGATCTCGATGCCAAGCACCGTGCCGCGCCAGCTGATGACGCCGAAGGCCCAGCCTTGCCACCGCTGCCACCAATGCCAGATTTCTCCAGCTTGCCACCATTGCCACCAGGTGTGCCACCACTGCCTGGGCCTGATGCCGACAACCCCATGGCCCAGCTCGATGCTGCACTCCAGTCTGAGGCCAAGGCCAAGAAAGACCAAGCCAATCCATCGCAATTCCACGTACCGGAGAAGTAGGGGTTACCACTCTAGCAATATAAAAACACCCAGAGAACCAGCTACCACGGCTGGTTTTTTGCTCCGTCATGCTATACTAACCACATGACACACCAAACATCTGATTCATCATACGATCGCATTCTCCACATCGACAAGCCAGCTGGTATGACGAGCTTTGGGGTGGTGGCGCGGGTGCGGCGGGTGCTGAGCCAGCAGGCTGGCAAGAAGGTGAAGGTGGGGCACTGCGGTACGCTCGACCCCTTTGCGACGGGCCTTTTGCTGCTGGTGACGGGCACGGAGTGCCGCAATGCCATGCGCTACACCAAGCTCGACAAGACGTACGAAGCGACGATTATCCTGAGTCAAACCAGCACCACAGGCGACCCAGAAGGGGAGATAACACCCTATCTGTCAGAAGATACTAAAGCACCTATCGCACCGCCATCACGTCAGCAGCTTGGTAAGGTGCTGCAGCACTTCATTGGCCAGATTCGCCAGCGGCCACCGATCTTTAGTGCCATTAAGATCAACGGCCAGCGGGCCTATAAGCTCGCGCGTGATGGTAAAGAAGTGGAGTTGCCAGAGCGCACCGTTACGATCCACTCGCTGGAGGTGCTGGAGTATCAGTATCCGCGGCTCGTCATTCGCACGCGGGTGAGCAGTGGTACGTACATTCGCAGCCTGGCGGTGGATATTGGCAGGCAGCTTGGCACGGGGGCGTACTGCGCTGCGCTGCGGCGTACGGCGATTGCTGATTGGCCGGTGGCACAGGCGCAGCAGCTGCAGGATTTTGGGATTGTTGATTAGCCACAAGCAATAATAAAAAAGCGAGGAGCAACCGATGAACATCACGCTACACACTGGCACGACCACCGCAACTATCACCACAGACGGTGCGTATATCACCAGCCTGGCCGACGAGCATGGGGATGTATTCTACCCACTGCAGCAGCTCACCACCCCTGATGGCGAGCGCAAAACGCGCGGTGGCTGCCATGTTTGCCTGCCCAACTTCGGCCCCGGTGGAGCGAGTGGCCTGGCGCAGCATGGCTTTGGCCGGACGAGCCAGTGGCAAGTGGTGGAGCACACCAGCGACCGAGTGGAGCTCATGCTGCAGGGGGGTGGTGCTTATGCTGGGCTGGAGTCTCGCTTGGTGTATACGGTGGCGGAGCACCAGCTTGCAATGCAGCTCACACTGGTGAATGTTGGCGAGGAGGAGCTCCTCGTGGCACCAGCCTTCCACCCGTATTTTGCATATGATGGCACGCTCGTGCTGGATGGCCAGTCGCTCACCGACCTTGCACCACTCGCCGATACGATCTTCGTTGATGGGCCCACGCGCCAGCTTGCCACGGGCCGGCGCACCATCACGCTGCAGAGTGAGGAATTACCTCGCTGGGCGGTTTGGACGGATGGGCTGGGTTCGTACCTCTGTGTCGAGCCAACACACAGTGGCAACTCCTTCGCCGATAGCCCGTCTCGTGCCACAGTACTAGTGCCGGGGCAGACGGCGCAGTATGACGTGCGGGTGGGGTGGTAACAAACCCCTCGATTTGACTCATAGTCCTACTACTGCCATACTTGATATATGGCAAATAACGAGATAAATCCCAACACGGTAAGAATAATTGGCGGTATGACGCCTGAGCAACTAGCAGCCGAGCAAGAACGACTCGGTAAAGAGCTGCGAGCTATTGCTGCAGCAATCGACGAGCAGCTACAGGGTCACGAGCCTCTGGTAAGTAGTATGCAACCACTTACGCTCGCAGAGGCTAAGCAGCGCCCAGGTGCAGACGAAGTGGCAATAGATGAGGTGAATGCACACTGGGGGTGGCCAGCAGCAGATAGTACAGTGGATCGCACTTCACCATATAAGGACGAGGACGAATTTTGGGAGGCATTTCTTCGCCAGCATGGGTTGCGTAATACGGAAGACCCAAACAACTTTCGTGCTCGTTTGCGTGCTCCAACTGTCGATGTAGCAACACTGGAGTCGGAAGAAGATATAGAGAGCATCGGCTTTGTAGATGTGTACCATGGAACGACGCCAGCATTGCTTCGTACTGGAGCGGTGTTTCCCGAGGTTGAGCTCGTCCGAGGACTGTATAGCACGTTATTTAAGAAGCATCTAACGATGACAGATGATGCGCGAAAAGAACTGAGGTCACTTGCTCAGGAGCATCCAGCGGTGAAGATGGCGTTCTTTGAAACGTATAATCATGCACGGCGCTTGGTGAAAGAGGATGACGAGAAGCAGTTTATGCAGAAACTTTCGCAGCTTGGTTATATAGGAGAAGATGCTGCCGCGCAGGTTGCTTCGATTGATCAGGCACACCAGGCGCTTTGTCGCTAGCGTCTACATGTCTACATTGACACCACGCCGCCCTCCTGCTACAATACACCAGTATGATTACTAAGGATAACAAAGCGAAAGCGATTGCTTTGACTCAGGTCAGCAAGAACGACGTCGGCAGCCCACAGGCGCAGGTGTCTATCTTGACGGCTCGTATCAAAGAGGTGACCGAACACCTTAAGTCCAACAAGCACGACAACATGGCTCGTCGTGGCCTCAAGCAAATGGTCGGCCGGCGTAAGCGGCTGCTCCGCTACCTTGAGCGGACGAACTTTGATGCCTACAAAGCAACGCTCGAAACCCTCGGCCTGCGCAAATAAGCGCCCGCCGCGAGAAATAAACCTCCCCACTTATTGGGGAGGTTTTTTGGTGGTGGGGTAGTAGTACAGATATACTACACTTGACAAATATGAGATCAAGATGTACCGTACAATACATTATGCCATAAACAAAAAGGAGTTATAGTATGTACGAAGCAGGGCATGAGGCAGGTAGTGGTGGCATTGCTACTCTCGAAGCTATGCTGGGCCGGACCGAGTATGAGAAGGCGGTGGCTAATTTTGACTTATTTATTAGTCAACAGCTTGAGGGCGCACCTTTGTTACGCGAAGATCCAGACCTGCAACGATATGTGACATATAGCGACTTGACGCTTGACGATTTGGAAGACATAGCTGACACTACAGATTCGTCACGGATGTTTAAGCTGCTTAAGGCGGCAAATGCAGTGCGAAAGCAATATTGCGAACAGCACGAGGATAATCTCCAACCTCATGATGTCTTCGACGGCTCGACATATGTGCTTGTAGAGCTGTATGAGCATATGACAACACAGAATGGGCAAATGCAACAGAAAGAAAAGGGCGTAACTATCCAGTGTGTTATGAATGGCGTTGGCTTCCGTGGCTATGGCGACGAAGAGTTCGTCCATCAGGTGGATCTTGGTGGGGCGCAGTACATGATTGACCCAGGTGAACTTGCTGTGCGGTATACACAGCAGACACAGACAAAGCCAAGCAAGGACCTTGGTAAATATGCCCAGGTAGAGGATATGGACGTTGTCAAGAGGCTCATTGAGCGCTCCAAGAAGAATGCCGCGCCTACGACGCTTGACGTTGTCCGTGGTGGAGTTAAGCGCGTGATGAGCACATTCTCTCGCCCGTAAGGTATCTGATGAGGGTGGCCCTTCGCCTTGTGTATTATTCTCCCACCAATGATATACTAGAAAAAACACCACGAAAGGAGCACACCATGGCATTTGGCCCAATGATGACAGTCACGACAAAGCAAGGGCTCGAGCTGGAGCTCGCGCCGTTTGCGCGGGATGAGCTGAGGCCGTTTGTAGAGGGGTTTGCGCGCGGGACGGTCACGCAGTATGTTGCCGAGCACCGGGCGCAGACGCTCGAGACCGAGCAAGCGTGGTATGACAAAACAATCGCAGATAAAGAAAGTATCGTCTGGGGTATCTGGGCCAAGGATGGTGAGGCGCGGCGGCTGATAGGCGGTACATCACTGGTGAATATTACGAGAATGCACGTCCACACTGCCACAAGCGGCATCATCATTGTGGATAAAGATTACTGGGGCAAGGGTGTTGCCAGTGCTAGCCACCATGCTCGTACGTGGTACGCCTTTGAGAATCTGGGGCTGCACTGCATCGAATCCGCTGTGGTGCAGGGTAACGTTGCCAGCCTGCGCGCTCTCCAGCGGTGTGGCTATGCTCATATCTATACTCAGCGCAACGATGTCTTTATCAACGGCAGGCTGCACCATACCGACCACCTTGAGTGTCTCAACCCCATCGATTGGGCCTGGAACCAGTGGTGGGGGAGAGACCAACCCTCGCCCGAGCACACAGCAGCGCGCCAGCGCAGCCTCGCCGCACTAGAGTGGGCGAGAGAGCGGGTGGTGTTGCTATAATGCAATCAAATTTGACACATGGGATGGTGATGGGGTACTATTGGGTAATTATCAACCTCGCCATATAAACATAGCAAGGAGTAGACACCACATGGAACAAAAAGTATCAGGGCCACAAGCAGTAACAGCAGAGAACCGGGACGGCGCAGACCACGAGAAAGAGGCAAGTCTTGGCGAAGTGACTCGTGCGTTTATCGAAGACATTTTTGCGCAGCATTCGGACGCTGTACAACGACGTGACCTTCATCGAGTATGCCGCGATACATCTGTTGAATTTGAGTCACCGGAATCTGGATATATTTGCACAACAGCAAGTGTTTATCGAGTTGAGTGGTGAGATAATGCCGACCGAGAACCTGAACACAAGACTCAGGAGAATCTTGGTTTTGTCATCAAAGAGATTGATACAGGAACTGACGAAGCGATTACAGAAGAACGGTACTTCATCAACCAAAAAGGTGGAAAAGTGTACCGTATCGTATGGAAAGAAGGGCAGACCCCTGAAGCTGCCCAAGCATCTGATACATGGCTACCTGCAACTCGCGAAGGTCTGAGCGATGCAATGGAGCGAATTAGCAAGCTGAATGTCGTTAAGACACCTCAGGAATAGTAACGACGATACCCATCTCGTATAGGTCTCAATCAAACCAAAATACCCGCGCAAGTTGGGTGTTTTGTTGCCTGTGTGATATCGCTACTCGCTACTACGCAGCGCACACCACAACAGAGAAACCTCCGCAAAAACATTGTGACATACACAACATAATACCCATTTATGCACAAAGATGCTATCATAGAGAGTGACTATGCAGGATGTGACAGACGCAGCACGGGCGTCCACGGGTGTGGCGAGGCGGTGGAGTATGCAGCAGGCACGGCGGGCTGTGCTGATGTTTGTGGCCACCGTAGCGGTGCTGGGTCAGTTGCTTGCGCCACAGGTGAGTGCTTTGGCGCCGCAGCAGTCCATCATGATGCCAGCCTATAGCTACCCCATGCAGGGTGGCAATAATCAGTATTGGAATGATATGGCTAATGTCTCGAGCAAGATGCCCTTTGCGGTGGTTAACCCGTCGAGCGGCCCAGGTACGGCGGTTAGTAGTGATTATGTAAAGGCCCTGGCGCGGCTCGATTCGCTTGGCGTCAAATACATTGGCTACGTCAAGCATGGCCGCCAGACCCGCAATATTGCTGAGGTGGCGGCAGAAATCGACCGCTGGTATGCGCTCTACCCCAATGTGAAGGGGATTTTCTTTGACGAAGCCGATAACCACAGTAGTGGCCAAAAGACTTGCTACCTGGCCAATCTCTACAACTACGTCAAGGTCAAGCACCCTGGTTCCATCGTCATCCATAATGCAGGCACACGCTTCCTCGGTGAATCCGTCATGCCCTATGGTGATGTATTCTTGAATGCCGAGACCTCGGCGGCGCGCTACCTGAGCGATAGCTACTACGATCTAAACCACCCAACGGCCACCAACTTCGAGAAAAACCCAGCCAACGCCTACAAAATGTGGCACGTCATCCACAGTGTGGGTAGCAATGAGCAGCAGGCCCAGGTGGTCGCCAAGGCCCGCGAGCGCAATGCTGGCTGGGTGTATACGACCTCCGATCGTGGCCCGACCACACCAGCCGAGGAAGCAGACCCAAACATCAATCCGTATAATGATTCATCTACCTTGCTGGGTGGTTTGGCGGGTCTGGGGAGTATCCAGCGCGGTAATGTGCCAGTGGGTGCAGCCACGCCGCTCACGGCTGATTGCGCCGACACCTTTGGCCTGAAAGTAACGGCTCAGCCCGCGCCAGCGCCTGCGCCAGCACCAAAGCCCGCTCCCAAGCCTGAGGAGAAGAAAAAAGACGACAAAGACAAGAAAAAGGACGAAAAGAAGGATAAGAAAAAGTCGCAGCCAAGCAAAAAGCGCCAGCAACCGACCATGCGCAAGCAAGAGGAAGGGCCCAACTGGACGATCATCATCCTTATCGCTGTAGCAGTAGTTCTCGCTGCAGCTGGTGGCGGTGGTGCCTGGTGGTGGTTCGTCGGCCGCAAGCGCCGCCAAACGAAGAACCGCAGCCGGTACGACAACACGATGATATAAGCGGCAGGTGTGTCGCACATGCCGCCAATTCTCACATATTTTATACTCTCACTATTTCTCTTGGCGTTGTGAGCGCAGGCCTTGGCTGATTATCTGGTCTTTTGTATCAAGGCTGGCGACTATTGTTACGACTAGTCGCTGCACACCACCCGAATGGAGTAATGGGGAAGAAGGATAAAGGACAGAGGTGATGAGGCTATGCTATGCATACTTATGGTGAGGGGTTGATTGACGAGCTTGGGATAACTTGCTAATATAAAGCAGTTTTGGAGAAACAACTCTCTCAACGCAGTGAGTATATGATCTATGACCAACCACAGAAAGTGGAGAATGGTGTCTCGTTTGCTGTCATAGGGGAGTGTGGCGAAGAAATTACGGTTATGCCACGTGGTGTCGAATGGCTGAGCGCAACGTACGTACGATTTATAGGCAGTGCAGCAATCAAGGGTAGTAAAGAGATTCTCCGCATAAAAAAAGGTTCGCAGACCACCTACGAAGGTGATAATACGATGCGCCTGGTGATTGACCGTGACAGCCCAGATGGCGTGTAAGCCCGAGGTCATCCAATACGAAGCACTACCAGTATATCCCAAAATGCGGTATACTAAGGGGAGTATATTAACGCGGCAGTGATAGCGTTGAGGGCTTGCATGGAGATGATGAAAGCGAGCGTTCACCCCTGTTACTTGCCGCAAGAAAGGAGCTCTATATGAGTATTATTAACCCAAGCGGCAAAGATGTCTTTGCTGTAACGACCGAGCTATGCGGCCGGCCCCTCACCCTGGAGGTCAACCGCGTTGGCTTTCGCTCGACGGCCAGTGTGCTGGTGCGCTATGGCGATACGGTGGTGCTGGGCACCGCCCAGGTGGGCAGCCGCCCGGTGACGCTGGATTACTTCCCGCTTAGCATCGACTACGAAGAGAAGTTCTATGCCTCGGGCAAGATCAGCGGCAGCCGCTTTATTAAGCGCGAGGGCCGCCCGAGCGACGAAGCGGTGCTGATTGGCCGCCTGATCGACCGGCCGATCCGCCCCCTATTCCCCAAAGGCTACCGCCAGGAAGTGCAAGTGGTGGCCACCGTGCTGAGCATGGACCCAAGCTTCCGCCCCGATATGGTGGCGATGGTTGCTGCCAGCAGCGCCCTGATGCTGACGGGCACGCCGTTTGACGGGCCAGTGGCGGGCCTGCGCGTGGGCCGGGTGAATGGTGAGTTTAAAGCCTTCCTCAGCCCAGAGGAGCGCGAGCAGTCCGACCTTGACCTCGTGGTGGCAGGGATCGAGCGCGGCATTACCATGGTGGAAGCCGGCGCGAAAGAAGTGCCCGAGGACGTTATCGTCGATGCCATAGCCTGGGCGCACCAAGCGATGCAGCCAGCTATCGCGCTGCAGCGCGAGCTCGCGAATAAGGTAGCACCAGCACCGCAGGAATACGAGCTGGTCTTGCCAAACGAAGATATCCAAGCAGTCGCCAACCAATGGGTTGATGGCAAACTGGGCGAGAAGATCCGCCGCCCATACCCCGAGCGCAATGAAGTTGTGAACGAAATCCGCTGGGCCTTCCACGAGGCCATGGCCGAGCAGCTCGGCCTTGACGGCGAGGAATACGCCGCGGTGCGTGATGAGTACGACGAAGCCTTTACCCTGGCACTACACAACGATGTACGCCGCGGCATTGTGGAGGAGCACACCCGCCCCGATGGCCGCGCCCTGACGGAAATCCGCCCGCTCTCGAGTGAAGTTGGTATTTTGCCACGCACCCACGGTAGCAGCCTGTTTACCCGCGGGGTGACGCAGGGTATGAATATCGTGACGCTAGCGCCGCTCAGCTACGCGCAGCTGGTCGATACCATGGAGGTGACAGAAGGCGAGCGCCGCTACATGCACCACTACAACGCCCCCGGCTACACGGTGGGTGAGGTCAAGCGCCTGGGCAGCCCGGGCCGGCGTGAGATTGGCCACGGCTACCTGGCGGAGCGTGCCCTTACGGCAGTGCTACCGAGCGAAGAAGAGTTCCCCTATGCCATCCGCAGCGTGACAGAAATCATGAGCCAAAACGGCTCCACCAGCATGGCGGCCACCTGTAGTAGCTGCTTGGCCTTGATGGATGCTGGCGTGCCCATCAAAGCCCCGGTTAGCGGTATTGCCATGGGCCTGATGATGGACGGCGACACACCCTACGTACTGAGCGACATTGCCGACGCCGAGGACTTTGCCGGCGACATGGACTTTAAGGTGACGGGTACGAGCAAGGGTATCACCGCCCTGCAGATGGATATGAAGGTACATGGCCTGCCCGTGCAGGTGCTGCGCCAGGCGCTGGAGCAGAGTAAGGCTGGCCGCGCCCACATCCTGGAGCACATGCTGAGTGTACTGCCTGGCCCACGTAAAGAACTCAGCCCCTATGCGCCGCGCATCGAAAAGCTCAAGATTAACCCGGATAAAATTGGTGCCGTCATTGGTAAGGGCGGTGAAACCATCAATAAAATTACTAACGAAACGGGCGCCGAGGTGGATATTAAAGAGGACGGCCTGATTACCATTGCTAGCCCTAATGGCGAGGCGATCGAGAAGGCGCTGGCCTGGATTAAAAGCCTGGTGGAAGAGCCCGAAGTTGGCCGCACCTACACCGGCACTGTAGTGACGATTAAGGACTTTGGCGCCTTTGTGAACATCCTGCCTGGCGTGGACGGGATGGTGCATATCTCGAAGCTCGCTAAAGGCCGAGTTGGTAAGGTAACAGATGTCGTGCAAGAAGGCCAGACTGTGCAGGTGAAGATCACCGGCATTGACGAGCGCGGCAAGATTAATCTGACGATGATTGGATTGTAGCAGATCTGAGCACGAGCCTCGCAACAGAAGACAAACACCCCAGCAAGGATGCGTGGGGTGTTTTGCTGGTAACAACCTCCGCTTTCTTTGGTGCTGTATGAGTGGATGTGAAGGATAGGAGGGCGCGCAGCCACAGCAAGATATATATTGGCCAATTGCTGCTATTCCGGTATAATAGTTATGGTGAATAATAGCCAAGTTAACAAGGAGATGCATGAGTAATCAACCAGCAACCCCCCAGGAGCAACCCCCAGAGGCTGTCCCAACCTTTGATATGAATAACCCACCTTATACTGAGGAAGAGAAGGCCGCTCTGGCCAGCAAGCGTGCTGCCGCTGGGCCAGCACCAACTGAGCAGCCTACTCCTGCTGCTCCACAGCCAGCTGCTGGGCCAGCCCCTGCAGCTCAGCCCCAGCCTCAACCTCAACCCATTTCACAGCAACCAGCTCAGCCAGCACCAGGCCAACCTCAGCCAATGCAGCCACAGCCAGGCCGGCCAATGGGCCCAATGCCACCCAAGCAGGGCATGAGCAAGGGCTTGCTATGGAGTTTGATCGGTGGTGGCGTCGGTGTATTTGTCCTGATTGTCATCATTATTGTATGTGTCATGCTTTTCTCGGGACCAAGCACCGAGGATTACCGCAAGGCATACGCTATGATGAATAGCTTCGACTCAACCAGCCTTAATATAGACAGGTCAGACCCAGAAACGTCAATCAACGAGGTGGTGCGCAAGGCGGATGACCACTTCGACAAGCTCGGCAAGACTGCTGCGATGCGCGATAGCGAGGTAAAGAAGGCCTTCGAAAAGTACAAGGATGATTACGAAAAAGTTAAGCCGCTACTCAAAGAATCGGGCGCTGTCGCTACTGCCTACAAAGAATACAGCAGTTCGTGCCGCACGAGCTACAGCTCGCCACTCAGCAGCGCATCTGGTGATGAAGCTGGCCAGAAGTATGATGAGCAGCAAAAATCTTGCCTTAACGCCCTCAATAAGATGAAAGACTCACAATACGCCAGCGTGCGCGACTATGCCAACGAGCAGATTAAGTACCGCAAAGAGATGCGCGCCTACTACGTAGCGCTCGTCAACTACTACAAGAACCGTGATAGCAGCGGTGGCTCACCAAAGCGCCCCGAGATCCCAAGCACATCTTTGACGAAGTCGCTCTACGACAAGCTCAAAGATGCACAGTCATCGAGCAAAGAATCTGTCCGCGAACTGCGCGATATCTTGCGCACCAAGGGCAAGATGGATACCCTTGGCGACTAATCATTGGCCATGAGATAGATCGTCTCTCGACGTATCGTGTGCAAACACCCCAGATAATGCTGGGGTGTTTTTTGTTGTGCCTATGTCTGTTTCTTGACTAGTGTTAGGTTGCTATAGGCAGTAAATGGCAACGACGAACCAAGCTTGTGCACGATTACCAACTATTATACCCAAATAGCCTAGCTAGTGCGTCACTTGTCGGCAAATAAGCCTGGCTGTGCGCTGGTGTAGTATTTGCCAGTAGTAAGTGAGGTTTATATTGATAAAAGTGCAGGGCAGCACCAGGGCAAGACACCAAACTGGGCTACCAAGAAAGACAGAGAGTGGACGGAATAACAGAGGTAGACGCTCACATTACCCACTGCGTCTCTCAAGAACTTATCCAAACTATACACTAAGTGTATAATAAGGCTTGCACTCGCTAGTCACTCGGTGTATAGTGGAGATATGAACGTTCAATATACATTACTCGGATTGTTGGCGAATACGCCAAACTATGGCTACGAGCTGAAGAAGCAGTACGATGGTTTCTTTGGCAAAGATAAGCCAATTTTGCCAGGGCAAGTCTACTCGACGTTGGGGCGCTTAAAACGCGACAACAAAGTGGAAGAGGTTGCCGACACCAGTGAGTCTGGTGGGCCAGACCGGGTACGCTACGCTATTACTGAGCAGGGCAAGCAAGACCTGCAGGCTTGGCTGGAGGCGCCTGAGGTGCCATCGCATCAGTCGCAGGCCAATATGTACGTCAAGACCGTGCTGGCAATCCTGCGCGAAGGTGATGCCGCGCCCTACCTAGACAACCAGCGGCAAGCCCACATCCAGCGGATGCGCAGCCTCACAAGCCGCCGCCGCGAAAGTAACCTAGCCGACACGCTACTCATCGACCACGCACTGTACCATCTGGAGGCAGACCTGCGCTGGATTGAGCTAACGACGTCGCGCTTAACCAAACTCAAGGAGGAACTGACCAATGAGACCAACCAACCAACCAATCATTAGCGCCCGCAACCTGAAGAAATCCTTCGGCCAGACGGAAGCATTGCGCGGCGTGTCGCTGGATGTAATGCCGGGCGAAGTGCTAGCTATTATGGGGCCAAGCGGCTCGGGTAAGAGTACATTGCTCCATAGTTTAGCGGCGATTACCCCTGTCGACAGTGGCGAGATTCACTGCGCAGGTAAGCGGATCGACAAGCTCAATGACGATCAGCGGAGCGTCCTCAGGCGCACAGCCTTTGGCTTTGTCTTCCAGTTTGGGCAGCTCGTGCCAGAGCTCACCGCCCTGGATAATGTGGCACTTCCACTGCTGCTCAATGGCGAGAAGCGTGCCGTAGCGTACAAAGCAGCCCAACGCTGGCTGGACAATGTGGAGCTAGGCAATAAGGCAGGTAACATGCTGGGTGAACTCTCTGGTGGGCAGATGCAGCGGGTGGCAATTGCCCGGGCAATGGTCATCAAGCCGAAGGTGCTCTTTGCTGATGAGCCAACCGGCTCACTCGACAGCCTCAACTCGCAGCGTGTGATGGAGTTATTTATCGCCACTGCCAAGCAATACGGTACCACCGTGATTATGGTGACCCACGAGCCAACTATTGCTGCCTATGCCGACCGTGAGATCATCGTGCGCGATGGGCAGATCTCGGGAGGGATGTAGTATGAGCATCAGTTGGTTATTACTAAAAAAATCGGGCCGGCAATCAATGATGCGCCTGGGCCTGACGGCAGCAGCTATCTCGCTTGGCATCGTCATGCTGTGCTATATGGCCGCTGGGCTCAATGGCTTGGTGGGCCGCCAAAACCGAACGATTATCTCGAATACCATTACACAGGCTCAGCGTACACCCCAAAAGCCACAAGCGACTGGCCAAGCGCCACTCAAAGCTGGTGGCATCGAGCGGGGCAACAAAGATGAGTGGCGAGGCAAGACGATTAGCGTCATCTCGCTGCAGGGCACTGAGAAGTCCGCCAAATTTGCCAAGATAGACACACCAAAGGCAGGCGAATACTACCTCTCCAAGGGCTTAGCAGCGGCGATCGCCAAGCACCCGGAGGACAAGATTCTCGAGCGCTTTGCTGGCCTCACCACCAACCTTGGCACACTGCCAGACGAGTACTCTGCTAGCCCCGATGACCTGTACTTGGTCAAGGGTGTGAGTGCGGAGGAGGTTGAGAAGAGCAACCAATATGCTAAGAAAAATGGGCAGCCCAACTCCTACACAGACGTCTACATTACCGATGTCAATGGCACAGCGCAGAGCGTCGCCTTCGACCCATTCTCGCTGATGATGCTGGTTGTGGGCGGATCGATCTTGCTCTTCCCAATCGTCACCTTCGTTGCTGTTGCTACACAGCTGGGTGGGGCACAGCGCGAGAAGCGCTACGCCGCCCTGCGCTTAGTGGGCGCGACCAAGGGGCAAGTGGCCCGTGTGCTGCTGCTCGAGTCGCTGCTGGCCTCGCTGGCTGGTGTGGTGCTGGGTCTCGTTGTATTCACACTCACACAGAGCTCGCTTTATGGTTTCTCCTATGGCGACATGCGTTTCTGGCCAGCTGATCTCGCGCTGCAGTGGTACCAGTATGTCGTCATTGTTGGCGTGACCCTTGGCCTGACGACGTATGTCAACTGGCGCCGGATGCGCAAGGCGCAGCTCTCGCCACTGGGCGTCTCGCGCTCAGCCGAAAAGGCAAAGAAGCTGCGGGTGTGGCGCGTCATCCCCCTGGCATTTGGCCTTAGTATCTTTGGCTGGATGGCGTCGAAGCCTGGGCACGACTGGATGGCTGAGCGAGCAAGTGAGAGCTCTACACCGACCCTCATTCTCTTCGCAGCCTTCCTTAGTGTAATGTTTGGCCTGGTGCTGGCTGGTGGCTGGCTGACGAATAAAATTGCTCGCATCGTGGCACGCTATGCACGCAGTGGCTCGGCATTGATCGCGGGTAAGCGAATTGCCGTCCATTCGCAGGCTGTCTTCCGCAGTGTGAGCGGGGTAGTGCTGGCCCTCTTTGCGGGGAGCTTCTACCTCTCGGCAGTGAGTGGTATTGATGCCCTCAACGCTTCATCGGTGGCCAACAACGGCTACTCGCAGCTGCGCAGCAACGCTGTAGCGATCACTTCGCAAGATCATACCTTGCAGCCCGATACCCAAAAGATCCTGAGCGAGCAGCCATACATCACCAATGTTGCCCCAATGTATCCTATTGCTGGTGACAATGGCCGCGTCCAAACTCGTGCCATCCGCTGTAGCGACCTGGCGATCTACACCGAGCACAGCTGCCCCAGCAGTGCACAGGGTGATCACTATGCTTTGCTCGACTTCAACGGTGCCGTCGTCAAGACTGTCTCACTTGCTGAGCAGCCAGTCAACACCAATGGCCCTAAGGATTATCTCCTGACCGTTGCCCATAATGATGACGTGGAGAAGGTGCGTGCTCTCACATATGCCCGCCAGACTCCGCAGGACTTCCTCTACATCCGCAGTGGGGACTTCGAGAAGCACCCGCAGATCAACCCGATCATCAAAAACTTCGCCGAGATGGCCTACGCTGGCATGGGTGTGACGCTCTTCGTCGCAGTGGCAAGCTTGATCGTCTCGACGATTGGTGGATTGTTTGAGCGCCGCCGCTCGCTCTACACGCTGCGCCTCGGTGGCATGCGCCTGGGCCAGCTCAAGCGCCTCATCATGACGGAGTCGCTGGTACCGCTGCTGAGCGTCTCGCTCCTCTCGTGCGCCATTGGGGTGTGGGTTGGTACCGTCTTCATCACGACCTTCTCTGCCTCGCTCAAGCCAACGCTCTCGCCGCTGTACTTCGGCATCGTTGGTGGGGGGCTGCTCGCCGCTATCATCGGCATCTACCTAGTATTGCCCATGGTGCGCAAGCTCACCGACCCAGAGGCAAACCAAACGGAGTAGGGAGCAGCACTCTCAGCGCGTCGCTTCCTCGCATGGCAAAACACCTCCTTTTGTGGGGGTGTTTTTGATACATTTCATACGTGATGCGCTACTAGAGTATCATTTTTTGCTCCACCCGCCCATCGATTGTTATACTGGGTGTATGACCCATCCACTTGACCCATCCACGCCAGACCAAACCCAAGCCGCTCAGCTAGCGCACCTTGCTGAGGAGATTATCGCTGCCAAGCTCTGCCCCGAGCTGGCTGCCCAGGCCACGCAGCTGGTGCTGGGCGATGGCAATCCCAATGCCGACATCGTCTTTGTGGGAGAAGCGCCCGGTAAAAATGAAGACCTGCAGGGCAAGCCCTTTGTGGGGGCGGCGGGGAAGTTCCTCGACGAAATGCTCGCTACAGCTGGCCTGGTGCGCAGCGATGTGTATATTACCAATATCGTTAAATATCGCCCACCCAATAATCGCGACCCACTGCCGGAGGAGAAGCGCGCCTTTTGGCCGTACCTCATGCAGCAGCTCGATATTATCCAGCCAAAGGCGGTGCTGACGCTTGGGCGGCACAGTGGTGGTGGATTCATCCCCGATCTACGCATTAGCCGCGACCATGGCCAGCCGCGCAAAGTGCGCTTGCACGAGCGAGAGTTCGTCGTCATTCCGCTTTACCACCCAGCCGCTGCGCTATACAACGGTGCCATGCGCCAGACGCTCATCGACGACTTCGTCCGAGCAGTGGCGTATGTGCAGCAGGCGACGCAGAACAAATAATGAATACTCGGAAGATATATTCAGATGTATAGTGCCTCATAATCAGTGGTAGAGGAAGAGAAGAGAGGCGCGGTAAAAGCTTTGCCACGCAAACGAAAAAAGGTAAGCATTGTCGTAATACTTACCTTGGTGTGTATATGTGCAAGAGCTGGTTAGGCGGCCTTCGTCTTGCCGGCCTCTGGTGCGGTCACGCCGTAGCCTTTGCGCTCGAGGAGCTCTTGGGCGGTTTGGAGCTCGGTGGCGACTTTGGCTTGCTCGTCGGCTTGCTTTTTCTTGGTGTTGTAGTCAGCCGTGGCTTGAGCAGTGGCATCGGCGACGTAGTCGTCGAGTGTGAGCTCTTCTTTGGGCTGAGGGCCAACGCGGGTTAGGCCAGCTGGGCCATAAGGGCCAAAGCTCGCACGGCCGAGGTCGCGCTCGATCAGCTCGAGGCTGGAGCTGGGCAATACTTGGAAGGGCTGGCCATTATACGAGCCATTGACAGGCACGCGGCGATGCTCTAGCTCAGAAAAAACACGCGATACCTCCAGCGCATGGCTGATGTAGTCGCGTGCACTGGTGCCTAGCTGCGCCTCACCAATCTCGACGGCGGTCACGTGCTGCAGCGCCTTTTGCAGGGTGGCAAGCTTGCTCTTGGTTGTATCGAGCTCACTCTGCGCGGTTGCTGACGTGGTGCGCTCAGTGTCGTCGGCAGGCTTTTGCCGGTAGGCGCTGCTATCGCGGATGGCAGGGTCAGACTGGCGCGTGGTTTGTCTACGGGCTGCTTGGGTTGGCCATGGCAGGCCAGCTGCTTCTGGTTTTGGCATTGTGTTTCCTCCTCACCTCATTGGTATAACACTTATACTTATATATGATACTACAAATCGCCCCATTGTCATAATTGTGATATCGCTCATGCTTTTATAAAATAGGCTCATCTGAGGTAGGAAAAATAAAGTGAGTGGAGAGAATTTGAAAGGCAACAAAGAGGAGGAGGGAGCTAGAGCGAGGGCACACCAGGGAAAGGCCCACAAATCCGCTATATCCATCGGTTCTACGCTATACTATAAGATAAGTACAGTAACAAGGAGAATATGATGGACAAAACAACAAACGGTGTGGCAGCATACTATTCGCGGTTTGGCTCGTGGGCTGGCTACAACATGGTGCTGGGCCGATCGCAACACGCTGGCTATTGGACGAGCGAGACGAAGAATGAGCGGCAAGCTCAGGCGAACTTCTTGCGGATGTTTGCCAAGGAGCTGCAGCTTAAGCCAACCGACCGTGTGCTCGATGCCGGCTCGGGCCAGGGCGTGATGGCGCGATACCTCGTCCAGGCCAATGGGGGGGGGTGAGGTAATAGGTATTACCATCACGCCACGAGAGGTTAGGATATCTGAGAAGTTGTCGCGGCATATGACTCCTGCGCCGCGCTTTGTACTGGGCGATTATTCGCACACCGACTTCCCAGACGAGTATTTCGATGTGGTGTATGTGAATGAGACACTATCGCACGCAAAGGATATGCGGGCCACGATGCAGGAATTTTATCGCATCCTCAAGCCGGGTGGGCGTGTAGTGTTTGCCGATTATGAGGTCGATGCTCGCCATATGTCGGTTCGTCAGCAGCGCATGATGGACTTTTTGGAGCAGCATGCTGGTGGCTTTGGTGTGCGGCAGCAGAACCCCGGTGAGATATCGCAGGCCCTGCAGCAGGCTGGCTTTGCAAATATAAGCGAGACCGATTGGACAGAAGCCGTTATGCCAACATACCATCGCTTGCGGTCGCTCGCCCGGCCATTTGCCTGGATCCAGCCAGATGCGAAGCTTGCGCCATTCTTCGTTAATGCCGTGATGGCATCGCATGGCTATAGCACGCTGTATGAGGCGGGGCTGTTCCGTTACCTACTCTACAAAGGCACGAAGCCGCTAACGCGCCGTGCAAAGTAGCACAAAAGCAAAGAAGAAAATGCTGGGCTGCGATCTATCAGCCCAGCAAAATATATGCTCAAGACTACAGATGTAGCTTGATTTTTAGATGGGCATATTCTGACGACAGGCTTGCAGAAGGGGATAATCTATGCTAATCTAGATATTAGATATCCATTATCAACAATCAAAGAAAGGAGGAGTGAGCTGCTGCGCAGGGTGGGCTGCATAGCACCTCGCATATAAAACCATGAGATTATCAGGAGCAGTCGAGCAGGCCTGCTGTATTGTGATTTTGCTGGCGCATCCAGACCTGCGATCGCCAGTGACGAATCAGAGCTTGGCAAAGCAAATGGGGGTGTCGCCAACGTATATTACCAAAGTAACGCGCAAGCTCGTAACAGCCCAGCTGATTACCTCGGTGAGGGGTGCGGGTGGTGGCTTTCGCCTGGCGCGGGCTAGTACGGAACTGACGCTGTGGGATATCGTGGCGGCAGTCGAGGGGACGGAGAGCTTCGTCCAGTACCAAGGAGTGGCCGAGCGGATGTTTGCTCGCCAGGCGGATGGTAGCAAGATCAAACGCGGTGAGGTGAGCATCCTTGGTGCCTTCGATCGGGCTCAGGCACGCTGGGCTGAGACGCTGCAGGGTGTAACATTGCAAGATATTATTCGGGAGTTGGCTAACAATGGGTGAGAAGATGAAGCAAGCCATCCGGCGCCGCCGTAGTGTGATGGTTCAAGCCGAATGGCAGCACTTACTGTACAGTAAGACGCTGTTGGTGGCAGTAATAGCAATAGCCTTTGTGCCGGTGATATATGCGGCGTTTTTCCTCAGCTCGGTGTGGGACCCGTATGGGCATACCGACCGACTGCCGATTGCCTTTGTGAATGAGGACAAGGGGGCGCAGATCAATGGCAAGGAGCTGCAGATTGGCCGGACAATGACCGAGTCTCTGCATAAGAGCAAGGCGCTTAAGTGGGAATTCGTCTCCAAGCAGCAAGCTGATGATGGCGTGCGCCGTGGCTATTACTACGCAGTAGTGACGGTGCCAGAGGATTTCTCACAGCGTGCGGCGTCACTCCGGCAAGACAAGCCGCAGCAAGCAGTGGTGTCGTATCAGCTGACGCCAGCCAAAAACTACATTGGTGCAGTTATTAGCCGCCAAGCCGCGCAAAAAGTGAAGGAAACAGTGGCCGAGCAAGTGACCCAAACCTACCTCAAAGAGGTGGCAGCGGGTATTGGTGCAGTGGGTAATGGCATGGCGCAGGCTGGTGATGGTGCTGGGCGCTTGCATCAGGGGTCGGCGCAGCTCCAAGCGGGTCTTACTCACTATACCAATGGTGTTAGCCAACTGGCGAGCAAGCAGCAGACGCTGACAGCGGGCTTAGGGCGATTGCAGGCTGGTGCAGTGCAGGTCCAGCAGGGCACAGCGCAGCTGACTGGCCAACTGCCAACGGCGGCCCAAGTGGCCCAGCTAACGGCTGGTATGCAGCAGATCAAACAAGGGATAAATACACTCAACGCCCAAGTGGCTCAGCCATCACCAGCGGTGGCAGCTCAGCAGGCGGCCGTCGTCCAAGATGCGCAGCGGGTGGTGGGTGCGCTCCAGGCAATGCAAGCACCCGCCGCGTCGGCTGGGGCGATCCTCCAAAAGACTAGTGCGCAGGCGGCTGCATCTGGCGGTAGCACGACCATCACACTGCCCGAGCTGCAGACCATAGCGAGTGCTCTGCAGCAGACCAAAGCCATTGCCGAGCAAACGCAGAGCTTGTTAGCCAACCTCGATACTCTTACCAAAACACTTACTACTCAGCAGCAAACACTCAAGAATGGTGTGGCGGCGCTCAACACTGGCGTGGAGCAATTCGCCCCACAAGCCACCACTGCCTTTGCGGGGTACAATACGGTGCGGGCTGGTGGCGAGCGACTCCAGGCTGGTGCAGCACAGGTGGCGGGCAATCTCGCAACAGCTCAGCAGGGTAGTGGGCAACTGGCTCAGGGTGCAGCTACCTTGCAGCAGCACTCTAGCACGCTGGTGCAGGCAAGCAACCAGCTGGCGGATGGCTCGAGCACACTGGCGCACAAACTGCAGACTGGTGCTGCTCAGGTAAAGCTCCTGCCAACTAGCCCAGCGGCTCAGCAGCAGATGGCCGCACCTGTGGCGAGTAGCGAGCACAGTACTGGCAGTGTGCCAAATTACGGCTATGCCATGGCACCATACATGCTCTCGCTAGCGCTCTTCGTTGGTGGGTTGGCTCTGACGACGATGTACCCAGTGCGCAAGACCTTCTCGCGCCAAGAAAATGCCTGGCGCTGGTGGCTGGCTAAGATGTCAGTCTTGGGGCTGGCTGCACTGGTGCAAGCAACGATTATGATGCTAGTACTAGTCTATGTGGTGGGCTTGCAGCCCGACCATCCGTGGCTATTTGCTGCCACAAGCTACCTTGCCTCGCTTGCCTTTATGTCGCTCATTACGCTGGTAGTGATGGTGCTTGATAACCCTGGCCGGCTGGTGGTAATGATCATCATGGTGCTCCAACTAGCCGCCAGCGAGGGAATATTCCCTATCCAAACAGCCTCTGGTTTCTTCCAAGCCATCAACCCCTGGCTACCCATGACGCATTCCATCATTGCCTATCGTCATGCGATCTCGGGTGGGGTAGATAGCGCGCTCTATACGCAGCACATGCTCATCTTGGCTGGCTTTGCGCTAGTGGCAAACGCGCTTCTCATCGGCTTCTTGGCCTGGCGTGGCACGCGGCAGTTTGCTCATACGACGGTGGATGGAGACTAAAATTAATGTGCCGCGAGGCATAGCACAGAGCCGGCTATTGTGGGGTAGTCGGCTTTTTGCCTGCTAGCTTTGGGACCCGAATAGAACATATTTGACATATATAGCAAATACCAAGTACTATAGCGGTAAAATAGGTAATTAGTAAAATAAAGCAGGAGGTGATGATAATGAAGAAACCCCGGCAGGGAACAAGCAGTATGGAAGGGAGCTTTGTACGAAAACCAATTTTGAGTGAGACAAACTCGCGCATTACGTTAAGTAATGAGAGTGCTACTGATGATACTGATAAGATAGATATATTACGGTTTTCGTTTGGACAAAAAGCAGCGGCTCTTGCTGTCCTACTTATTGGTATAAATGGTGCGGCATATTGCAGCAACCACGCAGACGCCCCAACTCATAGCGAAACAGCCGCAACGGCTGAGCCATTTGGGCAATCGGGTCGTGAGGTAGAATTTACAACTCCTGATGGTGAGATTGATGTAAAGAAGGTCGACAGGGAAGTTTTGCATGGCATTACGACGCGCTATACCGAGCTGCAGGGCAAGACGAAGACAGATCGTTATATGGGTGACTCTCTTGCAGTGTACCAGACTGATAAGAGTAGGGGTATTAAGGAGATTATTACAGCGAAGCGAACTACCGTCAGCCATGATGGGCAAAACGTCGTTGTAACGACGGTGGCACACAAACAAAAAGACACAACCACTGGCAAGACAACCACCCGAGAGGAGATGACACTGGAGACATCACAAGAGCCAGGGGCTGCTCAGCCAGTTGGCGAGCTGACGACGGTAGAGCTGCTACAGATCACAAGCAACCCTGCCACAGAAGTTGCGGCGGCAAGCAGCTTCCGTCCAAGTGGCAATACTGACCCAAATGAGAAGCCATACACACGGATGACGCGAACCACTGATGAGAATGGCGCACCAACGTTTGCCGTCGAAGAAGCATCGGCTAGCGCAGAGAACCCTGATGGCAGCAGCCCAAGTGATGGCGCATCATGGCAGCCAGCCTCCCAAGCGGGAACAGGCGAAAATTTGAGCGATATGCTGCGATTTTGGTGTGCATAGATACACTATCAATTCGTTGCGACACGAAGCAAAAGCCACCTCGCGAGAGGTGGCTTTGACACACCTCACCATCATCTGCTATAATACAATCACTTATTGAGGCTCTTAGCCTGTCTCTTATTAGTAGAACCAGAATAATGTATTAGAAGGAGTGAGATACAATGGGTCAACGACGAGTGGCCACACCCCAGGCAGATGACGCCAAGAAGCGTCCACACGCAAGTAAACAACCAGCGACAACCAACACGGTGCTCAGCGCCACCACCACGCGCAAAGGCGAGGTCTTTCGGGCGCAGCGCCGCACCAGCGAGGGGGTCAATGCCCAGGCCTCGCAGCACGTCATTAATGTGCCGGTCAATAAGTCGGTCTACAATGGCTATGGTGGCGAGCAGTTTACTCTCAATATGCAGCCCAAGCGGCCTCGTGCGCCGCGCCCAACGCTCAAGGTCATCCCGATTGGTGGGGTGGGCGAGATGGGTATTGGCAAGAACATGACAGCCATTGAGTACGACAACGATATCATCATCATCGACATGGGCTTCCTCTTCCCAGGTAGCGACTACCCAGGCATCAACTACATCATCCCCGATACGCAGTGGCTGGAGGAGAATAAGCACAAGATTCGAGCACATATCTTTACCCACGGGCACCTCGACCATATCGGTGCCTTTCGGCATATCATCCCCAAGCTGCCTGCGCCAGTCTATGGCACAGCCTTTACATTGGGTATGCTGCAGCGCACTATGGCCGAGACCGATGGCAGCTACGAGCCAGAGTATCATGAGCTCAAGCCTGAGGAGCATGAGATCGTCCAGCTGTGCGACTCCTTTAGTGTGGAGCTGGTGCGGGTGAATCACTCCATTCCTGATTCGGCTGCAGTAGTGGTGCGTACGCCAGTAGGGAACATTCTCAGTAGCGGTGACTGGCGTATTGAGGAAAACCCGGTGGATGGCCGCAAGTTCGACTTCGAGCGTTTGCAAGATATCTCACACACCGAGGGCTTCCTCCTCATGATGAACGAATCGACCAACTGCGAGAGCGCTGGCACTCACACCCACGGTGAGCACGACATCCAGCACAGCATGGGTGAGGTGATGGACAAGTGGGCCAAGAGCCGCATCATCATCAGTAGTTTCTCTAGCCAGCTGCACCGCATTCAGCTCATCCTCGAGGAAGCAGAGAAGCATGGGCGCAAGGTGGCCTTTGCTGGCTTTAGTATGATCCAGAATCTGGAGGTAGCACTGCGCACTGGTGCTATCAAAATCCCCAAAGATACGGTGGTCAAGATGGAAGACCTCGTTAAGTTGCCCGACCACAAGATTACCATCGTCTGTACGGGTAGCCAGGGAGAATTTAGTGCAGTCCTTAACCGCATGGCAACGGGGGCGCATAAGTTCGTCAAGATCAAGGGGAGTGATGTGGTGGTCTTTAGCTCCAACCCCATCCCAGGCAACGAGAAGTACGTCGTACGCACCGTGGATGGCCTGATGCGCGAAGGTGGCGATGTGGTGCAAAACGGCAAGACACACCTGACCGGTGTGGGGCCGCTCCACCTGTCTGGCCATGGTTATTATGATGACCACGTGCGACTCATTAGTGCCGTCAAGCCCACATACTACTTGCCCAACCACGGCGAATTCCACATGTTAGTGCACAATGCTCGCCTGGCCGAGAAGGAGTGTGGTATCCCACGCAGTCATATCTTTGTCTGCGATCCGGGGGATATTGTGGAGTTTACGACCGATGGTGCACACAAGATTGGGCGCATTCCGCACTCGGGCGGCACAATGTATGACGACGCTGGTGCAGTCGTGAGCGATGTCGTGCTGAAGGATCGCATCCACATGAGCCTGGAGGGGATGTTCGTTGTGGTGCTCACCGTCCAGCGTGGAACGGGCCGCCTCCTCACCAGTCCAGATATCATCAGCCGGGGCTTTATCTACCTGCGCGATAACGAAGAACTGATGGGGATGATCCGCGCCTACCTCAAGCAAAAAGCAGCGCGCAGCATGGTGGGCTCGTATGACCTTGATGTCGTAAAGAAGGAAATCAAAGATGACATTGCCCGCGTGCTCTACGACCAGACACGCCGCATGCCCATCATCATTCCAGTGATTAACGAAGTCGGTGCACCACAAAAGGCACCGAGTCGCACGACTCGTGTGGGGCGCGAAGTCCCAGCTGGGCGCTCGCGCCAGAGCCTCGTTGCGCCAGCTCAGCCACACACGCCACCGCGCATCGCCAAGGGTGGTGCCGCCGCCAAAGCAGCCGCCATTGCCGCCCGCAAAACAGCTGGTGCATTGCCTGCCACGACAGAGGAGAAAGCGCCAACTCGCCCAGCTAATACGCGCAAGCGCCGCCCAGCCAATAATCGCCCGACCGCCCGCAGCAAGCAGCCGAGCAACGACGCCTTTGCCGGCCTGCCGCGCAAAAAGTTCCCACCGCGGCAAGAGCCCGACACTGAGGTAGCCATGCCAAAGGATCGCTCGGAGCGCCGAAGCTACTAGGGGTCGTCCACAATATCAAAAATGAAAAAGCCAGCGCTATATAGCTGGCTTTTTTGTGCAACCTGTGGCTACGTATCCGACTTAATTCGCTGCTGCAGCTTGTGCACCATCTCCTCCAGGTGTTTGATGCGCTGCTGCACGCGCAAATATTCGGCCAGCACCACCAAGACAAAGGCAATCACCGCAAAGGGCGCAATCATCGTTACTATATTCCATACCATCTGCTGCATACGACCTCCTTGCTCTATTGTGACATAGAATGGACAAAATAGCTATTTTTTGAGTTTCACGCTTTGTATTCTTGCTCATCCCTCCTCAGGAACACTGTAAGAGTCTCTACTTCCTAAATGTTGACCGCTTGATGTTGGACGCAAAGATTATGACAATCTGCCCTCATACTCTATCTGAGAAGGCGATGAGACGATGAAGCTAACGCTGAGAAAACAAAGACTGTGCCCACAATCCCACACCGATTGCCTAATGTAGTAAATTATGCTACAATATACGCTATCAAACCAAGCATAAACAGAGTACAATAAAAAGGATATGGCTACAAAAAGAAAAACCACTCGCACTCGTTCGTCTACTCGCTCAAGCGCTGCTCGTCGGCGCAGCCCGAGCAAGAGCAAAGCCAAGCAGGCCGCGCCGCAGCATACGTTGCCAGCGGGGTTTTGGGTGCAGGTGTCGGCGGTGCTACTGCTGGCATTTTCGGTATTGCTGGTGGTGTCGTGGTTTGGCTCGGGTGGGCCAATTCTCAAGTGGCTTGATGCGACAATGCTGCATATTATTGGCTATGCGGTGTATGTTGTCCCAGTAGTGGCGGTGTATGTGGCGGTGGCGATCTTTCGGGCGGAGAACAACCGCTTACCAGTGGCGCTGAAGCTTGCAGCGGTGCTGATGGTGTTGTGGTTTGCGGGGCTATTTGGCCTACTGCGGCGAGGCTCGGCTGCGACAGGCGGTGTCATGGGTGACTTACTCAATCGTGCTATGCTGGCACTGGTCGACCGGCCAGTGGGGGTCTTTGTGTATGTATTGTTGATCGGCTTGACGCTACTCTTCGTCTTGCGTGTCTCGCCCATGGCACTGTGGCGTGGCCTACAAAACATGGTGCGTAGCCAGGCTGAGGCAGACGATGCCGCCAATGTGGCAGTGGCCCGCCGCGCCGCTGATAGCCAAGCACCAGACACCAGTAAAAAGACCAAGCGTAGTAAGGACGAGAAGGCTCAAGATAAGCCTGCTGCTATGAGTGACTTTAAGCTCAACGCGGGCGTCCCAACCCTCTCAGGCGATGGCCCGGCTGAGCCAAAACCAGACAAAAAACCACGGGCGACCTTGCGCGACAGCACACCGTCTACCTCTGTAGATAAAGCAGCCGAAGACCGGTCTGCTATGCTTGCTGTTAATGATCCCAACTGGCAGCCGCCCAGCCTGGAGCTGCTGGAGAAGCGTCAGAGCCCGGCTGATGCTGGCGACATTGAGCAAAATGCCCACATTATCCAAGACACGCTGCACGAATTTAACATCAATGTCGAGATGGAAGGGGCAAACATTGGCCCGAAGGTGACGCAATATACCCTCAAGCCGCCCGTCGGCGTTAAGCTCAACCGCATCACTGCGCTGGAGACGAATATCGCGCTCAATCTCGCGGCATCCAGCCTTCGCATTGAGGCGCCCATCCCCGGCAAGAAGGCCGTGGGTATCGAAGTGCCAAACCGCAAGGCGGCCGATGTGCGCCTGCGCGGGGTATTAGATAGCCCCGAGTGGCAGCGTGCCAAGGAGCCACTGGCGTTTGCGATTGGTAAGGACATCTCGGGCCGGCCCTTCGTCGGTGAGCTCAATAAAATGCCGCACCTCTTGGTAGCGGGGCAGACGGGCTCGGGTAAGTCAGTGATGATCAACACGCTCCTCACTAGCTTGCTCTACCGCAACAGTCCCAGCGAAATGAAGCTCATCCTCGTCGATCCCAAGCAGGTAGAGATGGCACCGTATGCCGATATCCCACACCTCCTGACCCCTGTTATTGTTGAGCCAGAGAAAACCATTAGTGCCCTTAAGTGGGCGGTCAATGAAATGGAGCGGCGCTACAGTCTGCTGGCTGAGGAGAAGGTGCGCGACATCAAGACGTATAACGAAAAGATCAAAACCCGCGGTAAGCAGATCGCCGTGGCCGATGAGCAAGGCCACATGCAAAAGGTCGACGAAGGCCGCATGCCGTATGTTGTCATTGTGGTAGATGAGCTAGCCGACCTGATGATGGTGGCAGCGCGCGATGTGGAGGCGCTGATCGTCCGCCTGGCCCAGAAGGCTCGAGCAGTTGGTATTCACCTAGTGCTGGCGACGCAGCGGCCAAGCGTGGATGTGATTACCGGCCTCATCAAGGCCAACGTGCCAGCCCGCATCGCCTTTACAGTGGCCAGTCAGGTAGATAGCCGCACTATTCTCGACCAAATCGGTGCCGAGAAACTCCTTGGTCAGGGTGATATGCTGATGAAAACCGCTAGCATGCCCAAGCCCAAGCGTATCCAAGGTGCTTGGGTGATGGACGAAGAAGTCGCTAAGGTGACCGACCACCTGCGCATGCAGTCGGCACCGCAGTATAATGACGAGATCGTGAGCCAGCCTGTCCAGCTCAATGGCAAAGGTGGCGTAGTGATGGATATGGACGGCGGCGGCGAAGGCAATGATGATATGTTCCGCGATGCCGTGCGGGTGGTGGTAGAGACTCGCAAAGCCTCGACTTCGCTCCTCCAGCGCAAGCTCCGCGTGGGCTATGCCCGAGCGGCTCGCATCATGGAGGAGATGGAAGAGCAAGGCATCATTGGCCCAGCCGACGGCTCACGCCCGCGCGATGTGCTGATCGGCAGCATGGACGAGCTGGGATAAGGCAGCGAGCAGTTTGTACACAGGTTTAACAAAACACTACCTAACATACGCTTTTCTCTGTGCTACCTCCGAACGGGAGCTAGTCGTGACCGGCGTTAGTGCTGATGAGCTTATCGCCAAAGGCCTTGACCGACCGATGGTCGAAAAGCACCTCTCGATGATTCGAGAGACGTGGGAATAACCTCACCCCCCACAATACTCACCCAGCAGTCGTACAGTATGGTCGCTTTGCTCGATGGCGCGCAGGGCATGCTGGAGTGGGGCGCCTGCGCTGTCGACGACGAGGAAGAATTTGTATTGCCAGGGCTGGCCAACGATCGGTTGAGACTGCAGGCTGCTGATATTGATGCCTGCCGCGGCGAAGATGCGCAACACCTCAAGTAGCGCACCAGGCTGGTGATTGGTCGTGACGACGAGCGTGGCGCGGTTGGCGCGGGCTGGTGCGTGGCCTGGTGCGAGAACGATGAAGCGGGTGATGTTGTCGTGGCTATCTTGGATGCTACGGCGCAGGATGGGCAGATGATGGAGGGCAGCAGCCGCCTGGCCAGCGATGGCGGCTTTGTGCGGGTCGCCGGCTGCTTTGATATAGGCAACCGCTCCCGCTGTGTCGAAAAATTCATTCTGCGCCGCATGCGGCAGCTTGGCAGCAAGAAAGCGCTGGCACTGCGCAAGTGCGACGGGGTGCGAATACACCTCGGTAATATCAGCTAGGTGAGCGCCAGGTAGCGTAATGAGCATCTGCTCAATGGCAAGACGTACCTCACCAATGATGGGTAGCGGGCATGCCTCGAGGTAGTGGTACGGCTCGTTGATCGTCCCGTAGAGCGTGTTCTCCACCGCCACAACGATGCCCTCGGCCTGGCCAGTCGCGTGCGCATGGAAAACATCGCGAAACGTCGTGCACGGCACGGTATTGACCTGCGGCCCAAACCACTGCTGCGCCGCCTGCTCATGAAACGACCCCGCCTGACCTTGGATGGCAATATGCATGCAATTAGTATAGCATGAGGCGGGGATGACAGGGGTTATCCATCTAACCTAGGGTATAATGTCGCACCTCGCGTTTTCTCCACATCGCGATGATTATGAATATATTTTGAGAATGTTCAGTATTTGGATCAGGAAGAGGGGTAGAGAATAGAGCGGGCGCGTAGAGGAGGCGACACTGCTCAAATACTGATCTCCCAGCACTAAAACATGACGACTAGTAGACTTTTTACACCTCATCGCGTGGTACCAAGAACAAGTATGGATTTTTGCGCTGCGGCGTATTTGCTTTCTCACACGGCGCCATGCTATAATACCCACGAGTTTCCTCTTTTCGGGGTGGGGCGCTGGTGTGAGCGCACTGCCTGGCAGAGAAGGTATAGACACGAGGCGGAGGTGCTGCTCCATAATCGTACACACAGATACTGGGCTATGAGCCCAGTAGCAGGTACTCTATACTCACACTACTAATCCAACAGTGGGGTGGGCGATAGAAGCCGAACAATAAGCAATAAGGAGAATTGCATGCCAACCATTAACCAATTGGTGCGCAAGCCACGCAAGACGGCGGCTCGGAAGTCGAAGTCGCCAGCGCTGGGGCGCATCCACAATGCACTCAAGGTGCGCTACTACGACCAAAATGCGCCGCTCAAGCGTGGTGTCTGCGTCAAGGTAACGACCAAGACCCCCAAGAAGCCAAACTCCGCCATGCGCAAGGTGGCTCGTGTCCGTCTCACCAACGGCCACGAAGTCTGGGCATACATTGGCGGCGAAGGCCACAACCTGCAGGAGCACGCGGTGGTGCTCGTCCGGGGTGGCCGTGTGCCAGACCTCCCAGGTGTGCGCTACCACATCGTCCGTGGCGCGCTCGACCTGCAAGGGGTATCGAAGCGTAAGCAAGGCCGCAGCAAGTACGGCGCCAAGAAGGAGGGTAACTAGCCATGCCTCGTAAAGTCACGAAAAAACTCCAGCGCACCATCAAGCCAGACCGCAAGTACCAGTCGGTGCTGGTGCAGCGCTTGATTAACAAATCGATGCTAGACGGCAAAAAGCAAGTTGCTGAACGGGCTGTCTATAGTGCGCTCGAGCAAGCTGCCCGCAGCCTCAAGAGTGAGGATCCGCTGGAAGTGTTTGAGACCTGCATCAAGAACATCAGCCCTAGCTTTGAGGTGAAGAGCCGCCGCGTTGGTGGTGCCAACTACCAGATTCCATTCCCCATTCAGGGTCATCGCCAGCAGCACTTTGCCTTTATGTGGCTGGTGCAAGCGGCTCGCTCTAAGAGTGGCATGCCATATAGCAAGCGCCTGGCAACAGAGATCGTTGATGCGTGCAACCAAACTGGTGTCGCCTTCAAGAAAAAGGAAGACACCCACAAAATGGCCGAGGCCAACCGTGCCTTTGCCCACTTTGCTCGCGGCTAAGTTCCGCAGCGCAGTGTACACAGCCGCCCGAGGTAGATTGCCTTGGGCGGTTTTGCTATGGCTGCATGGCGAGCGGCTGTAATAATGGGTGGTTTGTTGCGGTGCGGTGGCATAACAGGGATAGCTATGGCATGTAGAGTGGCCCTTGGAGAGGCATGAGAGACCGCCAAGCAGTGGTTTGGATAAGATCGACAAAAACTACACAGAATCTGCATACAGCGCCTTAGAACTGGGCAGCTTCGCTAGTAGCTACCTCTTCATTACCATAAGAGTTATTTCAGCGCTGGAGTGGGGTAGTATCATCCCAGCTGATATTTGCTCGACACACATGCAGTGACAGAGCAGGAGCAGGCAGTGAGGGTGCTATTTGTGAAGGAGAAAAACGCGTCATTAAGGCCAAAATGCTTGCGAAAAATATGTAATTATCGTGCAAATAGTCACCACTGGTACGACAGGGGTACATATGGGGAAAATAATGCGAAAATAAAGCCAAAAATAGCTTTGCAGGCGCTGCTTTTATGCTATAATGCAAATGATACGATTACTTACTACCACGCTGCCACGCGCCACAAAGCACGCAGCAGGGAGGAATCGGCAGAAAGGAGCCAATGCCGTTAACCAAAATCATAGTGCGGAGTATAAAAAACTATGAGTGAGTATACCAACAATATTACAAGAGAAAAGTCGTTTGCTAGAAGCGACAAAGTGGGCGAAACAAAATATTCGAAATACGACACAGTAGACGATGGACTTGTGTCGACAGGCAAAAAGTTTGATGATCGGTATGGTAAGCCGAATGCTTTCGAGATGCCATCTGCCCAAGAGGTTCGAGGCTGGCTGCAGCGCGAGCTTGGGCCGCTGTTTGCGTTGTCGATGGCTGAGATGACAGATCAGCATATCGATACCATTCATAATAAATTATCCGAGCTGCGCGATGAGCTTGGCTTGGCAATTGGTGATGTCATTGAGATCAATGATGTCCCATATGTCGTGCTAATTGTTGACGGCTTTAAGAGCCCTAAGGACACTCAAGGCGATGTATCATCGCTGTATTCCGCAATTGAGTCGTCGCTATCCCACCAAGAAGCGGCGATTTCTTTAGGCGAAGATGGTGGAGCGGAAGAAGGGGTAATCGGCTCATTGATTGGGTTTTATGTTGGGAAGCGCCCAGACCAAGAGATGGTCGATAGTGCCCCTGTTGTGTATGGCATTATTCAGGGTGAGCCAGGCGAAGGCCCGCAGATGATCACAGATCAAGGTGATGTGCTTGATGGCGAGCTGAGCACTGCAAGTGGTATTGTGCTGGTTCCGACTACAGAGTCGCAACGGCTTGAGTATGGTGATGAGCTTGGTTTGGTTCAAGGAGACTTCTCACTCGCTGCATAAAGGCTAGTTATAGACGAGAGAAAGCCAGTGTGATGAGCACTGGTTTTTCTGTGCAAAAAATCTATGGTGATTGCAAAGAATAAACAAGGGCACGTGCTATGCCATTGAATTTTTAAGGATCGCGTGTATTGGTTGGTGTAATGTGCGCGTTGTGGTAAGAAAATAATGTAGTTTTTAGGCTATAGGGGGCATTTGTGTGCCATATGGATTCTCTTTGTGCATTATACATTGCTCGAAAATGAGCAAGGGAATGTCTGAATATAATAAAAATATATTCAGAGTAGTAAATGGTAAATTAAGCGGGTATAGGTGCGCTAATGTACTATGCATAGGGCATGGTGATGAGCATTTTGTGTGCAAAGTGAGTCTATTGCTTTATCGAATATATCTTTTTTGTATATGATGCTACATATAACACAAGCAAGGGGGCAGTGAGAGAGTATGAATAATATAAGAATTCGTTCATGTGATTTATTGCCGCTATATTGATGAGAAATTGAGCGGGCGCGAAACGAATAAGCGACAAGTGCGGTATGAATTGAAATACAAAAAGTCAAAGATGAGAAAACGGCAAAGTATAATGCAGAGCGACGAGTATTTTTTGTAGTAACTGAGACGCTTTTGCAAAATGATTTACAAAAATATGAGTGAACGTTGCATCATTAATAACTATCCTGCAGTAAAATATTATTTTTTGTCCGTTCTAAATGGTGTGTGGTGTATATGCTGCGATATTTTTGCATACAGAAAGAGTGATAGAAGTGTACTATTGCAAAAAATGATTTTTCAACGACTAGAGTAGCAAGCGGATACTACATACGTGACAAAAAATAATGACGCGTTGCGACGCTGTAATAAAAAACACTGATATACTATTTGTTATTGATAAAAAATTAGTGATGTCTAGCAAAAACGTTCGCAACTTTGCAACATAATGCGCGTGCAAAATATTTTTGCTACCATGCGAGTGATGAATGATACAAAATAAATTGTTTGATGGCAAATATAAAATTAGCATGGTGCCGATATGTACATTTGCGTGCAGATTCATGAGAGAGCATGCAAAATTATTACAGCTAGATAGAAGGACGGAGAGGCAATCAACAATATATGTGATGAAAAATGAAATGCGTACTGTAGGAGTGCAAAATTTTCACATTGCGATTATAGAAATGTGCAAAAAATGAATGTGAGGTGGTGAGATGAATTGGGAAGTAAGCTTACTTGAGCAAATAAGCTGTCTTGTTTTGGCTAAAATCTGTGTGGCGTCTGATAACATAAGAGGCTTGAATGTGATGCAAGAAGCGAATTAGGTATACGGTTTTCTCGCTAAAGCTCATGAACGGAATATAATGATGTTCATAATAAAAATTTGAGAATAATGAGACTTAGTCTGGCAAAGTGGTGCAAAAATATAGTGCCAAGAAGTAGTGATGGTTCGTGCGTGCCAAAAGAAAATGATGATTTTGGTGAAGTGCGCATGACATGCGAACTATGTATTGCGACAGTCTATTGGTCGTAACCAAAAATGGTATTTTTTGCCATGACATGATGCAACGATGGAATACGTGACGAAAATTTTCTGCATCACGAGACATGATGGTATGTGGTTGAAGTGAAATGAGCGTGTGAAAATAGTAGAAAAACATTCAACGATAGGCTTGGTAGTAAAATTTGCATAACCAAGCAGATGGGTGTGATGGGGGTTAGAAATAGGAAATATTGGTGAGTCAAAAAATGCGGTAAGTGCAAGTAACTTTGTGACTAAGAGAGTGATTTGTGAGGAAGTGGTGACAGCTGGATTCGCGTCTGCTTCATGCGAATACGATAGCGTAGCAAATTTTCATTATCAGTTGCATAATGCAAGCAAAGGATAGTTGATGGTGAGATAGGCATAATTAGTATAGAAAAGCATAAGGTGTATAGAGCTAGCTTGATTGTCTAGGGCGAAGTAAGAAAATAGATGGAGCGTGGTGGGTATGATCTAGTGGGTGGGTTAGTATGGTGATATTTTCGTATTTTTGAGCGTAGGTGGCTAATTGTGTATTGAGTGTGAGTAAATATGAGATAAACACAAGCATCATATAATGTTCATGGTTATTAAATCTACACGATCTAGTGGGGTGCGATGTATGACTTGTATAAAAAATAATAATGCGTCGTGGGTGGCACAAATGGAGCTTTCAAAATTTTCACATTTCGCGCCATATGTTGTTTTATGATATAAAAATAGATAGCAAAATGCTGGTGCAAATGTGCGATGTATGAGGGTAGGGCAGCTGGCTCTATGCAAGCAATGTGCAAAAATGAGATGGGGACGATAGAGCCATGGAGCGCCATAGGTGGCTCTGACAAAAATGCGCATGGAGACAGCAAAACGATACTTCGCTTTAGGCAGAAGCAATAGCAAAATAAGCACAAGCGAAAACTGGCTCAATATTTTTTACAGTTACATCGCAGCATCAAAAAAGCTAAAAAGCGAAAGACAAAGTAATATATACACGACAAGTAAGGGTGGTTCATTTTTTCACATTTTGACATGTGATAAATAATGTTTTCTAAATTCGATAGAGTTCAAAAGGTGCTCTCGTGTGCTTATACATAATAGTATATGGGCATAATACATTAAGTATAGTGATGGGGCGAAGCAAGTGAATTGTAGCACTATATTATAATTATCGTTTTTGAAAATCTGAGAGAAGTATATGATTATACCGCACTGCTAGCTGGCTTATGGCAGGATGGGTGAGCGTGTGGGGAGAGAAGCGCGGGTGTGCACCTAATAATATAAATAGCTGTGTGCGTGGAGTAGAGCCAAGATAAATACAAAAAATGAAAAAACTAAAAAGTACAACACCTCCACACCCCTGTACCTCGCTAGACTTTGCGGGCTGTCTCGCGTATAATATAATGCGTTATTAACCTAAGTTTATCGTCCGGATAAACATCCATATGGATCCCAAAGGAGGTTTGCATATGAAACAATATGAACTAACGGTTTTGATTCGGCCAGATCTAGAATCGAACCTTGAAGCACCGCTTGCTAAGGTGCGTGAGCTAGTGCTCGGCGCTGGTGGCTCTATTACCAGCGAAGACAACTGGGGCAAGAAAAAGCTGCAGTATACTATTAAGAAGGAAGACTTTGCGGTGTATGTCTACTTTGAGGTGGCGCTGCCTGCCGATGCACCGCTGAAGATCAGCAATGCGCTGAATATTTCTGATGATGTGATCCGCTACTTGCTCGTCAAAGTAGACGAGAAGGGCCGCAAGCTGATGGCAGAGGCCAAAGCACGTGAAGCTAGCCGCCAGACAGAAGAGTAAAAATTACCACAAAAACTCATAACCACAGTAAAGAATCGAGGAGGATGTATGGCTCGAGGATTTAGCAAAGTTATTTTGATGGGCAATTTGACGCGCGATATAGAGGTGCGCACCACAGCAAGTGGGCAGAACGTTGCGAATTTTACACTAGCGGTCACTCGCACATGGCGCAACCAAAATGGCCAAAACCAAGACCAAACCAGCTTCATTAACTGTGTAGCCTGGGGGCGGACTGGCGAAACCATTGCGCAATATGTGAAGAAGGGCAGCCCGCTGCTCGTCAGTGGTCGTCTCGACCAGCGCAGCTACGACGATAAAGACGGCAACAAGCGCTCTGTTGTAGAAGTGACAGTAGAGGACTTCACCTTCGTTGGTGGTGGACGTGCTGACGGAAGTACAACACCAGCGGCAGCGCCAAATAACAGTGGTAGCAGCCAGGATGTTGTCATCGAAGACATTGACGACAAGCCAATTGACCTATCAGAAATACCATTTTAACAACACACTAAAGGAGAACAAATAATGGCCAAGCGCATGCGCAAGGACACACCGGTCTATTTTGACTACAAAGATGCAAAGACATTGCAAAAGTTCATCAATATTTATGGGCAGATTGAGCCACGCAGCCGCACAGGGTTGTCGGATAAACAACAGCGACAGCTCGCCGTAGCGGTGAAGCGGGCTCGTCACTTGGCGTTGCTGCCATTTGTGGCGCAAGGTTAGGAACTTTTTCAGCGCAGTACCTCTGTGACTGCGCTGGCGGATGTTTCGAACGAAGCAGCAACTACTAAACAGGAGATAGGTGATGTACCAACCAACTGACCTCAAAAAAGGCGTGATTGTGCAGCTCGATGGCAAGCCGTATCGGGTTGTGGACTATAATCAGAAGGTGATGGGCCGGGGTGGCTCAATTGTCAATGTGCGGCTGAAGAACTTGATCGATGGGAGCGTGCTGCCCAAGACCTTCAAGGGGCAAGACAAGATTGAGCCCGCTGAGGTATCGACGCAGAGCGTGCAGTACCTCTATAATGATGGTGATACGTTCTATTTTATGGAACCAACTAGCTTTGAGCAGTTTGAGCTTGCTGCAGACCTTGTCGACAGCGCCAAGGACTACCTGAAGGAGGGGGATACACTAAGCTTGCAGTTCTTCGATAGTAAAGTGATCAATGTCGAGCTACCCAAGAATCTCTACCTTCAAGTCACCTACACCGAAGATGTTGTAAAAGGTGACACAACCAGCAGTGTGCTCAAAGATGCGACGCTGGAGACGGGCCTTGTCGTGAAGGTGCCAGCCTTCATTAAGACGGGCGACGTTATTTCTGTCGATACAGCAAGCGGAGAGTACCGCGAGCGCAAGAAATAGTGCCCTGAGAGCTCGTGAGAGCCGCTCTCGTCGTGTTGACGCGCAAAAGTGAGAATTAGTAGGGGCACGTAGGGATAGCACAAATACACCGCAAAAAGCGGTGTATTTTTTGTGCCGTGTGATGCTCAGGCTGGAGCATCCTAGAGATGTGATAAAAACAACGTAGAGTAGCAACGATTTTTGGCCAATTTTGAGCGTGAGCTTGCAGACACTCTGTGTTTTTGCTGAGTAATAGGGGAAGAAAGAGGACGTAAATGATGTTGTAATAAATAGCACATAAGGTTCGCTGTCAAGCTCGATAGGATTAAGCTATTATTGTATAGAATGCAACAAAGCTTTCTGTGACGAGGGTAATGCCAAAATATACAAGGTATTGTAAAAAAGACAGAATCGAAACAGAGAATACCGGGCGAACGTTCGAAGAATGAGCGTAGTAGGAAAAACAGCGATGAGGCAAAACGATGATATGTGCACAACATAAAGGTGTAGCTATCGTGATGTACAAACAACACCACGATAGCTAGAAGGGTATAGTGAGCATAACAACGATGTGATATGCTCAACGATCGTTTCGTGCGGCATGGAGCACGCACACGTATGCTTACACCCAGGATAAACACAGCAACCATAAGCATAAATGAACAAATTTCCGTTACAGATGCGCATTTACCTTTAGCAATATAATAACGCTTATGACAATAGGGCATAATATAAAACGTATCAAAGTAAACATAAGTACTTTAAAAATAATGAACACAATTTTTTGTTGTGTTGTTGCGAAGCTACGTGCTTGGTTTTGGCGCGCTGCTGCAAAAAATGCAGATGGCGAAATGACGCATGAGACTGTCGCTGCGTGATAAAAAATGTGATCATTATGCAGCGCGTCTATTTTTTGGGTTTGAGTATTTTTGATTTTGCTTTTTTGTGCACGTTTGTTGTGGCTGGCT
>CALHQH010000045.1 GCA_938036625.1 uncultured Candidatus Saccharibacteria bacterium | reverse complement strand
CTCGTTTCTTCAAATCATCCAGTTCGGCGCGGAGTTCGCTGGTGCTTGCTGCGGGGCTGCTTGATTCTACCTTTTTAGTTTTAGCGTCTTTTTCTTGCTGAGCTTTTTGCTTCTTGCTTGCTTTTACGGCAATATGCATAGAGATGGCGCTACTTGATACTACGATAATAATACCTATCATAGATACGATGTCTAGGGGTTTGATATTCATATATATTCCTCTGTTTATGATTTATTGTTAGGATTAATTATATACCTTGCTGTGGTGTACGGCTAGTAGGTTGAGGTTGGCTAATTCTTTAGTTGTAATTTTACTAGATAATCCCTCAGCATCGCAAACCCATCCACCGTTTCAATCGCATTCAAATATTCTTGCCACTCCTCATCATTCAATTCTGCCAAACTGCGGTCAGGAAATCTCGGATGCCCATAAATATATAGCAATTCCGTCCAGCCATGGAGATTATCACCGCGCGGCTCATCAATGATAAATCCCTCCTCGTCGGCTACGAAAATATGGTCTTTTTTGCCGTCAAAATAGCCAACCGCAAAAGAAAAGAGAGCTCGGCGATCAGTTTCATCTTGCATTAGCTTGATGATGCCGGGATAGCTAAAACTATCCAGCAACAATTTAACAAACGGTCCCGGAAATCCTTTCAGTGCTGGGATGAAAAAACCGCGATTATCAACGATCAGGCGCTTGTTTGGAAAAGCTTTCTTGGCTTGAGATAGTTTGCTTTTGGCAATCGTTTGAATATCCAGCCCCCGCCCCTCGTCAAAATCATGGTCTAGCTGCTGCAGATCAATATCAAGCGGTTGAAGAAGTTTCTGGAGGCTGGCGAACTTGCGCTGGTTGGAGGTGATGAAGTAAATTGGATATAACTGACTCGTCATGATACAAGTATACGTCATTCGGCACTATTTATGCGGACTCCTCGTGCTTTACTTATTACCCTCACCATACGCCCCTAAAATCGCTCTCAAACTCACACTATGCCGGAAGTTTATGCTGTCAATTTTATCCAGATCAACCCACTCTGGCGTGCCGTTAGTATAAGTCTTTTCGCCATCGGTTATGTTGTCGTTGTTAATTTGCCCGTGCAGCTGGCTGTGGGTAAAGTACAGTTGGATTGACTGGTTAGCTTGTGCCTCAGCGTTGCGTTTGAAGAAAGTAGTTGCCTGGTGAATGATTTTATCCGGCATGATGGTCAGTCCAGTCTCCTCCTTGACTTCGCGGACAATTGATTCCTCAATCGTTTCGCCTTTCTCGACGCCGCCGCCAATCAAGCTATAACCGTCCCATTGCCGAGTCAAAAGGATCTTATTGTCCTCAACAATAACTGCGTATACGCCGACGCGAATATTTAGTTCGTCAACGGGAACGGTGTATTGATTGCCGAAGACGTCTTTGCAGATGATGGGTTTGGTCATCTTTGCTCCTTATTGCAGTAACTTTCTAAAATTGTACTAATCAACCCGCTCGGCAAGCGACATCACCTGATAGCCGTATTGATCAATGTCTTCTTGTTTCCAAAAATCGATTTCTTTCGTGCGTAAAACTTCGCCGACTACGTGACGAACTTTGCGGCCAGTTGGTGTTCCGTCATAATTTACCTCAATCTGTTCTAGAATGTCGCCGGGTTGGATGTCAAAATCGGCCACCCTCATATCAAACGTCTTCTCGCCCGCTAGGACTTTTTCGAATAAATCGGGGTAAGATTTTTTGGTGATAATTTTCATACGTTTTATTATAAAGTTACTTAACTTAGGTTACAAGCTGATGATAAAGTTGTGCAGCTCATATTATCTTGATTCGTCATAGGGCTAGGTATTGGCGCGGTGCTTTTATTATCGCCCCCTCCGCGCCGCTATCGCAAACCACATAAAGTAATTCTCCAACGATTCGTCCTCCATGCCGTCGAATAGTTCGCGGGCGCGCAGGACTTCGCGGAGTTTTGGTGATTTTTGGCGGGCGAGTTGCTCGGCGGTGGCGTCCAATAAGTCCAAGCCGCGCTGCCAGGCGCCAGTCATTGCAGCCGTATCGCCGCGGCGCCGGGCGGCAAACGCTCGCCCGACCTCTGAGCCGATGTTGCCCATTTGTTCGAATATCGTTAAGCTCTGCCACTTTTGCCGATCAAAGACATGTTCACTCACGGACGACTCCTGCGGTGCATAATTCTTACTAGTAAGCCGTCAAGTTTAACTTCCCATCAACATATTCTCCCAAAAACACATCGCTATACGCCTTCAGTCCCTGCTTTTTCATTTCTTTGAGCAGCCATTTCTCGTTCTTGCCAATTACCTGCAAATATCAGTCTGCAATCGCCCATCTGTTATCAATGGGAACTTTGGATTTTCCTCCCCTTCATGAGTGATGATCAATTCGCCGTCTTACTCCACCAAGGCTCTTTTCACTCTTCTCGTTGAATAGATATGATGAGTTCGCAGATTGAACGATACATCATGAGCACTCAAGCCAACTTTCTTGCAATTTTCAATATTGATTTTTCCATTATCAATGATTATCAACACCCTACCGTCGATCAATTGCTTTGCTTTCACGTTATACCGTTTTATCCATTTCAATGTCAGCACCAGCGCGCACCATATACACAAAATCCCGATGTAATCCAGAATCTGAATAGATTAGAGATAGAGCTCTTTTATGCAGTAGCGCCTTCGGATTTAACATTGATAGAGAGATGGCCTTGTTTTGTAATGATTAATCGCTTGACAGCGTATTCTATTATTGATATATATATATCAGCTTTTGCAATCGCAGAGGCCAGCGTTTCGCCTGGAGCCACCAGGCTTAAGACGCTCCACTTCGCGGAGAATGGATTTCTCCGCCCGACTCCAGAAGGAGTACAAAATGGGTTGGCAGCTCTACGCTGAGAACGAGGACGAGAAAGTTCTGGAGAAGCAGCGGGACGACGGCGGTACCGAGTACCTGCACTTCTACAAGGACGAGTCTCTCGCACAGGAGGCTGCTGCTAGTAGAGAGAGCGGTCAGGACCACGACCACATCGCCTTCAACTCTGACGGCAGCCTGAAGTACGACTCGACTCAGCTCTAGCCCCCAGACCTGGACATGTCATAAAACTGTCCATCTTACTTGAATATTTTACGTTATCTATATGAACATGCCGCCGCTCAACAATATCATCCGCAACGATATCGACATATTCTGGTCAAATAGGCTAGGTTTAATTCGTAGCGCGACCGATGTGCGGTTGTTTGTGTGCGAGTATCTGCCGTTACTTGGCATTGATTATGATACGTCAATTGCTGAGGATATCTTACAGCTTCAGCACGTAGATATTACGGAAGCACAGCCACTGGTTTCTGAAATAATCGCTCTGGCGAAGTTAATTTATGACGAGCAAGACACGAGTGTGCGCCTAAAACTTTGGTGGCGGCTAGCGAAAACGGTTGGGTATGACAAAGAAATTAACAAAATAGACATAAATCTAACGTCTAGGTTAAATGTTATTAAATATATTAAAGTGATTTTGTCGGACGATTGCATGAAGATGTGGCCAGCTCATGATATAGCGTATAAAATTGTTAACCTAATGGCGCATTATAATATTATCGAAGACGACCGCCCGCTGTATGAGACATGGGACTTAGCGACAGAGGTAGAAGCGATGAGTTTGGCCGAGATAGAAAAATCTGGCAAGCTAGATGAGATGATCGGGTTGAGTAAAGAGCTTGGCTAAATTGGTGAAATGACTCTAGATTTCTCTGAGCCTATCTCCCCTTCCGTGCCGCTATAGCAAACCACATAAAGTAATCCTCCAACGATTCGTCATCCATGCTGGCAAATAGTTCGCGGGCGCGCAGGACTTCGCGGAGTTTTGGTGATTTTTAGCGGGCAAGCTGCCCGGCGGTGGCGTCCAATAAGTCCAAGCCACGCTGCCAGGCGTCAGTCATTGCAGCCGTATCGCCGCGGCGCCGGGCGGCAAACGCTCGCCCGACCTCTGAGCCGATGTTACCCATTTGCTCAAATATCGTTAAGCTCTGCCACTTTTCTCGGTCAAAAACATATTCACTCACGGACGGTTCCGGTGACGATATCGATGATTTGCTGGCGCACTGTTGGGTCGAGTCATCAACAATCTTCATGATTTAATTGTAGCACAGACAGACAGTGCTTTAGCAGAGCGGTGGGCGTGTCGTATGGGGTAGCGGGAGCTGGGGTTTGTTTGATGATAAGTGGTACTTCTCCGCTTATTAAGTATATAAGTCTTATTTGCTGCTTTTTTGCAGCCACGCCGCCAAATCTCGCCAAACCGCTGCTGTTAATTCCGCTTTCTCTTCATTAGTCATTTCAGCGAGCGTTTTGTTTTTGCCGTCTGGCAAGAAATATTTATCGTAATTGCGTCCGTTATTGCCGCACGGTTCTTTTAATAACGCGCCGTGCAGTTTTAAGGTAAAGATTTGCGGTTTGTTGCCGTCAAAGTAAGTGATTGTACGCTGCGTGTACGCCCGAGCGGCGCCGCCGAGTAGCTGAATTATCCTGTCAATACCGATAGTGTCGAGCGCATATTTGGTGTAAACGCCGGGAAAGCCGTTCAGTTCGTCGATGAACAGGCCTGAATCCATCACCACCAGCGGACATTTAAGTAGATCGTAATATTTTAGCGCCTTGTCGACAGAGACGACTTCTTGGTCGTCGGATTGGATTTCTGGCACGTCAGGTAAAACTCCATCTGGCGCGATCAGATTAATGTCCGTTCCAGACAGCGCCTGTTTAGCTCCAGCAAATTTGTGTTTATTAGTCGTTGCGTAAGTTAAGTCCATGAACTAATAATACATTTTACTGCGATTTCCGTAAAATCGCTTGACAAAGGATTCCAGTATTGATATATATATCAGCCTTTGCACCGCAAAGGTCAGCGTTTTGCCCAAAGCCATTGGGCTTGAGACGCTCCACTTCGCGAGATAATTATCTCGCCTGACTCCAAGAAGGAGTTATTATGGCACGCGGTAGTAAATGTCCCGACACCGGGTTTAAGCGCAAGGACTGCTTTTGCTTTAAATGCCTGACGAGACACAACAACGCCATCCAGCGCAGCGGCGACCTGCGAAGAGACCGCAAGGGCACCGACAGGAAAGACCACGACACCAAGGGTCGCAACTACCAAAGTCGCAGCGGTAACGGCAAGCGGCGCTAGCTAGCCATTCGACCTGGATAAGTCAATAAACTGTCCACTTTTTTATGATACTATAAACAACATGCAACGAATTTTCCTCTGCAAACAGGCCACTTCACCGATTGAGGCGCATATTTACGAGCATCTGGTTATGAATACACTCAAGCAAACCATGCAGCGGGCTAATTTGTTGCGACAGATTGATTATTATGCACTTGGTTCACATTACTCAGACACGGGATTTATTACTATTGATATTGATCTATACACTAATGAAGCAATAGATTTAGCAAATAAATTGCGACAGCTCCAGGCCGACACAAGTGATGGGGCGCTGTGCCTGGCAACGAACCAAATTGTGGCAGAGAAAAACCGAACCCTGACGTGCGATGATATTGAAGCACTCCAGCAAAATATCGCCGCCCTAAATAGAACCGACTGGCAGGCCATCGACGAAATTAACCAACCTCTCATTATCAAGCAGCTTGCCGAACATAAATTCCTGTATGAAATTAATAAGCCAGCACCGTCGGTCAACCGGATATCTTGTAGTCTCAATATTTCGATCAACGACGATCCAGCACTACTAGCTTTATTTTATTATCTAGCTTTTGCCATTCACGGTACAGTCGCCGATATCGCTAACACACAGTTGAGCTATTATAGTCTTGAGGAGAGTGCGGCAAAAATTGACGAAACATTGCATTGCGTTTGTGACTTTGCGGTGCTTAGTAACTTAGAGAATAAAGTCGAGCTGCAGAAGATATACCACGACACTATCAAAAGAATACGAGAAGAAGAAGCACTAGATCGTATCTGCCAACGTCTCAAATCTTTTTCTTACAGCAGCGGGAGAATGGATACACCGAACATCGATATGTATATTTCAGAACTCGGTGCAATTATTGGAGAGAAAACCTGGAAGAAATTGGCAAACGCAAGCACAATCGGTAATCTACTTGATAATATGAAGTTCAATATGTGAGATTCGCTAAGTTGTGACGAAGTATTTTACTCTTATCAAACACCACTCATGCGCACAGCTTGCTCATCTCTATGAGCACCTTTTCATTACCACAGCCACTGATTATTTTTACCGTCACAAACAATACAAGCTACTGGATTATGCACTAAATGGTTCTACTTACGATTCTGGTGTGATAGTTATCTCCGCGGAATGCTATAGCAAAAAATCAGCGGAACTATTTAAAAATCTAACTATGATAAAGACTAGTTTTGGTGAACACCCTGTTTATTTACCAGTCTCGCAGGCGCTATCACAGATTGTAGCGGAGGGACCGGAAAAGCTTTTTGTTGGTGATACTGATATGATAATTGATGAACTAAAAAAGCTCGATGGTCAATCATGGCAAGATTTAGATTCGATTGACCTACTACCAAAAGATATACACAAAAACAATAGCTTGTGCGATCTGATCTACAGCACCAACCAGCCAGCCGTTAGACCCCGTAAAATCAAGTTGCAATTACAGTTTAGTAATAAGTCGATTGAGCTACGTATGCTGTGGCGTGAATTGACACGCTTTTTGAGTCTATCTATCGGGCAAAATATCTGCCAAAATTTTGGCGCTTACTTTGCTGATGAACACGCCAGGGATAACGAAAATTTAACAACCGTATCTAACACGTTCTTAGTCAGTCCTCATATATTACCAAAAGTGAATATGGAAGAAATCGCCAACAATATTAGACATACTTTAAAGACGATTACCGAGCCAGAGATTCTAAATCGTTTTGCTAATTATCTGTCGCTAACTTCGTATAAATCTAATCCCAACACCGCACCAAACGAGGACCGCCTGCTCAGAGAATTCGGTGCTGTCATGGGCTCTACCGGCTGGAAGAGAGTTGCTACAGTAGAAAATTTGATCAAGGTTCTGCAGGCAACTCAGATAAGCCTGCATCATAACGGATCAAAACGAGAATCTGGACGTATCTATAAATAATGTATTATACAGTCCATGGACTACGACAAATATCTGAAACTGCAGTCTTTCCTGGAGTGGTTTTATGAATTTCATCCACAGTTTTTTGATGATATTCTACCCGAACAGAAAAAGCTACTTCAGGACACATTTTTATATGATGCTCCAGACGAAGGCTATCCGAAGTCGCTGCAGGATTTTTATGATGAGATTATTGGTTGTAAGCCGGCGCTTCAGCACGATATACTGGCGGCGGAATCTTTATGTAAAGCAGGAGTTGAGAGTCTGTTTGACGACTTTACTGCTCACAATTTAAGACGACCTGTTATTGGATCTGTATTTTTCTCTAGCTATCTTAGTGTACTTTCTGATGAAATCACTTTTTGCATCAGTATACCCATCTCTGTCATGCTCAAATTCCTTCCAAAGTTGTAGTTTCAATTTCTCGTACTGTTTGGCAATATCGCCATTCTCAATTAGATAATCCCTAAAGTAGATCTCATCGTTATCCCCCATAACCCTAATGTGGAGATGAAATACCTTATCCGCAAAGCCCTGTTTGGTATATCCCTTATTCAATGAGATTCGTTTTGCTTTCTGACTCATGCACAACCAATTATTTTTAACAAGAATATTTTTTACAGGCTCTAATTCTTTCTCCGACGGGACTTCAAGCAATATATCTACTATATTCTTTGCCTGTATATTTGGGATGGCCGTGCTACCAATGTGAGATATTTGTGTTATGTATTTTTCTGGCACCAATGAGGAGATGGCTTTCACTTCCTCATCATACCAGCGTGCCCATTCTCTATTGTGTTCTACAAGAAATATGGGGAATAATTGCCACAACTCTTTCAAACTCATTTTCTCTAGCTCTCTGTCCATCATATCCTCCTACTCAAACCTTACCACAAACCGCATACCCCGCCCGTGCGGCGTGAAGTCGTAGTCTAGGCCCTTGGCGTCGAGCAACATTTTCACGGTGTAGAGGCCGATGCCGCTACTGTCGGCGTACTGTTTCGTGGTGGCATTGTTCCGATAAAACGGGTCAAAAACGTGCTGGAGTTGTTTTCTGGTGAGTGGTCTGCAGGCGTTTTCGATGGCCAGTTCGTGCTGGTCACAGGTAATCGTTATCACGCTCCCGGTGTCGCCGTGGCGCACTGCGTTTGACGCCAGGTTCGAGATGACGTGGCGCATCATGTCACGATTGGCACTAATGGTCGCTGGTTCTGTATTAACCTCGAAAGTCATGCCGCGCGTTTTCGCCAGCAACATATAATCGTCAATTACTTCAGCGATTAACTTATCAATCCTTAGCCGCTTTTCCTGACGCAGAGCCTGCTCGGCGACATTGCCAGAGCGCAAGACATCATTTACCATTGCCGCCAAACGGTCAACCTGTGCCACCGACTCCGCCAGGTACTGATCGCGATTTTTATACTCGCCGATGTTTAGCTGCATGTTCTCAAGCATGATCCGTAGTGCTGCCAATGGCGTTTTCAACTCATGCGAGGCCGCGCGAAGGAAGGCGATTTTCTCTTTCTCGAGCTGGGTGATCCGCTTATTCTCATGCTCCAGCGAGCGAATCGTTTGCCACAGATTTTGATAGAGCTCATTGATATTTCGCCCCAGCACGCCGATTTCATCACGGCTATTCACTGGATAATGCGCACCCTTTTCTAGCCGCTGCATAGTCGTCGTCACCGCCGCCATCTGGCGAATCGGCCGTGTCACAAATCGGCTGTAGATGTACGAAAATAGCAGCGCCACGAGCAGTGAGCCAAGCATGGTATATGGCAGTACGTGCAAGGTAGCGAGTTTGGCCTGAGTGACGGGCGCCACGTCGGCCAGCAGCTTGACGGCGATCGTTTGGCCTTGGTTGTTCGTCACACTCCCCTGCCGCAAAATCACCGAGCGCGGATCGACCGTTTGGCCGTCAGCAATTTTTACCACGCTAGTGTCGACCGATTTACCGCTATCCGTCACGATGTTGATCGACTGAAACCCTTGAAAATACTGGTCGCGCCCATCAATCGTCAGCGTGATATTAACATTTTTCACCTGAGCAAAATCCTGGCTGAGACGGCGCATGTCCTCAGTCGATTTACCACGCAGTTCAGTCACGAGCGCCGCCAGATTGCCGGCTGCCTCGCGCTCTTTTTGCTGCAGATAAAAGTGCGGCATCAAGGTGTAAACCAGCGCATGCACCAGGATGATCAACGCCGCAAACAGGCCAATTGACACCAAAAATGTTTTGGGGAATAATTTAAGATTCTTCATAGCGGTAGCCCACTCCCTTCACCGTGATGATGCAGTCCAGATGCAATTTTTTGCGCAGGTTTTTGATATAGACGTCGATCACTCGGTCAAACGGCACCTCGTCATCACGCCACAGCCGGTCAATGATAGCCTGCCGACTCCAGACCATGTTTGGATTATCTACCAGCAACTTGAGCAGCTGCACTTCCTTGGGTTTGAGATGTGCATCATTGTCATCATAAAACCCTTGATATGCCATAAAATCCACCGACGCCAGGCCGCGCTGCCACAAGGTTTTTTTGACAGACTGTTGGCGGCGAAGCAACGCCTTAATTCGCTTTTCCAAAATCACGAGCGAAAACGGCTTACTCATATAGTCATCCGCCAGCTCGTCAAAACTAGCAATTTGCGTCGGCTCATCATGCTGCGCCGTCAGCATGAGCACCGGCACGTCGCTGGTCTGGCGAATTTGGTGCAGCACCTCGATCCCGCTTATCCCTGGCAACATAATATCGAGGATAATAGCATCTGCCTCAGCAAATTGCTCCAGCGCCTCCTCGCCGCTGGCTACCGCTATCACCGTAAAGCCGCGCTGCACGAAGAACTGCTCAGTACCAGCTCGGAGGGTTGGTTCGTCTTCAACGAGGAGAATATTCACTACTCGTCCACTCATACGTCTATGCTAGACTCTTCTTTGTTATATTGCTGCACAATTTTATCTCCATCATACCAATGCATACGACTATTGTCGCGCATCATAATTTTATATGAAAAGTGTTTGAATCTCAAAGCCTCACTGTTCTCTCGCACTCCTCACTCACACTTCATCCGATGGAGTGTGAAATCGATCGTTATGATCGATTTCAGCCCAGCGCAAGAGGTCGATGTCTGGGAGACGTCGACCCTTATAGTGTTCCGTCGGGGGAGTGTGAGTGAGGAGGAAACTAACACTGGAAGAGATAATTTTTAAGATTTATGTAAAAGTATTGTGAAAAATATGCGCGGTATGCTATGGTGTTAGTATGACATATCGACACAACATCGTTATCGTTGCTCGTCGTCGCCGCTCTGATTCAGAGGGCTAATTAGTCGTATAGTATAAAACCAACGAAAGAGCCCTCATCCGAGCGGCTCTTTTTAATTAGTATAGAAAGGAAGGATATGAATCACGACACACCCCACTACACCAAAGTTGCCAGCCACGAGGCGATAAACGGTGAGTTTGACACGTGCCTCTTGCTCTATTCGGGAGGCCTCGATACATCCGTCATGCTTAAGTGGCTCCAAGAGAAATATAACTGCAACGTCATTACCCTCACGGTTAATATTGGCCAGACTGTTGACGATCTCGACGCCATCGCCGAAAAGGCTAAAATGCTCGGCGCTATAGAAACCATTACGGTTGATGCCCGCGACCGCTTCGCCGATGAGCTACTATCACTGGCCATCAAAGCCAATGCTGATTACCAAGGTGGCTATGCCCTCTGCACGCCACTGGGGCGCATCATTATTTCACAATTAGCCGTCGAATATGCCGAAAAGTACAACTGCACAGTCATTGCACACGGCGCTACTGGCAAAGGCAACGATCAAGTTCGTTTCGAAACCTACATCACTACGCTCAATCCCAAACTCAAGATCCTAGCGCCAGTGCGTGAGTGGAGCATGGGTCGAGAGGAAGAGCTTGCCTATGCCAAGAAGCACAACATCCCCGTGCCGCATACTCAAGAATCGCCTTATTCGACCGATGAAAACATGTGGGGCATCACCAGCGAAGGCGGTGAAATTGAATCACCCTCACTTAAGCCAAACTATCACGCCATTCTCAATTGGTGCTCAACCATCAAATACACACCAGACGAAGCCGAAGATATCACCATTGAATTTATCAAAGGCGTGCCTGTCGCTGTCGATAACCGTCACTTTTCACTCCAGGCGCTCATTCAGCACTGCAACCAACTCGGCCGCAAACACGGCGTGGGCGTATCAACCCTCATCGAAGATCGACTAGTCGGACTAAAGGTACGCGGCGTCTATGAAAACCCTGGCGCTGCCATCTTGATTGCTGCCCATCAAAAGCTTGAGCAATTGGTCTCGACCCGCGTTGAAAATGAACTCAAAGCCGAAATGGACAAAAAATGGGCCTATCTCACCTACGCAGCTCAGTGGTACGAGCCAGCCGTCCATCACATCAATACCTATATTGATGATCAGAACCAAAAAGTCACTGGCACAGTGACAGTTCGCCTGTACAAAGGTACCATCACCGTCGTCAGCGTAGACTCACCACATTCGTTGTTTGATATCAATCTTGCAACGTTTGATTCCAACGACGCATTCAACCAGAATTCGTCCGCCGGATTCATTGAATTATATTCACTAAGTCAGCGAACAGCTGAAGGAGTATTCTCATATGGCAAGTAAACTATGGCAATCAACCGCAACTGGCTCACTCCATCCATTGGTCGAGTCATACACCGTTGGTGACGACCAGGTACTAGACCAGTATCTGCTGGGACATGACATCACTGCGACCAAAGCCCACGCTCACATGCTAGAAAAAATCGGCGTATTGACCAGCGACGAATACCAACAATTAGCGGCCGCCTTGGACGAGCTACTGAACGAATGGAAAACTGGCACTTTCACGCTCACCAGCGAACACGAAGACGGGCACACTGCCATTGAGCTGTACTTGACAGAAAAGCTCGGCCCCATCGGCAAAAAGGTTCACACTGGCCGAAGCCGCAATGACCAAGCCTTGGTGATGATGCGACTGTTCATCAAAACGGAGCTTGAAGCAGTAGCGGAAAAATTGGCAGCAGTCACCCAGGCCTATGCTGGCAAAATTGCCGCCATCGGCCAGACTGAAATGCCTGGCTACACCCACACCCAAAAAGCCATGCCAACCACGATCAGCATGTGGCTGGGTTCTTACCATGATGCCTTTCATGACCTCCGACAATTGGTAGCGCACAGCATCGCTGCCATCGACCAAAACCCGCTGGGTAGCGCTGCTGGCTTTGGCGTTACGCTGCCGCTTGACCGCCAGATGACGACCAGTGAACTGGGCTTCGCCAAGATGCAAGAAAACCCCATGTACTGCGGCTTGTCACGCGGCGTGTTTGAACTAATTGCCGTACAAGCGCTCAACCCCATCATGGTGTTTGCCGGCAAATTTGCCGAAGACATGTTGCTGTTTACCTCACAGGAGTTTAACTATTTCAAACTGCCTGTTACCATGACCACCGGCTCGTCCATCATGCCGCACAAGCGTAACTACGACGTCTTCGAGATCATGCGTGCCACTGCTCACGCCTATCCGAACTACGCCTTGCAACTCCAAGCTATTTCGACAGGTGCTGGCAGTGGTTATCACCGCGACTTACAACTAACCAAAAAGATCACCATGGATGCCTTCACTTCGGCCCTCAATACGCTAGAGGTTTTGGCGCTTTGCGTGAGCGAGCTAGAAGCCAACACTAAGCGATTGGCTGAGGCGATGACCGATGAACTCTATACTGTTGCCAAAATCAATGAATTAGTCGAAAAAGGTGTGCCGTTCCGCGACGCCTACCAGCAAGTTAAGCAATCGTTTTTGGCGGATAGTCACTGATCTTGAGAGAAGCAAGCGGAGCAGGGCTTAAAAATGCAACTTACCGCCGCACGACGCGCTTGCGATACTCTGCTGCCGTCATGTAGGTCGTCGTATCTGTCACTCTGTCAAAGAAAAGTATACCCTGACAGTGGTCAGCTTCGTGTTGAAAGACATGAGCAACAAAGCCATCCAGCACCGCAGTATGATGCTCACCCCACTCATCATCCCACTGAGCATTGATCTGTTGGTAGCGCTGCGCCTGCGCAAAGAGCCGCCCCTCATCGCCGCTGGCGCAGCCCTCCCACATGCCCGTTGTCTGGCCAATGCCAGTGTATGATGGATTGATAATAACCTGCTCAAATGGCTCGCGGTCTGGGCGGTTTGGCGTCGGCTTGATAGCAATCACGCTCAGCGCCACGGCCTGCCCCACTTGCGGCGCAGCTAGCCCAACGCCATAGTCTCTACTTGCCACGGTATGCTTGATATTTGCAATAAGCTGCTGCACTGCTGGTGTGGTGATCTCTTCGCGGCTCAACCGCCCTGCTTCCTGGCGCAACACCGGATCGCCCGCTTGACAGATTGGTAGGAGTGTTTTTTCTTGACGCATTATCTAGTGCATAGTATACACTAAAGTAGCTATCAAAAGCTATTTTATCTTTTTCCGTTTTATAATATAGTTTTGTCTATGGTATACGATATATCATCTTCCTTTCAGTATGGCGGCAAAACCATTTTTGTTTCTTGGTGTACTATACGACAAAAATCTGCTATACCCGATCTCCCCTGGCAACAAGTCTATACGATCGGTGATTTAGCTGGTTCCGTTCCGCTCGTCTATAATGCGGTCAAGAAGAGCTATAATCTCCCTGGCGGCAAAACTGAATCTGGGGAGACAATTGAGCAAACCATCACACGCGAGATGGTAGAAGAGTGCAACATGCGCGTTATTGAATGGCAACCACTCGGATACCAGTGTTGTCTTGAGCCAAATGGCACGCGCGTATACCAGTTTCGTGTCTATACAAAGCTCGAGAAAATTGGCGAGTTTACTCACGGTCCTGGTGGTGATATCATTGCTCATACCCTTGTTGATATCAATGATGTAAACCGCATCATTAGCCAAGGAGATATTGGAGCATGTATGATTCAGCAAGCGAAACGGTATTTTTAAGGTATAATATTTATACGTCTATACAACGAAGGAGTTTATCTTGCAACCTACTACGAGCCGTACCATATTTCGTACATTATGGCAAACATCTCAGCCATATCGATGGCAGCGTGCAGCAGCACTGGTGGTTGCGACAACGACATTTGTCGTCAGTACTTTTGTCGGGCCGCTCATTATTGCACGGTTACTCGATATTATCCAAAGTGGCCATCTGCACAACAGTAGTGGTGTGTGGCCGCTTGTGATTATGTATACACTGAGTCAACTTTGGTCAGAAGTAATCGGTTGGCGCCTGACGATGCGCATTATGTGGCCATTTACTATGGCAATGCAGCGCGATCTCTATATCAAGATTTTTGCCAAACTCAGCCACGAGAGTGTCACCTTCCATGCCAATCGCTTTGGTGGATCATTAGTGAGCCAAGCGAATAAACTGGCTGGTGCAGTCGATCGCTTTTGGGATGTAATCATTTGGTCGGTAATGCCACTGGTTATCTCACTTGTCGGATCAATTATCGTCTTAGCCACAATGTTGTGGCAGTATGCACTGTTTTTGGCACTTTTTTCTGTGATCTTTAGCGTTGTGGTTTATGTTGGCTCTAAGCCACTCGCTCGTTTGAGTGAGCAAGAAGCCGAGGCAAGTAATACCATCAGTGGTCAGTTGACGGATATGGTATCAAACATCCTAGCTGTTAAATCGTCTAGTAGTGAGATACTTGAACAGAAACGCTTCGCCATGGCAGTAGAAAACTGGCGCACTGCTGGCCTCAGCACTATGCGTACGTATATCATCACAAGCAGTTTCTTCTCTACAGTCAATACTGCCATCAAGATTGGTGCTATCGTCTTCGCAGTTTATGCCGCTCAGCACAGCACAATTTCCGTTGCAACAGTTTATCTTATCATCACCTACACAAATAGTGCAGTGCGTGAGCTGTGGAATATGAATGGTATTATGCGCAACTACAACCGCATCCTCGGCGACGCCCAGACCATGGTCGAGATTTTGCACACCCCAGCGCAACTGGTTGATACGAGTGACGCAACACTGAATGTCTCACGCGGCGCTATCACGTTTGATCATATAAGCTTTGCACACGATGACGACCCAAATCGTGTGCTATTTCGTGACTTCTCGCTCCAAATAGAACCCAACCAAAAACTCGGCCTCGTCGGCACCAGTGGTGCAGGCAAGACAACACTGACGAAGTTGTTGTTGCGATTTTATGATCCAACCAGTGGAGCGATTTTGATCGATGGACAGGATATTCGGATGGTAACACAGGAGAGTTTACGGCAGCAGATTGCGTACGTACCACAGGAGCCACTCTTGTTTCATCGATCAATTCGGGAGAATATTGCCTACGGGAGACCAGAAGCAACACAGGACGATATTATACTGGCGGCGAAGCAAGCTCATGCCTGGGAATTTATTACACAGTTACCAGAGGAGCTAGAAACAGTAGTTGGTGAGCGCGGCGTGAAGCTATCTGGTGGGCAGCGACAGCGGATTGCGATTGCACGAGCTATTCTCAAGGATGCACCTCTATTAGTGCTCGACGAAGCGACTAGTGCATTAGATTCTGAGTCAGAGGCGTTGATTCAGCAGTCGCTTGAGACACTCATGCAGGGACGAACGTCAATTGTGGTGGCGCACCGACTGAGTACGATCGCAGCGCTAGACCGAATTGTTGTGGTTGATGAGGGGCATATTGTGGAAGATGGAAGCCATGACGAGTTACTAGCAAGAGGTGGTATATATGCACGATTATGGTCGCGACAAAGTGGTGGATTTCTCACTAATGAAAGTAACGACACTCCATAACAAAAGGACCAACACATCTGTGCTGGTCCTAAGGAGGAAATCTGTTAGAGGGTAAATTTAGGCATCTGCTTGCTGCAAGGCATCAATCAGCACTTGCTTTGGCTTCATGCCGACCAGTTCTGCCACCACAGCACCGCTCTTGAAGATCTTCATGTTGGGGATACTCTGCACTTGGTGTTGCAAGGCAAGCGCTGCATTGTCTTGGCTTGCTTCGGTATCAACCTTAACGACGTCGAACTCCGTCTCTTCAGCAATCTGCTCAAGCAGTGGTGCCATTGCGCGGCAGGGTGGGCACCACGGTGCCCAAAAGTCAACCAGCACTGGCCGCTCACTCTGGAGAGCGTGTTCTTCAAATTCTTGCTTGGTAGTGGTATTGTATAGTGCCATGATTTTTCTCCTTATAAATTATGGTTATCGCGATGACAGGGGTGGCATGTGCCAGTAATGATGAGCGGCCCATCGACAAGGCAGTCTGCTACCTGCCGCGCAAGCTCATGCCGCAGCGCTGGCGCGATGGTGATATCGTGCAGGCCATCGCAGGAGCTGCAGACAAAATGGTCATGCGGCACAGAATTGCTATCGTAGCGCAGGCAGCCATGCTCGGTTGCTGGCGCAAGGCCAATCACCCCATCCGCTTGCAACCGCTGGGTGATGCGATGCACGGTGGTCGCACTGACACGGGGGTAGTCGTGGCGTAGTGCGGCCGCAATCTCGGCGTTGGTAGCATGCTGCAGCTGGCGAAGAATCGCGATCACTCGATCGGTATATTTCGTTGTCCGGCGCTGTACTGCGTGCTCCATGCAGCTATTGTAATTGATTTACAATAAAAAGACAATGCTTTTCTTTGATTATTTTCCAAACCCTATATGTTCAGTGCGAGCGCCCTCTGCTTCCGGTGTTTATTTTGAGAAATCAATCCGTTTGAGAAATATCACCTCGTATATTATACGCATAGAGCTCAACGTCTAAGATGTAAACTCTTTGCAATAAATATAACTACACCCGATTCATACTGGTTATGCTATAATAATGACATGACAACACATCCAACTCCTCTGCACGAATTACTGAAATTGACAAACAAGACGGTGCTCATCACTGGTGCCGCGATGGGTATTGGCAGGGCGATTGCATGGCGCTACGCCGAGGCTGGTGCTACCCTCCAGCTCGTTGATCGTGATGCCGACGCACTGCAGCAAACCGCTACCGAGCTGCGCGAGCAATTTGATGCTGCTGTCACAACGCACATCGTCGACCTCTCCGACAATAGCGCTATCACCGCACTATGGCGCGATATCACCCCAACGCCAGACATCCTCATCAACAACGCTGGTATTTTTGCGCCAGTCAAGCTCGCCGATATCGACCAGGCAACCTTCGACAAAACAATCCAGATCAACACCCGGGCAGTGCTCACCATGTGTCAAGAAATGATCGCTCGCCGCACAGCACCAGGTACTATCATCAACATCAGCTCCATCGAAGCCCTCAAAGGTATGACCTACGACATGACGCTCTACGCCATGAGCAAAGCCAGCGTCCTTGCGCTGAGCCGTGGGCTCGTTAAAGACTTTGGGCGAAGTGGCTGGAAGGTCAATACCATCTTGCCGGGCGGCATCAGCACGCCAGGTGCTCAGAAGATGGGGCTTGCGGCGCTCAAGAAGCTCGATTTCTCCATCATTAAGACCGGCCTCACCTATAACCTCCGCCTCCCTGCCAAGAATCTGGGCCAGCCCGACGACGTTGCTTGTACTGCACTGTGGCTTGGTACGCCAATGAGCCAGTATGTTAATGGAGCGGAAATTGTGGTGGATGGCGGATTCCTCGCGGTGTAGTAACTGCATGATTACGGCCAATACAGCATAAGAAACCAGCCTCACATGACTGGTTTCTTTTATGATTGATCGCTCTCTTGTAAGTATTGCTCGCTAGGTGCTATGCTGCCGCATCCTCGTCGCTACCCTGCTCGGCCGCAACATCCTCCGCATCCGCGCTCTCGGCAGCACCAGCAGCCGCTTCATTAGCGGCAGCAAGGGCACTTGGCTCGTAGGCGCTCGCAATGACGAGATCCTTCACCGTCACGTCATCATCGGCAGTACCTTCACGGCCATCGTCATGCTCGACCAGTTCAACACCCTCAGGCAGTGTAATGTCGCCTACCGTCACGCGGTCGCCTTCGCTGGCCAGGCCAAGCACCGACACATCCAGCGCCTCTGGCAAGTCCATCGGCAAGGCCTTCACCTCAACCTTCTCAATTGCTTGTAGCACGACCAGTCCATTCTTCTCAGCTTCAGACTCACCCATACCAATAAGGCGCACTGGCACCTCTGCCGTAACTGGCTCGTCTGCGCGTACCGCATGTAGAGCAATGTGGCGAATCACACCCACTCGCGTTGGGTCGTAATCGATACTTTTGATAAGCGCAATGCGCCGCTTAACCCCTGTCAAATGAATTGGTGTGTGGCGGCCAGCTGCGGCCACAACCTTTGCCACCTCACCACTCGGTGCCTGCACATCAGCAGCATCCATACCAGCACCATACACCACCGCTGGCGTTATGCCCTGGCGGCGCAATTGACGAACTTTCTTGCCATGAATTGATCGTGTCTCGATCCTTAGTGTTATCTTATCTCCCATAGTTCTCCTTTCGGATATGTTTCCGGAGTTAAGTAATATTGCCTCTTTAGTATAACATTTTTGTGCCAGGTGAGCCAAAAGCAGCAAAGAACTCCCTTCCCCGAGCAAAGTATGGTATACTAAAGCGCGATGGAATCACTTATACATGCAATTACTGGCCTCGGCATTGCCGCGGTTTTGCTCGTGGTCTATGCAGAGTCTGGCCTCTTGATCGGCTTTGTCTTACCGGGGGACAGCCTCCTCTTTACGGCAGGCTATATGGTAAATCAAGAGATCCTTCGCCTATTTGGCCACCCACTCAATATTCACCTCTTTGTTGCAGCGATCGCTCTTATGGCAATCCTTGGCGATAGCACTGGCTATGCCTTTGGTCACAAAGTCGGGCGCAAGCTTTTTCTCAAGCCCAACTCGCGCTTTTTTAAGAAAAAATACCTCGAGCAGGCCGAGCAATTTTACCAAAAGCATGGCTCACTGACCATCGTCCTGGCGCGCTTTGTGCCCATCGTGCGCACCTTTGCCCCAATCGTAGCTGGTGCGAGCAAGATGCACTACAACACCTTCCTCTTATTCAACATCGTCGGGGGTGCGCTATGGGCCGCCATCTTCACCTACCTTGGCTACTTTGCGGGCGCAATCCTCACCAAAGCTGGTGTTAATATTGAGGTAACCGCAATTATTATCATCCTTATCTCTGTTGCACCGATGGTCATCCATGCGCTCAAACAAAAATCAACCCGCGATAAGCTCAAATATCAGTTTTCTGTTATGCTGCGCAAGGGCAAGCGAACGAAGAAATAACCTCCTCACACTATTTGTGTAAAAAGAGTCAGCGTATGAGTAGCTGGCTCTTTGCTTTGGCTTTGTTCGATTATCCGATGTTGTTGTGCTGCGCCTCTTATCTGCCAGCCAGCGGCTCATCACCATACATCTGACGAATCTGCTTTTCGTACTCTGCAAATGGCAGCAGACCCATCGCTGCACGGCGCTCATCAAGCCGCTCAGCATCTTCGACTGGGTAGAGACGAAGGGTTTTACCCCGCCCCTGAAACTGCGAGCCATATATCTGTGGCCGACCACGCAGCAAACACACCCGATCCTCGAGGAAGGCTATATCGCGCAGCGCTACCTCGCCACGTGGCGCTGCCTTCATTAGCTCAAGACAGTACTCCATAAAGTCGATATCTGGTGAATGCTGTAGTAACAACCACGCCGCAGCCGAAGCCTCCTTACCCACCATATGTAGTGTTGGCCAGCCGATCGCCGCCACAATCGTACGCAAAAATTCAGTCGAGTCAGCATCGAGCGATGCATCCCACGCCCCGCCACCAGTCAAGTACTGCTGGCGCATCGCTTGATCGCGCTGGGCATAGCGAAGAATGGCGGTGCGATATGAGTGCCTATCAGGTTGTGACTGTTTTGATCTCATGTTGGATATTTTGCCTTGGTTTTGACATAGTACTATTAGCCCAACAGTGGCCGCAAATACTTCCCGGTAAACGATGCTGGGTTATGCGCGACTTCTTCGGGTGTACCGCTGGCGATGACGGTGCCGCCGCCCTGCCCGCCTTCGGGGCCCATGTCAATAATATGGTCGGCGCACTTGATAACCTCAAGATTATGCTCAATGATAACCATGCTGTTGCCGCCCGCTACGAGGCGCTGGAGGATCTCGAGTAGCTTCTTGACGTCAGCGGTATGCAGGCCAGTAGTCGGCTCATCGAGAATATAGAGTGTCTTGCCAGTCGTGCGCCGGCTTAGCTCGGTGGCAAGCTTAATGCGCTGCGCCTCGCCACCGCTAAAGGTCGTGGCGGGCTGGCCGAGCTTGATATAGCCAAGGCCCACTTCATTGATCGTCGTCAATTTGCGAGCGATCGCAGGAATGTTAGCGAAGAACTCACAGGCTTGCTCGACCGTCATATCCAGGACGTCGCTAATCGTCTTACCTTTATAGGTGATCTCAAGCGCCTCACGATTATAACGTTTACCATGACATTCGGGGCATTGGATATAGACATCAGGCAAGAAGTGCATCTCTATCTTAATGACGCCATCGCCCTGGCAGTGCTCGCAGCGCCCACCCTTAACGTTGAAGCTAAAGCGCCCTGGCTTGTAGCCGCGGATATTCGCCTCGGGTGTGCCCGCAAAAAGCTCGCGAATCTGTGTGAATACGCCGGTATAGGTGGCAGGGTTGGAGCGCGGAGTGCGGCCGATTGCCGACTGGTCGATGACAATTGCTTTATCGAGCTGCTCGACCCCATCGATTGCATCATGTGCACCTGGCACTGCTTGGGCACGGTGCAAGCGGGCAGTGAGCTCGCTCGCGAGAATGCTATTGACGAGCGTCGACTTACCACTGCCACTCACCCCTGTCACCAGCGTGAGGACACCAAGCGGGATGGTGACGTCGATATTCTTGAGATTATTCTCGCGTGCCCCGCGGATTATTAGTGCACGGCCCTGCTCAATCGGACGACGCTGAGCTGGCACTGGGATCTTCTCCGCACCAGACAGATACCGACCGGTGATGCTCTGTGGCATGCGTGCTACCTCTGCTGGCGTACCGTGTGCCACGATCTCCCCACCGTGCACGCCAGCGCCTGGCCCAACATCCACCAGATAGTCAGCCGCCGCAATCGTATCTTCGTCGTGCTCTACCACAAGCACGGTATTACCTAGGTCGCGTAGATTCTTGAGCGTCTGGATAAGGCGATCGTTGTCACGCTGATGGAGGCCAATCGATGGCTCATCCAGCACATACAGCACCCCCTGCAGGCCACTACCAATCTGCGTCGCGAGGCGAATACGCTGCGCCTCACCACCACTGAGCGTGTTCGCTGCTCGCCCCAGCTCAAGGTAACTGAGCCCGACATTGTTCATAAAGCCCAGCCGCGCCATGATTTCTTTGACAACAAGCTTAACGATGTGCTGCTGTTCTGTACTAAATTCCAGCTGGCCTATCATATCCAGCGCATTGGCGACGTCCAGATTGCAAATATCCATAATGGAGAGGCCATTGACTGTCACTGCCAGCACCACTGGTTTGAGCCGCGCACCCTTGCAGGCCGTACACTTCCGCTCCCGCATGAAGCGCTCGATATCTTTGCGCATAAACTCACTATCGGTCTCGCGATGGCGACGCTCGAGGTTGGGGATGACCCCTTCGTAGGTCGAGTCATAATAGCGATTACCACTGAGGTGAATACGGTATTTTTGCGTGCCTGTGCCATAGAGCACCTTCTGCACAGCATCATCACCCAGCTCCTTGACGGGTACGTGCAAGCTAAAACCGTGCTCCTCAGCCACCGCGGCGAGACGCTTCATGTACCACGCTTCGGCGTTGAAGCGGTTGAAGGGGCGGATCGCTCCCTCGGCAATCGTCAGATTGGGGTTAAGGATGAGCTCCGGGTCAACTTCCAGGCGTGTGCCGAGGCCCGTGCAAACCGGACACGCCCCCTGCGGCGCGTTGAAACTAAAGAGCCGCGGCTCAAGCTCGGGAATATCCTCGCCTGGGTGATCCATACAGGCATAGCGCTGACTATACGTCGTGATTTCCCCACTCGTGGCGTCTAACACCTGCACAACTCCACTCGCAAGCTCCAGCGCTTGCTCGACCGACTGCGAGATGCGGCTCACCATCGTTGGCGCCATCACGACACGATCAACCACCAGCTCAATATCATGCTTATAGCTCTTCTGTAGTTCCGGGAACTCATCAAGCGCATACACCACGCCATCTACCCGAGCCCGCGCAAAGCCACTGCGCATGTACTGCTCGGGGATGTGGGCAAACTCCCCTTTCTTTTGGCTCACGATCGGTGCCAGCAGCATGAGCTTGCTCCCCTCAGGAAGTTTCATAATTTCGTCGATAATAGACTGAGCTGTCCGGCGCTGGACAGGCTTGCCACAGCGCGTGCCATCGGGCATAAGAGCTGGGCAATGCGGCACCCCCACCCGAGCAAAGAGCAGGCGTAAATAGTCGTAGATTTCTGTCACTGTAGCGACAGTGGAGCGCGGGTTGCGGCTCGTCGACTTTTGGTCGATGCTGATACTGGGGCTCAGGCCATCAATGGAGTCAACGTCGGGCTTATCCATAATGCCAAGGAACTGCCGGGCATAGCTGCTTAAACTCTCCACATAGCGGCGCTGTCCCTCAGCGTAGATCGTGTCAAAGACGAGGCTCGACTTACCGCTACCACTCAGGCCCGTCACTACCACAAACTGATCGCGTGGAATGGTTACGCTGACATCTTTGAGGTTATTCTGGCGCGCCCCAACAATCCGTATCTGCTCCGACATATCGTCTTATTGTAGCATGTATAGTGGTGAGATACTAGATTTGTGCAAGAGGCCAACTGAGCCTCCCCACATCTTTTAGGGCGCTACACTCGCGATGTAAGCCGCTCCTTCTTTGGTCGGCTTGCCACAACATAGGAGACGAGGCCACACCAATACAATGGCATAATGCTATAGATAATCCATGCCTCAGATGCTTTGCCAAAGAGCTGCAGCGCAAGGGCCGACTCCGAGGCAGCAAGTATTGTCCCATTACAACTGCCCACGCTCCACCGTAGTCGATATTCTGTCAGAGCTGCCGCTGCCCCGCTCGTCATCAGCACCATAAGTACAGCAGCATACACTTTTATTGCTCCAGCAAGGAGCGGGCTTCCTACACGCGGCAACACGTTGTGCAGTGTCGAATATACCATTATTGCATTGCCCATGAAGGTAGCTAGCAGCAATCCCCAATTTATGCGCCTGGCAGATCCCTTCGCAAGGGCAAAGATGAGACGCCACAAATTTATAACACAGAGCACCAGATACGCCAGCAAAGACACCCCCAGCCCAACGATGAGATGCGAGAAGGGCAAGAACGCCACCAGCGAGTCAGCCACAGCAAACAGCACAAGCGCTACGAGAAGGAGCCACGTCGTTGGCTGCTGCCGATCGCTATAGCGCCAAGCTGCAAGAAAAATCATCATCGTCGTGAGTGGGCTCATTGCTTTTTGTAGCCACCACCACTGGTCTGCCGGAGCAAACTGCAGTAGCTGCCACACCACTGCGCAGAGTAGTACTGGCCAGAGAACTCTCAAGAGTCTCGTTAGTTTCATCGTTAGATTCATAGAAAATATAGTAGCCCATCCTACATACAGATTGCAAGGCAATCAGTGTATTATCCAGAGCCAGATGTTTCTCACTCAAATTTACCAAGCGAAATATCGAGCAATAGCCTCTTCCGCCTCCGCCCAGGTGCGGCACTCAATAGCGCGCGGATCATCAATCGTAGCGCCTGGATGCCATGGCCGTTCGCCAAATAAAATTGCTAAGCCAAGCGGTGCATCATCTCCTGCAAGGCCACGCTCGAGGTGATGCGGCGAGTCATCAATTGCAACCTCCATATTATACTGCCGGTATATCTCTGTCTTTGAGTCGGTCATTATCTTAATGCCGTCCTCGGTTTCGACGGGCCGCTGCGTCAAAATAACCTGCTCAAAGACACCAGGCAAATACTTTTCGATACTCTGCTTTGTCACATCTACCAGGCCGTAGTGCCGAGCCGAGACTGCATAGAGTCGATACTTGGCCGCTAGTCTTCGCAACGCCTCAATCGTCTCTCTATCTGGGACTTGCATCTCCTCAAACCAACCAGGCTTCGCCATGCCTGGTGTTGTCCCCAATTGCAGCCCATTAAATCGCTCCTGCACTTCCTCTGGCGATACATCCCACGTCGTCTGTGATATGTTGGGCTGGAAGTTGGTACCATAATGCTCATTATATGCCGCCACCAGCCCTTCAGCGCACGGAAAGACGACATCATCAAGGTCGACGGCAATAGCAGGTTTGTCATTTTTTGTTCGTTCCATATTACTCCTTTATTATTTACTGATTACAGCAGCTCTGGCCGCTCCTGCTGCACATAGTGTCGTAATGAGCTGATATAATGCACCGCCGCCGCAAAGGGATAGTCGGTTTGCGGCGTGATGGGCTGCTGCATAAGCTCGTCTGGTGTGAGCCATTGGTAGCTACTGTGCTCCCAGCTGAGGGTAATTTCTGGCGCATCGCCATCAACGAGTGCCGCATAGCACATATAGCTCAGCCGCTGGCCATCAGGGTGTGGCAGTATGTGTTCGAAGGCCACACTCAGCTGGCTCGGCGCAAAGCCAAGGCCAGTCTCTTCTTCTATTTCCCGTCTTACCGCCTCAAGTGGTGTCTCGCCAGGCTCGACGATACCACCAGGCAGGTCGGCACCATGTGGAAAGAGCGGATGCGTATTACTGCGCTCAAGGACGAGAATTTTGCCAGTCGCATCAACAATAAGTGCTTTGGCTAAGAAATGGGGTTGGTTATTCTCCGGCTGAATTGCCCGAGTAAAATATATGTTTGTCATGGCGTCTATTATACACAAAAGAATGGAGACTGATTGCTGCTATATCCTTTTGATCTCACAGAGAGGTTAGTCGCTGAAACATCAATGCCTTATATTGCTCTTATGAGTATACGTACCTAACGCTAAGCAAGTCACGTGTACCTATCAAAACTCGCGTTAGTTAGCACTCTTGCACTGAGAGTGCTAATTTGCTACTATACCAATAGGCCGCGCGGCTGATGCCCAGCGCGATCGGCCACCCGTTTTTAAGTAACTCACCGGGCGTTCTGTTGCCCGCACTACATAACTACAAGGAGGGATATATGCCACCAACCATGAACCAACAAGACAACAAAAAACCCCTCGAGCAGTTCGGCACCGACCTCACCGCTCTGGCGCGTGAGGGCAAGCTCGACCCGGTCATCGGCCGGGATGAAGAAATCCGCCGCACCATGCAGATCCTCAGCCGGCGCACCAAGAATAACCCGGTGCTGATCGGCGAGCCGGGTGTGGGCAAAACCGCCATCGTTGAGGCGCTCGCGCAGCGCATTGTTAAGGGCAACGTACCGGCGTCGCTGCGGGATAAGCAGCTGATTAGCCTGGAGATCTCCAGCTTGCTGGCAGGTGCGAGCTTTCGTGGCCAGTTTGAAGAGCGCCTCAAAGGCGTATTAAAAGAGGTAGAGGAAGCCGCTGGCGAGATCATCCTCTTCGTCGATGAAATCCACACCATGGTCGGCGCTGGCAAAGGCGAAGGCAGTATGGACGCCGGCAATATGCTTAAACCCGCCCTGGCCCGCGGCAAGCTCCATATGATTGGTGCCACCACGCTGGCCGAGTACCGCCAATATGTCGAAAAAGACGCAGCACTAGAACGGCGCTTTCAGCCAGTCTATGTTGGCGAGCCAAGCTTTGACGACACCATCGCGATCTTGCGCGGCCTCAAGGAAAAGTACGAAGTCCACCACGGCGTTAAGATTGCTGATGATGCAATTGTAGCGGCGGCGCGGCTGTCTACCCGCTACTTGCCTGACCGCTTTCTGCCTGATAAGGCGGTTGACCTGCTCGATGAAGCCACCAGCGCACTGAAGATGCAGCTGGAAAGTGTGCCGATTAGCCTGGATCGGCTTAATAACCGCCGTTTGCAGCTGGAGATTGAAGAGGCCGCGCTCAAAAAAGACAAATCCGACCACGCCAAGGCCCGCAAAGCAGAAATCAAGCAGCAGATCGCTGACCTCCGCGCTCAGGCCGAGGTGATTGACACCAAATGGCAGCACGAAAAGGACATTCTGCAGACTGTCAACACCGCTGCCGAAAAAATGGATAGTCTGCGCTCACAGTTAGAAATCGCCGAACGCGACGCCGATCTGGCAACCGCCAGCCGTATCAAATATGGCGATATGCCGGAGCTAGAGAAAAAGCTGAGCGCCGCCCGCCAGGAACTAGCCACCATCCCACCAGCCGACCGCTTACTGCGCGAAGAAGTCACGCCTGATGACATCGCCAGTGTGGTAGCACGCTGGACGGGCATCCCTGTGGAGCGACTGATGGAAAGCGAATCAAGTAAGTTAACCAAGCTTGAAGACTCAATCGGCCGCCAAGTCATCGGCCAAGACCGCGCCGTGGCTGCCGTGGCCAGCGCTATTCGCCGTTCACGCGCTGGGCTCAGTGATACCAATCGGCCGATCGGTTCCTTCCTCTTCCTTGGCCCCACCGGTGTGGGTAAAACAGAGGTAGCCCGCAGCCTGTGCCGCGAACTATTCGACGATGAGCACGCCATGATCCGCATTGATATGAGCGAATACATGGAGCGCCACGCCGTAGCCCGCTTGATTGGCTCGCCACCAGGCTACGTTGGCTACGACCAAGGCGGCCAACTGACCGAAGCAGTGCGCCGCCGCCCCTACAGCGTGGTATTGTTTGATGAAATCGAGAAGGCTCACCCCGATGTCTTTAACGTGCTCCTCCAGGTACTCGATGACGGCCGCCTGACTGATGGCCAAGGCCGGACGATCGACTTTAGTAACACCGTTATCATCATGACCAGCAACGTTGGCTCACAGATGATTATGGACTTTACCGGTGACGACCTGTCTGTGCTGGACAATAAAATGCGTGAGGTGCTACGCCAGCATTTCCGCCCAGAGTTCCTCAACCGCATTGATGACATCGTGATCTTCGACCGTATTCACGAGCAGGCCATGCGGGCCATCGTTGACGTGCAGCTGGAGCGCGTTGCCCGCCAGATCAAAGACAGCCGCGACATCACGCTCCAGTTTGATGATAGCATCCGCGACATGCTAGCCCGCGATGGCTACGACCCGAGCTTCGGCGCCCGACCACTGAAGCGCTTAGTGCAAAAGCGTATTCTTGACCCGCTAGCGCTGGAGCTGATCGATGGGCGTATTCACGAAGGCATGACGGTGGTAGCGAGGGCAGCTGACGGGCGAGTCACCTTCAGCCCAGAGGCGTCCTCATAGCTTTTACTCCCCAAAGATGCTATACTAGTACGATAACTATTAATGAAGGAGACAATCAACTATGACTATACTCGTATGGCTTATCATCGGTGGTCTTGCCGGCTGGCTGGCATCCAAGGTGGTAAATAAAGGCGCAGACTCAGGCGCACTGACCAACATTATTGTTGGTATCATCGGTGCAATGCTGGGTGGCTGGCTCGTCAGCCTGATGGGCGGCAGCGCCGATGTGCTGACTGGCTTTAACTTCGCCAGCCTGCTGACCGCCTTCTTTGGCGCAGTTGTGCTGCTGGTTATCCTCAAGCTTATCAAAAAATAAGCTCAGGCCAAGCCACCTTCAACGCAAAACGCAAAACACCCCAGGGGATGACTGGGGTGTTTATTTATCACCATCACCTCGCTAAGCCCTCGCACACTCAACATTCAGGGGATTTGCCCACGCTGCCAGTGTCTTCGGTAGGTTCGCTAATATCTGCGCTCTCGCAATTGAGCGTCTTAAAATTTATCGTTAGTTATATAACGCTTCGTCTGTTCAAACCACAAAGTTGCCCACCAATTTTCACGACTCTCTTTCATACCGCTTTCTCTTCAAGAATATTACAAGAGTCGGCATTCACTGACGAATGACTTCAGGTTCAAAGCTGATTAGACAACCAGCTTCTTACTCTTGCTCAAATGAAATAGTAGAGAATCAATAGAGAAAGTGGAGGTTTTGGATGCTCAAGGCCTCTTCTAGCCATCCACCGGTACCACAGCCTCGAGCCACAGCTGCAGCTCCTGCATGATAAATTCATCTGCTGTGCCTGCCTTAGCCAGACGCTGCAATGATGCCATAAAGCTCGGCAGCTGGGCCTGTAGGTGGGTGCTCCGCCATTGCTCCCACTGGGCTTGCTCATCATCACTGAGGCTCTGCGGGAAGCTACGCGCTTTGTAGTGGAGTAGCAGCTCAGGCAGGCGCTCATCACGAAAGGCTGGGTGGAAGTCTGCCAGTGCCTTGGTATCGGCATTGCGCACTGCAGCGATGTGCGTCTTGTCTGCGTCCGAGACGAAGCTGTCGTAGAGCTGCCCTTCGGGGTCGGTTGATTTTTTGTACTCACGCTTTTTTTCGTAGAGTGTGCGGAGCTTCTCAGCAAAGTCGGGATGGTGAAGCAGGATATCGCGGTGGCGCGCCACAGTAGCCGCCTCGAGATGGATCTTACTCCAGCCATCACCCTGCTCTAGCACACCAAGTGGTGCAACGGCTGGGCAGCGATTGTATTGCAATGGTTTGACCGGTAGCGCCACAAAGCCATTGGCTTGGCGCTCCTCCCAGGTAGCAAAGATTTTCTTGGCAAGCTCCTGCTGGCTTAGGTTCACAAACGGCGTTGGGTCGTAGCGCAGGTCGTAGACCAAAACATTACTATTGGGGGCTGGCGCTAGCGGAAAGGCGACGGTCGTCTTGGCATGCTGCTTATCGTAGCGGCCACTGGTATAGACGAAGGGCTGCTTGGTCTCGAGATTGACCAGCCGCTGCACCGCCCTCTTGTCGCGCATGGTAAGGAGGTAGTCAAAGAGCTGAGGCTGAGCGCGCTGCACTAGCTTCGTTACTTCTATCAGCGCTGCCACGTCGGCGAAGGCATCATGCGCATTGTCGTGTGCAATGCCATTGGCTTTAGTAATGAGCTCCAGGCGGTTAGTAGGCTGACCATTCGCATCCATCGGCCACTCAATGCCATCTGGCCGCAGCGCCCGCGTCAGCCGCACCACATCGAGCATATCCCAGCGGCTCCGCTCATCCTTCCAGCTCCACTCATATGGATCATAAAAGTTCCGCCACAGCAAATGGCGGATAAACTCATCGTCAAAGCGCACATTGTTGAACCCCACAGCGATCGTCCCTGGCGTGAAGATCTCCTCGCTCACCATCCGCGCACACTCTGCCTCGCTATAGCCCTCTTCTAGCGTCTTTTGCGGGGTGATGCCAGTCACCATCAGGGCATCGGGGCTTGGCAGGGTGTCGTCATTGAGAGTGATGAGGAAGTTATACGGCTCGCCAATCAGCTGCAAATCCATATCCGTCCGCTGCCCCGCAAACTGCATAATCCGATCCGTCTGTGCCCGGAAGCCACTCGTCTCAAGGTCGTAGAAAAAGAATGTTTGTGCCATAGGTATAGTATAGCAAATTACGCTTATTGTGCGCGATTATGGTCTTATATGGTTCATCTTCGCACTATTGCTCTATTTATTACCATATTTTGCCACTATGTGCTACAGTAAAGGCATGAGAAAAAACAACCTCCCTCCCCAAGGCAATAGTGACCCACGCGACTTACCGCATAATGAGCCGTCGCATGAGGGCCAACTGCCTGAACAACTCATTACAAGTATCACTGAGCTGGTCGACCGCGCACCGGTTATCAAAAAGTATGCCGATAAAGTACGGAAGACAAAACCAGACATGGTCGGTAGTCCAATGATTAAAGTAAGAGAGATAAACGCACGCGGCGAAGACCCACAAGATCTTGATGATATGGTGGCATATATCGATTATTATGATGCCCTTTTTGAGGATGATATTGGTAGCATCGAATCATTACTCAGCGCAAAGAGTAAAGACCTCTACGAAGAATTTGATGCGCTGCTGCAGACTGTACGCGACCAGCTTGATGTCCTTGTAAGAGAAACAGAAGATGAAGATGAAGTATCGTCGACTGATGATGAGACAACTCATACAAACCAAGCGACTGATCTAGATACAGAGTCTACTGAGGCGGCAGCATCAGATGATAGCAACGATACTGCATTTGCTACATTTCTTAGTGATGCGCAGAAGTGCTGTAGCGATGCCGATATCAACTTCAAGGAGCTCGGTGCTCACGGAACTGGCCATGATGATGTTGATACACTTGGCTACCATACCGACACGCTCCGTACCCTGTTCAATGAATTGAAGGAAAAAGCCGACCAATGGCGCTACCATGAGAAGGATGAGGAAGACCCAAATTATAAGGAATACGAGGAAGCATTTGCCCAGCAGCTGCAGCGCGAAATGCAGGAGATGCTCAGCGGTATGTTAGTGTCTCTCAACAAGATTGCCGACATAGCCGATATAATGCATGCTAAAGCAGAATGTGCAGAGCAATCAATCAATAGCCTCGGCACCGCACTCGAGGTATTCCACTATACCCACAATAGCGGAGCAGCAGCCAACGATGATGATATTGAATCATAGGAAGCTGGCGCTTTATAGCAAATATACCACCTCGCACAGAGGTGGTATATTATTGATTGATTACTATATTTTATTGCTCCACCAGTGGAAACGGCTGGCTATCGCCAATCTGCACGATGCTGTCGCCCTCCGCTCCTTGACGGATGAGCTCGTGCGTGACACCAAGACGCTTCATAATGTCGCGCAGGCGATTAACTGCCTCAAACTGGGCGAAGTTCGTGCGACGAGCGAATTTCTCGAGCTTTTGGCCAGACACGGCAAAGACACGCGGCATCTCGGCATCCTCTCGTGGGTTAGTGAGGCCGCTCTCTACTGCCGTCTCGGCGCAGCGCTGCGCCGCATAGCCCTGCAGTTGCTGCACCGCCCAGGCATCGGCCTTAGCTTGGCTACCGAGCGTAATGGTCGCAAGCTCCTCATCATCAGCAAAATCATCATCCTCTTCAGCTGCAGCCTCGGCCGCCCGCGCCTCTACTACTATCTGGCGCAAAGCTCTCAGTACATCAACGATTCCCTGATGAGCCACTGAAGAGATCGCAAAAATCGGCGTCGCTTCGTCAACCACCTGACGCAAGCTATCTATCTGCATCTGAATGATATCGTCATCGAGCCCATCACACTTCGTTAGCACCACGACCTCTGGCCGCTGAGCGAGCTCGGTGCTGTATTGCTGCAGCTCGTGACGAATCGCTTGGTAGCGCTCGGCTACATCATTACTATACACATCAACGAGATGGAGGAGCACAGCCGTCCGCTCGACGTGCCGCAAGAAGGCATCACCCAGACCCTTGCCCTCGCTCGCTCCCTCAATCAAGCCAGGAATATCGGCGATTAAGATAGATCCATCATCAATATCGGCCACTCCAAGGTTAGGTGTGAGTGTGGTAAATTCGTAATTCGCAATCTCCGGACGGGCATTACTCACCACGCTCAGGAAGGTTGATTTGCCGGCATTTGGAAAACCCACCAGGCCAACGTCGGCCAGCAACTTTAACTCCAGCTCCGCCTCAAAACTCTCCCCTGCCTCGCCCAGCTCGGCCATGCGCGGCGTTTGGCGCACACTAGATTTAAAATGCGCATTGCCAAAGCCACCATCGCCACCCTTGGCAATGACCGCTTCTTGCCCTGCCTCAGCAAGGTCGGCAATTACTACATCACCTCGCTTCACTAGTGTCCCTACCGGCACTTTGACGATGAGTGGCTTGCCAGACCGACCCGCCATTTTTTTCTTACCACCCGCAACGCCGGGTTCTGCCTTGAGCTCTGGCTTATAGCGAAACTTGAGCAAGGTATTGAGCTGCTCTGTTGCAACAAAAACAACATCGCCACCGCGGCCTCCATCACCACCATCAGGCCCACCTTTATCCACATATATTTCGTGCCGAAAGCTCACCGCGCCGTCGCCACCACGACCCGCTACTACTGTTACCTTTGCTGTATCTACAAACATATACTATTAAGTATATCAAAAACACCTCTGCAGCAACAGAGGTGTTTGATAGGCTTATTGCGTGGTATTAGTAGATGTACTGGTAGCGACCACCGACTGCTTCGTTCCATGGGATGTTACCAAAGCCAACGCGGTTGAATCCACCACCCCAGCGGAAGCCGTTCATCTCGCTAACGGTGACCGAAACACCAGGGTTAACACTCTCGACGATGGCAACGTGGCCATACCCACCGCCATTTTGCATTACTGCACCAACGGCTGGCGTTGTGCCGACACCGTAGCCAGATGCGCGGGCGAAGCTAGCCCAGGTAGCGGCATTACCCCACTGGCGGCCAATTGGCCGGCCGAGCTCAAGACGGCGCTCGTAGGCATAGAAGGTACAGTTGCCCCAGGCGTAGCCACCACCGTCACCACCACCCGTCCAGGCGTGGGCTGTGCCGGCAGCACCGCCGTAGGCACCAGTGCCGTTGTAGCTATTTGTGCCAGTTGTTGCGCTGGCTGCACGAGCAGCAGCACCCGAGCGTGGCGCTACGTAGCCTGGCTGCTCCTCTGTTGGCAATGAGCCATCAGGGATGATAAGCTGCGAACCCTTAGCGGGGGTAGAAGTCAGCTCAAGGTCGTTGTAGAGAGTGAGCTGGTTCTTATCTGCTTTGTATTTAGCAGCAATGCTATCAAGTGTATCACCATCCTTAACGGTGTAGAGGATACCATTGACTGGCAAAATGGTCAGCTCTTTGCCCGGCTCAAGCGCATCACTCGTGAGCTTGTTAACCCATTTGATAGTCTGTGCGCTAATTTTGAACTTATCAGCAAGGCTTGGCACACTATCACCTGCAACTGTCGTGTATTTCTTGATAGTGCGGTTGTCAGCTGTTGGCTGAACAATCTGCGGCTTGTTAATTGTCGTGGCACTCGTTTGGGTAAACGAGTTCTCTGCAGCAATTGACTGCGAGAGGTTAGCGACGTTGTTGGTGACAGGCAGATTTGTACTCTCAGCAATTGATGTAGCAACATTGGTTGCAACGAGCTGGTCTACCCCATCTGCTGATGGTGTCGCTGCCGTCTGGCGCGTTGCGCTGACGGGTGCAGCACTAGCTAGAGCGGTGTTCTCTGCCAAAATTGGCTGATAGCTCATGGCGACAAGTGAAAGTACTAGGACAAAAACCCCCACATAGGCCGATGTCCGTACCGGCGATAATGACTTATACAGTGGTCGCGGGCGCCGACTCCGCACGGTAATAGGCGAAAGTTCGAGTTGTGAAGCCTGCTCGGCTGCTTGTTGTTGACGAATGATCGTTCTCCTGCGCATCTATTACTAGCGCGCTACTACCTCACTCTGTCTTTCTTCTCTTATTCAAGAGAACGGAGCACACATGTCGACCGATTTTATTATGATATTAAAAAAATTGATTTCGGTGCTCGTACGACATTTAAAGGCAGGCCATTGGTAGAGCAATTTCCCTCTCTTGCATTCCCCGTATTATCACTCCCCGACTGGCTACCATCCATTCTACTACGCGGTTGTAGTTTAGTCAATGGTTTACAACAGTGGTGGGAGATGATATTTTGTGAAAATTGCAACAGTTTTGGCCTAGCGACGTTTATGTGTGGCATATTACTGACAGAGCACGAAACGTAGCTCAATATTGCTAAGGAATACGCGAGAACAGATGCAGCCTACAGCTGGGATCTATAGCTCAGAACAGAGCTTCTTACAGTGCTGCTTGATGTTAGCCTGATGCTCGGCATCAGTGTTGGCAAAATAGACATTACCATCATCGCCAGCAAGGAAAAACTCGTAGTTGCCCGGGGCTGGATCGGCCACAGCTTTGAGCGCGCCGAGGCCAGGTGTGGCAATCGGCCCAGGTGGCAAGCCTGGCTTGATGCGTGTATTGTACGGCGAGTCGAGATTGACATTGGGGCTCACACCAGCAATGTCTGCCCCATAGATGAAGGTTACATCCGAGCCAAGCACTTTGTTCTCACGCAAACGCTTGTAAAAGACCTGGGCAATCTGCCGCTGGATCTGATAGCAATCTTGACTCGCGCCACCACACCCCATCTCGCGCTGGATGATAGAGGCGAGGGTGATAGCTTGGTAAAGATTAAGCTTTTGAGCTGCGAATTTGTCGATCAAACCATTGTTCTGAACCTGCTCATACATATGAGCGAAGGCTGCCTTGAGCGCTGCCTCTGGCCCCTGATTGGCCGGCACAGAGTATGTATCACCAAAGATATACCCCTCGAGTGAGGTACCAGCTGGCTTGTTGGCAAAGAGTGGACTGTCGTATGTCTTGGCGAGTGCAGCTTTGATCGACTCCTCGCTGTAGCCAGCCCGCTTGAGCGCCGTGGTGGCATCTTGACCTTGCGGCTTATAGCGCGAATCGACAACGGTGCCACCTGGCAAAAATGTGACGACGCGATTATCATGGCAGCCCTGCGAGAGCTTGGTCGCGATCTCAGGTAGCGACTGAGAAGGGCTAAGCTGACACACACCAGTGTGCAATTGGTTGCGCGAGCCCGACAGGCGGGTGTAGATATCAAAGGCACGAACATCACGAATCAGCCCCTGCTCTTTCAGTGTAGCAGCAACAGTCTTGAATGTGTCGCCCTCACCAATCGTTATCGTCTTGGTGGTGGTGTCAGTCCGGTCGACCGGCTGCAGGTTTTGATGATACCACCAATACCCCGCTGCAAGGATGAGCAACATTAGCAATCCAATACCACTGAGCCACCACAGCCATCGGCGGCGCCCGTGACGTGGCCGCTCAGTATTGTAGCGTGGGGATTTTTTTTGAGAGCCAATCGTCCGACCTTTTGGTGCATCATCGGCAAAGAGTGGCGAAACACCGTCATTGCCAAGTAGACTCCCTCGCTGCGGCTCTGGTGCAGGCTGCGGCGGCTGGTCGTCATCAAAGCCATAGAAGCTATCATCATCAAGCCCAGAAGGTAACGCATCATCAGCAAAATCATCAACTGGAGTGGTCGCCGGTTGAGGTTGCTGAGGTACTGGTTGCTGGACTGGCACTGCGTACGTGTCACGAGATGGAGTTGGTGTACTACGGTAGGGCTGTGGCTGAGGTGCTGGTTGTGGCTGAGGCCTACTCACCCGCGCGTAGGGATCATATGCCTGCTGCGGCGCAGGAGACGGTGCTGGTTGTGGCTGGATAGATTGTGTCGATTGTGGCTGTTGTCCCACTATTGGGCGATGTGGCTCTGAGCGGCGTATATACGGCGACGCACTGCGCCCCGAAGACCCCACCGGAGGAACTGAGCGCCCCGACCGCGGCGTGATGCGTTCTGCTGGTGGTGGCGACAGTGGTGGGTTTGAGCTTCCCACCTGGAAGCCTCGGCCTGGCTGGCGGCGAAAATCAGTCATAGTGCGTCTCCAAATAGTCTTGCAAAATAATACTGGCAGCGACAGCATCGATAGCACCCTTGCTATACGGCTTGCCTTGAGCACGAAGATACTCCTCAGCCTGTACGCTGGTGAGCGACTCATCTTGAAATGCCAAGCGCGGCGCGATATCCGTCAATTGGGTTGCAAACCGCTCCACATAGGCGGTTTGAGCCGTTGGCTCGCCCGATTGATTGCGCGGGTAACCAACGACCACCACCCCAACGCGCTCACTCATAATCAGCTGAGTGATCTGCTCAAGTTCACTACCATCCACTTCAATCGTATCATATGCGACCGCAATTCGCACGGATGGATCGGCAATTGCGACGCCAATCCGCCGTTCACCAACATCAAGCGCTAAATATGTTCGTTTATTGTTCATTGAGGTCAAATACCACCTTTATCCGATTCGTGTCATTTGGTGCCGATTGCACCCAGAATGGCGAGAACGATACATCAGCCGAACTCACTCCCTCAATCTTCTCGACATGCGAGCGAATCTCAGCATAGCGCTTACCCTTAGCGTAGTCTTTAAGCTCAGACTCGTCTACCTTAGGGCCAATCTTACCATTGGTCGTGATAGTCGCATTGTAGGCATTACCATTAGCCGAAACATTAGTTACCGAGAGCTTATTGACGCCGTTGCTATGGACTTGCTGGTTGGCCTTGCCATCGATCTGCTGCTTGAAGTACGCGTCAAGGAAGATGCTGGCCTCGCGCTTCTCTATCGCCGAGAGGGAGTACTCCACCGCACCGGTTAGCTGGGCTTTGCCATCGGTTGCTTCACCACCCACCTTGACATTGGGCTGGATATCGCTGTCGTTTTGCTTGAAGGTGTCATTGAGAATGACATAGCTGTCACCATTAAACTGTGAGGCAAGCTCGCGCTTAGCACCATTACTATCGAGCGAGCTGCTCAGCCTATTCCTTGCTTGCTCAACATCGCTGCGCTGCACCGTAGTAATTGTCTTGTCTGTGCCACCAGAAGTATCACGCGTAAAGGAGACGGAGAAGCCAGAAGGCCCCTTGGCCGAGCCCGATGCACCATTGTACTTTGTGCCACTCTCTACCGCGGTGACCTCTGTTGTGCGGCCTCGCATGAGGTCGCCACCCGAGGCATTAGAGTCAAACACCACCGACGATGTTGTCTTATACTGCATGCCATTCTCGGACGTGATAGTCGTCCCGGCGTCGATCGTCGCTCCATTGCGTAAGACGTCAAACGAAGCCGGCGTAAAGCGCACCGTTCCCGTTGCCTTTGCGCCAACATCTTCTTTGCCAGTGGCAGTGAAGTCGACCGAGATAGTCTTGCGCGTTGTCTTGGTCGTCGTTTTGATCGTCCCTTCTTGTAAATTTGAGCCAAGCGAATCACCAATCGTGACGCGGGTACTGAGCGGCAGATCAGAAGTACGCGCCTTGATAGTGATGGTCGCATGTGGTGCGAAGAAAATTGCCCACACCAAGAAAACAATCAGGACAACGAGTGCCGCACCGCCGATCAAGAGCTTCTTACGCATTTTGTTGAAGTCTGGTACCTTCACCTTTTTCTTGAGGTCTGAGGCAGCCGAAGCATCTGCCGCTTTGTCATCATCTGATGCAGTACGAGCAGCTGGGCGTGTAGTAGGACGAGCCGGTACAGGAGCATCAGGCGTTACTGGCTCAGGGTCGTCTGGTTCGAGCTCACTACCATCAATGACATCTTCGTCATCGACCTCGAGCGCTGGAATCTCAGCCATCTCTGGCCGGCTTTGCAATGTCCGCGCCGTAGGGATACTTGCCGAAGCGGCCAAAGTCGAGAGTGCTTGGTTGCCAGTAATAATGACGAGCCGTTTGCCTGCTTGCTCAGCAGCGCGCTGGACGAGCTTGAGGTTGACAGCGCTCTGCATGGCACCAATCCGCTTGGGTGGCACAAGTGCGACGATTTTTTGTGAGGAGTCCTTCACCTTGCCAATGATGGCGGTAATGTCGTCCTCGGTATCGATATAAATGACATCTTTTTGCATTTAGATCCTCAACATTTTATTCAACTTATTGCGTAGTGTTTCTGTTTCACTTGCCCCAATCATTGTATCGTAGCCCACACGCAGGAGACCCATCGCGGTGATAAATGAGTGGTCGCTGACCTTGTTCGTCAGGTCGACCACACCCGAGACGTCACTGGGCTTAATATGCTGCACCACTGGCCGGCGTGTGAAGGGGAGGTCGGTATACCAATCGCGCGTCTCGAGGGCTTTGACTAGTGGCTTGAGGCTCGCCCCACCACCGCAGAGCAAGATGCGATTGGGTAAGTGATCGACCGAGCTAAATTCGCTAAGAGCAAGATCAACTCCTGCTAGCCAGACATCGAGAGTTTTATCAATTGCGGTATCAAAATGCTGCTTGAGCTCTTGTTTCATCTGCTCGTGATTAGTCGCAACCTTAAGCTTCTCGGCCTCGTTGTAGCTAATGGCACACTCGTTGGCGATCGTATTGGTAAAGCTGCGTCCACCAATGCCAAACATCCGCGTCCCTTCCACACCGCCATCATTTACCACCGCAATGTCTGTTGTGCCACCACCAACGTCGGCAAGAATAGCCGTAAATGAGCTATTCGCATCTGTACCTAGTACGCTCCGGCTCACCGCAAAGGGCTCGGCCGCCACCGCCACGAGGTCGAGCGCCAGCTCATCAGCCACGCGCTCGAGCGCGCCAATGTGCACCATAGGAGCAAAAGCAGTGTAGATCTGCACCGCTACGTCCTTACCTTGAAAACTAATCGGGTTGCTGACCTTGTAGCCATCAATGTGAATGCTGACGAGTGCGGAGTTGACGAGCTTTACCTCTACGTCTTGGTTACCCGTCTCGAGAGCGATCTGCCGCTGCGCCTTGATGGCAGCTCGGTCTTGCACCTTCTCGATGATGAATTCCATCTCGGTCTCATCTAGTGGGCGATCGGGCTGCGGACGACGGTAGCGAATGGTATTTGTCACACCCTTCACAAGCTCACCAGCAATGCCAATCACTGCACGGCGCGCCTGCATGCCAGCCTCAGACTCAGCTTGGGCCAGAGCATCTTCGCAGTTGCGCACGACTGCGGCAATGTCGGCAATCGCACCCGAGTGCATATCGCTGCGGTCTTGGTGCTTGCGCCCCACACCAATGATCTCAATCTCCTCACCATTCACCCGGGCAAGCAGCGCCTTGACGTACTCCGTCCCAATATCAAGACCAACGAGGCATTCGCTAGCGCTGTTATCTGCTCGGGTAAGAAATCGATCGAAAACCATAATCATCTCTATTATATACCATATACACGCTTGCCTGCTAGCCCTAAACGGTGATTATTGGCGAATTTATGATGAAATGGTTCATTTTGCATCAAGCACTGCAAGCGTCGTTATTGCGCAACAGCCACAGCTTGGATTGAAAGGCGGTGGAATATTTATCGCAATAGATTCTTATACTCTGTAGAGAAAGATTCAGAAAATCATACAGTAGTGGCACCTCCTTAACAAAACAGAGGTAACCACTGTACAATACGCCCACCATGACTAATCGCGAACCAGTCGATGCCGTACTTACCGGCATCTTTCCACTTAAGAACTACGAGCCAACCGAGCTCACCCTGCTTGGCCGCCACCTATATGAGACGGTCGCGGCGCTCGAGGCACACCATGCCATGCCCGACGAAACAACGATAGCCTACCAAGCTCCCTTTGGGCAATATAACGAAGGTGGTACATTAGCCGTTGACCTCACAGCTGATGCCACTGGCCTAACCACTGGCCAGCTCGCCTTTGCCGACCCCGATAAACACCATTCTTTTGTGCTAACACTGGCGGATGATCGGCATTGCTGGTATAGCCGGACCGACCACAGCCACAAGATGCCTATCACCCACAACCACGTGGCACGCTTACTCGACCGCTCGCACCCGCTTGGCTATGATTCGGAGCTATTTAGACGGTATGCAACCAACCGCGGCACAACTGCTGCCGACCTCCAGACTCTTCTTGACGAAGCGGTCCTCCCTACGGCCGATCCTTCTCAGGTGTACCACAGTGTAAGCTACCGCAATGGTAATGGTGAGCAATCATCAAGTATGTGCTTTGTCTTGACTGCACGCCGAATTGGCAAATTAATACTAGGTATCTCGGCCGTATACACAGTACCTTATGTCTGTGATGGGATCGATACACCAGTCACATGCGAGATTGAGAGCGACCAACTTGGTACTACACTCACCTGTTCTTATGAATCTAGCGAAACTGCGTCACAGCGCCGCCGCACATACGTCGAGCCAAAAGATATCGCACAGCTAAGTAACGCTATTGCCCAGCTAACAAAGGATATGATCGCTGAGCGCTGCGCTCTGCAGTAGGATCGCTGTCTCTCCTCTGTTTGCTTGCAGGTATTATTAGCACCAACAAATATAACACCAGCAACTATATTACTGGTGTTGTATTGTTTATTCCTGGTTATCTACTAGCAGCGCTACCGCAAAACTGCCTTGATCCGGCGGATACCGGCCGAGCTCGACTCTTCCTTGGTGATTTTGAAACGCTTACTATCTTCGGCCAAGACGCCAGTGTGCTCGACGTGCGGGCCACCGCACACTTCGAAGCTCACGCGCTCATCACCTTCGCCGATGGAATAGACCTTGACGGTGTCGCCGTAGCGCTCGCCAAAGGCACCGATTGCACCAAGCTTCAGTGCTTCGTCGGTTGGGTACACGGCAAAGCTCACGGGCAAATCCGCCTCGATCCAAGCATTAACTTGGTCTTCTACCGCTTGCTTTTCCTCCGGGGTGAGCTTATCGTGATTGAAGTCGAAGCGCAGGCGCTGAGCGGTGATGTTGCTCCCATGCTGCTGTAAATCTGGTGCCTTGAGCACCGTGCGTAGCGCTGCCCCGAGCAAGTGCGTTGCTGTGTGGTACTTGAGATGAATTGGGTCGTGACCCTCTAGCCCACCACTAAACTGCCCCTTGCGTGCCGTCTTGGAGCGCTGGCGCTGCTCGGCCATTTTGGCGTCAAATTCTGCCCGCCAGTCTTCAGAGAGCGCAATCCCTTGCTTGTATGCCTCCTCCGTACTAAGCTCTACTGGGAAGCCAAAGGTATCATATAGCGTAAATAGCTCCACGCCAGTCAGGCCATCTGCCACATACTGCTGCATCTGTTTGAGCCCCTTACGGAGCGTCTGCCGGAAGGCTTTTTCTTCCTTGGCGAGCACGGCGATGATCTGCTTGCGCGCTGCTTTGACCTCCGGGAAGTCCGCCTCGTATAGGTCGGCAATCACCGGCACCACTGCCTCGAGGAAGTTCTGCTCAATGCCGAGGTCGAAGCTATAGCGAATCGCTCGGCGCAAGAGGCGGCGCATCACATAGCCCTGTTCCTTATTGCTTGGGATACAGCCATCCACCGCCATGAAGCTGGCTGCTCGCAGGTGGTCGGCAATTACCCGCATACTCTCGGTGTGCGAGGCATAGCTCTTGCCACTGAGCTGCTCAAGCTTGCTGATAATAGGCCACATCAAGCTAATCTTAAAGACATCGGGGTCGTTATTGGCCGCCGCCGCAATGCGTTCCAGGCCAGAGCCATGGTCGATATTCGGCTTATCTAGTGGAACAAACTGCCCCTCGGCCACCTTCTTGTACGCCATAAAGACGTTGTTGCCGATCTCCATAAAGCGCCCGCAGTCGCAGTTAGGATGGCAGTGCTCACCAAACTTCGGGTCGTGCTCAATGAAATCAAACTCATAAAACATCTCGCTGTCTGGCCCGCATGGGTCACCGACTGGCGTGGTCTCGGGCCCGCCGTTGCGGCTCCACCAGTTTTTGCTGCCGTCGTAGTAAAAGATACGCTCACCTGGCTGGATGCCACGGGCTGCGCCGCGCTCTTCGCTGCCGATGTCGGCACTCCTAGCTTCGATCCCCTTTTCGGCAAATTTCTGCCGCCACAGCTCGGCTGCTTCGGTGTCTTTGGCAATATTGTACTCAGGTGCACCAATAAAACACGTTACATACAGGCGATTCGGGTCGAGCCCTACTTCCTCGGTGAGGAATGTCCACATCCAGGTAATTTGCTCTTTCTTAAAGTAGTCGCCCAGGCTCCAGTTACCGAGCATCTCAAAGAAGGTCGTATGGCGATTGTCGCCAATATCGTCAATGTCTTGAGCACGCAAGCACGTCTGCGAGTCGGCGATGCGCTTACCCTGTGGATGTGTCTCGCCCAGCAGATATGGGATCATCGGCTGCATGCCCGCACCAGTAAAGAGTGTCGTCGGGTCGTCGGTTAGGATGAGCGGGGCCCGCTTGATAATGGCGTGCTGCTGCTTGGCATAAAATTCGAGGTATTTGTTGCGGATATCTTGAGCATTCATAGGGGGTATTATAGCACGGACACACTACCTCGTGCATCTTTGGTGGTATTCCACGCTTACCTCATCACGTTTTGGCGCGACCTCATCATCACACCGAGTATCACTTCTTAGGCTATTCCCGAGCACGTGTAGCGTAATGGCGTTGAGAAGTTTTTCGCATCGCAAAAAGAGTATCGTCAATGCGGATGCCTCCATACAAAAATCGACTCATCCGAGCCGATTTTTGCGGTGTTATACTACTGCTAACGCTTGAACAACTTGTTGCGATAACGCCACAGGCCAACCGCCCCGCCAACAAGAGCAACACCCGCTCCACCAAGGAGCCAGAGGTTGGCACCCGTGTCGGCAAGCGCAGCTGCTACAGAATGCGTCTGCTTGGGCGTGTGGGCTGCCGTCTTGGGTGTGGTGGCAGCTTGCTGTGGTTGTTGTGGTTGCAGCGCAGTGCGGATTGCGTCAACCCGTCGCTGCAGTGCCACCTTGACTGCATCGTCTTTGACAGTATTGACCACTGACTGGGTCGTTGCAAGCAGTGCAAGATCCGGCTTAGCTTCGAGTGCATCAACGGCTTGCGCGGCTGTCTTTTGGCGTGCTTGATCCTCCTGGATAGCTGTAGCTATAGCAGTGGTGAGCGCCTTCGTCGCTTTGGTAAGCTCTGACGTCGTGGTTGCTTTGAGATTTGCCAGGCGATCTGCCTCTGTCGCTGCTGCAGCAACGTCCTTGTCTGCTGCCACATAGGCTGGCGCAGCAGCAAGCTCTTGCTTAGCTTTGTCGTAGTCGGTATGGTCAACGCGGAGATCATCGATTGCTTGCTGGAGCTCTTGCAATGCTTTGTCGATCACAGCCTGAGGAGATGTCTCATCAGCCACCACGGCACGGGCAATCACCTGCTTGGATATTGCCTCCGCCCTGGTGTGTGGACTGTAGCCATCTAACACCATCGGCTCAGCTAGCTTCGCTTCGAGCTTTTCGGTAGTTGTGATTTCTACTTCGCGCGTTACCTCTGCTTTATTATTGGCATTATCGACCGCACGGTAGGTGATTGTATATATGCCTGGTTTTGGGTTTGCAAGGTCAAGGTTTTTTGCGTCGATAACCACGCCATCACTATTAACACCTGTTCCGTCTGCCCCATCATTCGCTGCCACAGTACGCACCGCATCGGCAATTGAGCGACCCGCTCGCGCCACGAGCTTCTCTGGCTTGGCTGGCGTAAAGACTGGTGCGGTAGTGTCAGCATCAGCATACGCCTGATGCGCCACAAGCTGCGGCCCCACAAGCCCAACGCCACCAACGACGACTGCCGCCGCGGCAATAACTCTCATCCGAGAGTGAATGTGTTTTACCCTCATAATAATCCCCCCTTATGGTTGTCTATAAGTGTCAGTATACGAAACTGTCGTTTGGGTTGTCAACAGACTTGCTACTGAGGTTGCGATGTACTATTCTCAGTTGCGGTCATACCCTCTTGCGCATTAATCTCGGCTGTCGTTTCCGGAACAGCGCCTAGTGATCGGGTGTATATGCCTTGCAGAATGCAGAACAGCCTCTCTGTTTTCCACTCATTGTTGAGATAATTAGTAGCTATGCAATCACGGGATCGACAACAATCCCTCCGCCAAGGCACTCTGCCCCGCGGTAGATCACAGCTGACTGGCCGGCTGCTACGGCCCGCTCGGGGTCGCTCAGATGGAGAGTAGCTTGGGCTTGAGCTGAGTCGTACTGCAGCGTGCACTGCCTCAGCTGGCCACGGTGGCGCAGGCGGACGGTCAGCTGGTCGCTCGCCGCTGGTGCACCATGAATCCAGTGCAAATCACCCACCAGCACATCATGGCGCCACATCGCTTCGTCATTCATATTGCGGCTCACATACACCACATTTGCTGCCATGTCCTTGCCTACCACATAGTATGGCAAGCCACCGCCGACATCCAGCCCATGGCGCTGGCCTAGGGTGTAGAAGATCGCGCCATCGTGCCGGCCCAGCACCACCCCTGTTTGCTTGTCGATAATATCGCCCGGGCGAGTGGATATATACTGGCTGAGGAAGTCTCGCATACCAACGTTGCCAACAAAGCACACCCCCATCGATTCCTGTTTGCGCGCCGTCCAGAGGCCACGCTCACTGGCCATGCGCCGCACCTGCTGCTTGGTGTAGCCACCAAGGGGGAAGAGCGTATGCTGGAGTGCATCACTCGTCACGCGGTAGAGGAAGTAGGTCTGGTCTTTGGCTGCATCGGTTGCGCGGTAGAGGCGATCAGGCTGGAATGAATGTTCTTGACTAGTCGCTGCGCTGTTATCCTCTGCACATACACCACCAGTCTGCGCATAATGGCCCGTAGCAATGAGGTCAGCCCCACGCTCGCGCGCTGTATCGAGAAAGAGCCGAAACTTAATCTCTTGATTGCACATAATATCGGGGTTAGGCGTGCGCCCAGCTTGGTACTCAGCTAGCATGTAGTCTACCACCTTGTGCTTGTAGTCATGCTCAAAATCAAAGACGATAAAGTCGATACCCAGCTGCACCGCGACCCGCTTGGCATCAGCTAAGTCTTCCGCCCAGGGGCACTGCATGCCAGGCAGATCTTGGCTCCAGTTTTTCATATACACACCGGTCACGTCGTAGCCCTGCTCCACCAGCAGCGCTGCGGTGAGGCTGCTGTCCACCCCCCCGCTCATCCCGACAAAGACGCGCTGTGTCATGGCCGCACCACCTTGAACCAGCCGATTTTCACCAGCTCTTCGATTGTCAGCTGCCAACCACTTGGCGTAAGCCACCAGGTGTCTGACCACTGTTTGTCGGTAGCGACAGGGTGGCTGCGCATGGCGATGTGTGGCACATACTGGCCAAACTCCAGTGCAACGCGGCGCGAGTGGTAGGCGCTAGTGACGAGGATGATCGAGTCAAGATTCTTTTGGCGGAGAAGCTGGCCAGTTTTTTTGGCATTTTGGCGGGTGGTTTCGCTCAGTTCCTCAGTGAGGATAGCACGGTCGGGCACGCCAGCTGCTACAGCTTGGCGGCGCATTGCCTCGGCATTGCTTGGGCCAGTCTTATCGGCGGCAGCACCTGAGAAGACGATGAAGCGCGCCCAGCCATTTTGGTAGAGGCGAATCGCTTCGGCGGTGCGGGCCTGAGTGTCGCCACCACTCACGGCCACAATAGCATCAGCAGCCTGGCACTGCTCAGCACTGCTCGGGGCTGCTTGGCAGGTGGCAAGGTCGTCGCGCGTCAGCCAGCGCCCACCAAGCCACACAAGGAGCATCAGGGCGATAAATATCCCGGCAAGCCAGCGTAATAATTTCATCGCCGCGCCCCTTTCATCCGCTGCTGCTCGTGCTGCACCGCCGCAATGATGCACTGCGCCGCGCGCTGGCAGTTCTCCTCGGTCGAGAGCCGTCCCAGGCTGATGCGTAGACTTCCGTCGGCTACCTCTGGCGGCAGGCCAATCGCCGTCAGGACATGGCTACGCAGCCCTTTATTGGCCGCACAGGCGCTGCCAGTCGCCACCAGCACCCCATCGCGCTCAAGTAAGAAAATGAGCCGCTCGGCATCCACCCCGGGGAACGAGATATGCAGATGACCCGCCAAGCGATGCTTCATATCACCCGAGACAACTGCCGTAGGGATGTGCTCACATAGCGTGTGCTGCATGCTGTTACGCAGATGTTCAAGGCGCTGCGCCTCGGATTTGCGGTGTGCCTGGGCAAGTTCAAGTGCCGTTGCAAAGCCGACCGCACCGGCCACATTCTCTGTCCCACTGCGCAGGCCACGCTCTTGCCCGCCACCAACGATGAGCGGATCAAGCCGCACCTGACTAGCCAGCCATAAGAGACCAACTTGCTTAGGGCCGTATATCTTGCCCGCATTAAGCGTTAGTGCATCCACGCCAAGGCGCGCCACATTAATATCGAGCTGACCTGCCCCCTGCGAGGCATCACTGTGGAGGTAGAGCGGCGTTGGCTCACCTGCTTCGAGTCGTCGCTGGCGCTCGTGCGCTACCACTGCGGCGATCGCCCGCAACGGCTGAATCGTCCCCAGCTCATTATTGGCCAGAGCAATACTGACGAGTACCGTCTCTGGACGAATCACCTGGGCAATCGCCTCGGGCGTCACTACACCCTTTGGGTTAGCCGCTACCACTGTCACATCATACTGGTGCGCTGCTGCCAGGACGGCGTGGTGTTCAATATTTGCCGTCACCACATGGCCGTGTACGCCAGCAAACATAAGGTTGATCGACTCCGTCGCACCCGCCGTCATAATAATTTCATCTGGCTTGCCGCCCAGCGCCACCGCAAGACGGTGCTTTGCCTGGCTATAGGCCTGCCGCACCGCTACTGCTGGCGCATAGGGACTGGACGGGTTAAAAAACTGCTCTGCAAAGTAGGGCTGCATCGCCGCCAAAACACGGTCATCCATCGGCGTGGCCGCTGCGTGGTCGCAATATATCATCTCTGGTTTCACTCCAATTAGTATAGCACTCTAGTCCGGATCGGCGAAACGCTGGCCAGTATTGGGATCAACGCGGTAAATCTCGCGCGCCACCCGCTCATAATATAAGCGCGTCGCCATGACAAAATTACGGAGTTCATCACCGGTCAGATAGCTGTAGCGAGCACCCTCTTGTGCTTTGAGGATGCCTTGGTCGTTAATCTCGTAGCGGATAGTATTGGTCTGGATGTGGCGCCTCTCGTCTGTCCACTCTTCGTGCCAGATCCAAGTTTTTTCGTCTAAGCAAAAGAATTCGCGGTGCCGACCCTTCTCTACCGGGCCAAATAGCTCCGCCCCAATCTCACTCTCGAGCGTAATGAGCTCGCGCTCAGTATAGCGTTTAAAGGGCCGCTTCTTCGACTTACCAACGCTAGTATCACCCGCCAGCAGCGCATAGGCCTTGCCAAGGAGCGAGCTTGGCTTTTTCACTAGGCAGCGAGCCCCCAGTGCGACCGATCATCCGGCCCAGTTTCTTCTTCGTCAATCTTTTTGTTCCAAAAATCGGAATTAATCTCATCATCAGCAGTAAAAGACTCCTTAAGAGCACTATTCACACCAGTCATTCCACTATTCTCTTCAAGTAGCTTGCTCGCATCTTGGCTGCCACTCGTCCTAAGCTGATCTTTACGCATTTCTAGCACAAGACTCGTTACCTGTGCAGCATAGAGTATATTCTCACGATAAATTGCTTCTGGGGATACCGTCTTACCCTTATTCTCATCCCTTGTCGTGCCATTATATGCACGCAAAGCATCAGCAAGTCCTGCTGCAACACGCTTCGCCCGCCGTTCTGCCATGAGATCCTCATACGACATAATACCAGAGCGGTTCTCTCCTGGTTGTGGCTTTTGCTCCTGCGTAAAATTGCCCTGACTGACGGGCTCTTGTTTTGTTGTGTGATTTATTAGAAAGAAACTCTCACCGCTCATATATGAAATAACCTTTGTACATTTGCCGTTGTGGTGGTGGCGATGCGCGCGACGGGCAGGCTCTTCTTGGCTGCTTGGTCACGGGCTACCTCCTCCACATAAGCCGGTAGGTTGATTCTACCACGGAAGGGTACCGGAGTCAAGAAGGGAGCGTCGGTCTCAAGCAGTATTGCATCGAGTGGAAGATCGGTGTAGAGCTGCTGCTGAGCACTGTCCTTCGTGAAGGTGCTGATGCCATTGACGCCAATATACAATCCGCGAGCACGCCCCTGCTCGAGCTGAGCCTGGGTATCAGTAAAGCTGTGCAAAACGCCGCGCACTGGCTGGGCATCGTAGATAGGCCAAAAGTCCTGCCACACTGCGCCGTGCGCTTGCTTCTCGTCGCGCACATGGAAGCTAACGGGCAGCTGAAACTCCGCTGCGAGCTGCATCTGCGCCTGGAGGCATTGCTGCTGCGCTGGGCGGGCGCTATTGTCATAAAAATAATCTAAGCCAATTTCCCCCACCCCCACGATGACGGGCCGGCCCTGCCGGAGTGGCCGCTCAGCGAGGAGCTCGCGGATGGCTACAATGCCTGCCTCACCCGCTGCTTCGGCATCATGGGGATGAATACCCACCGCTGCATAGCAGTGGTCGTGTGCCAGGGCAAACTGCACTGCCTGACGCGAGCTGCGCACATCCGTCCCGACGCAGATCATAGCAACGCCAACCTGAACCGCCTGCTGATAGGCTGCCTCGCGCGTTGCATCGTCGTAGAACTCGCTATCGTGCAGGTGGCAATGCGAGTCGATGAGGCGCGGCATGGTTGATGTGCTGCTGTGAGTATGTGTTATATCACTTGTCATAGCTTACTCCTTTGTTTATGAGGCGGCGCGAGCTCGCGGGTCGGGAGTGTGGATGTAGCGCTTCGGGAACAGCGGTGGGACGTCGGCTGGCACGACGCCAGTGCCAAAGATAGTGTGGATAGCCTGAGCGGTGGCAGGCATGAATGGCACGAGCTCATCGGCAATCTGTAGCAAAGTACTGGCCGCATAGGCTAAGACTTCACTCAGGTGCGACTCGGCATCGTGGTCGGTGGCGCGGCACTTGGCGATCTCCCATGGCTTGACCCGCTCGAGGTATTGGTTGAGGCTGCGGACAGAGCTCCATACCTCATCGAGTGCTTTGTCAAACTCCAGCCGTTGCATCATGTCGCGGTAGATGGTCATATCGTGCTCGGCTTGCGGCGCATCGCCAATCACTCCTGCTTGGTAGCGCGTCAGCATAGCTGCCACCCGCTGCACAAGGTTGCCGAGGTCGTTACCAAGCTCGCCGTTGTACGCCTTCTCAAATTTTTCCCAGGTAAAGTCTCCATCGTCTTGAGTAGGAATATGGCGGGCAAAGAAGTAACGGAAGGCATCAGCCCCATAGCTCTGGATAATCTCCATTGGATCAACCACATTGCCGACTGTTTTGCTCATCTTACTACCCCCAACATGGACAAAGCCGTGGACGAGCAGTGTCTTGGGCAGTGGCAGATCGAGCCCCAGCAACATAGCGGGCCAGATCCCTGCGTGGAAGCGCAAGATATCCTTGCCAATCACCTGCACATCGGCTGGCCAATATGCCTGCCATTCTGCCCTGTCCGGATAGCCTAGCACTGTAATGTAGTTGGCTAAGGCATCGAGCCAGACGTACATCACCTGGCTGTCGTCGCCTGGCACTGGCACACCCCAGCTCAGTGTCTTGCGCGGACGGCTAATTGAGACATCTTGGACACCATTTTTAATAAGCTCGAGGAACTCATTTTTGCGGAACTCAGGTACGATTTTCATCCGTCCCTCAGTAATGGCTTGGCGAATCTGCTCGGTAAAGGCACTCGCTTTGAGGTAGTAGTTCTCCTCTGAGACGCGCTCATACGGCGTTTGGTGATCAGGACATATACCATTCGTCTCGTGGACTTCCTTGTCGGTAAAGAACGCCTCATGCCCCACGCAGTACCAGCCCTCATAGGTGTGCTTGTAGATGAGCCCCGCCTGAGCAAGCCGCTGCCAGATGTACTGCACTGCTGCGACGTGGTGCAGGTCAGTCGTGCGGATAAAGTCAGTGTATTCTGCGCCAACTGCCTCCATCAAGACTTTGAAGTTGCCATACATGCTGTCCACATAGCTCTGCGGGTCGAGCCCATTCGCCTGAGCCTTGGCAGCGATTTTATTGCCGTGTTCGTCTGTGCCAACTTGGAAGCGCACCTCGTGGCCATTTTGCTTCTGATAGCGCGCCCAGATATCGGCCAGGAGATAGTCGAGCGCATTGCCAATATGCGGCTTACCGTTGACATAAGGAATAGCAGTGGTGATGTAGGCGTGTTGTTTGGTCATAGGGGTATTATAGCATGGGGCGAGTTAGGGTGTCTTGGGCTGCTGCCGCTTGGCAATATCAATCAGCACATAGAGCTTATCCGTGCTCTGCATCAGGGTGATGGTGTCGTCTTGGTCGGTTGTCCAGATGGTCGAGATAGCCAGACCTTCTGCAGCATGCTCAGCTTCGTCCACTTCATCATCTGGCTCACCCCAGGCTGTTTGCCCGGCCTGCACGTATTGGTGGTAGAGGTCGAGGCACTCTGCTGTGGGTGAACCATTAGCAAACCATACGACGACCATCGATACAGCACCACCTTCGCTCGACACCATAACGCGCAGCGGCCCATCATAATACCAGTAGGTATTCTCCTCTTGCTTCATCAGCTGCCAACCGTGGCTCTGCATTGTGGTATCAAACTGCTGCATAGAGCGCAGTGATGGTTGGCTGAGAATGCGGTCGATCCAGCTAGTGAATTGCTCTGGAGAGAAATATGTCTCTTTGTTTAGTTCGCTCTCTAGGCGGGGCAGCGGGTCGGGGCCCGGATAGGGCTGAATCGTACGCGGTCGACGTGCGCCATCGTGCGGCGCACCAGTTTGCCGACTAGCAACAACAAACATGATCGTCTTATCCATCTCGTTGATGTTAATACTGACATGCTCCCACGAAGCAGGTGTTTGTGGTGCAAAGCCTTTCCATATCGTACCGGCGAGGTTGTCTTTGCGCCGCACATCGGTTGGCCAGCCCCACGCAGTGGTACCTGCTGCACAATACTCGTCGTAGAGCTCACGGCATTGCTCGGTAGATAACCCATGAATCATATCAACTACCATACTGCCACCAACCGACTCAACGAAGCCATTCTCCACTGTCGCAAGCAGTGGCACGCCGCCATCGTAATGCATATATTGCTGGCTATCATTCTGTGACTGCGCTGCATCGGGCTGCCTGATGGGTTGCCAGCCAAATTCTTGGATAAGGCTATCATACACCTCATACGTCATTGGCCAGGGGAACTTACGTAGTGCATTAATCAGTGAGACGAGTTGTGCACCATTAATAGGCTTCGGTGCTTCAGCTGGCTGAGCTGATGATTGGTCTGCGTTCATAGTACCTCATATTTTCTTTATAGATTTCTCTTTAGGGTTAACGTATTTGCATCGTACCATGTTTTGGCATAACACGCCAGCGTTCAGTCATATTGTTGACAAAATTGCAATCTATGCTGTATAATTTTCTATTCTGTTATGGAGCATCGCCAACCACCCAACCTCCCCGAGCATTCACCACACGATGCGGATGCACTGCAGCTGGAGAAAGGCCGCCAGTATCTGTTATTTTTGCTTGCAAATGACCTTGGCTACGACACGCGTGATGTAGACATCTCTGGCAATGCTGAGCCTGAGGATAGTAACACAGAAGCAGCGATGAACTCCTCTCGCTACCTTGTCACACTACCACCGCATCAGAAGTGCCAGCAGCCGGGCCGGACGGTGGCTATCTACCCCGACATCACGCTCGTGTTCGATACGCAAGCGACGCAGCAGTGCAGCTCTGAGCAGCATATGTCGCTTGAGAGCTGCACAAAGGAGGAGCTGCTCGATCTCATCAAACAAGACCCAGCCTGCGGCCTAGAGCTCCCTCATGGCCAGCGTTTTACGGCGAGCATGGTGGATGCGCTCACTCATCCGATTACCGATGCCCGGGCACGCATCACTGAGGCTATGAAGCTGGAGCAGCAACAATATACAGATCGAACACGGCGCTCGCTTGGCAAAGTAACCATCCATCGCGCTGCCGGAGAGCTTAGGGTTGCGCCACAGACGATCGAGAAAGCTCTGGATGATCCTGTCATTCGTGAAAAACTTGGCAAAATCGCTACCACCCAGCGCGGCACAGAATTACAGCATCTCCTCACACCACGCCAAGTAGCAACTCTCGCCGAGCACCTCCAGTCTACCCCACCACCAGAGGGATATCGCACGCTCAATGGCGTTGCCAAGAAGCTTGGCATTGGCGGCAATACAGTGCGGCGTATTATTGATGAGCTTAACGGTGCTGGCGCCAATATCCACGGCAAGGAGTACCACAAAGCGACTGGGTTATCATACCGCTACTACTCGCCCACCGACCAGCGAGAGATAGAGAGCTGGGCGCGTGAAAAAGGGCTCTTTACTCCGGCGCCGGCGGGGTATCTGCTCCGCACGGCTGTTGCTGAGAAACTCCATGCTACATACGCGACGATCAATCACGCTATTAAAGCCCTTGGTATAACACCCGAACAATACCGCGTACGACGTCAAAATGGCCAGCCATCTCACAAGCGAGGCTACCACCTCTCACCTCGGCAAGCCGAGCAAGTCGCAGCATACCTGGGGCGATCGCTTGGTGCGACGGTTCGCTAAGCACTTAGGCTTGATACACACTCCTACTACCTATGCTGTAGTATGGTAATACGCATGGAAATACCCCAGCGATCGGCACAGTTACCCGAGGCATTTGATAATCATACTGCTCAAGTAGAAAAGCTCAACGACTTGCACAAACTTCTACGCTTTTTGCTTGAGAATGATCTCGGCCTTTCTACTCACGACCCGGCGCAGGCATATATGTCACAACATATTCAAGAAACATCTGCATCACAGCAACTCCTTCGCTTTATTGCAACCATCCAACCACACGACACCCAGCCTGCTCGTACCGTTATCACCTATCCAGATGTTGCTTTTGTTTTTGATACTCCAGCTGTAGAACAAGCCACGCAGACTCAGGGCAATAGCTATCAACCATTGCATGAGTATAGAAAACACGATCTTGCTGAGCTCGCGCAAGATGAGGCCTGTGGTGTTGCCCTATCGACCGATCATCATTTTGCCTGGTATATGTATGATGCACTCACGAGCCCACTTGCTGATGTGCATCAGCGTATCGTTGCTGACCAGACGAACAACAGCTGGCTCCATAGCGTCTATCATCATAGCCCAGAGCCACTTATATCTGTCGGCCAGGCTTCTCGCTACCTTGATATAACACCGTATGCGGTCGAGAAAGCTTTGAGGAACCCTCAGGTCATCCAGAAGATTGGCGAGATCATTGTCGCTCCACGCGGCAATTCGATGCGCCCATTCATCACACCCAAACAACTTCTGAGCCTCCAAGAGCATCTTCGCCCCCACAACGCTGATACCCATACGCTCCTCCCTCCACAGGAAGAAGAAATGACCTGCCCGCAACTCGCCAGAGCACTTGGTGTACACGACATGACCGTGCGACGAGCCATTGCCGCCCTTAATCAGGAAAAATCCGAAGACGAGGATAGTCTGACTGGCACAACGCGTAAAGAGCAAGGTCGACGCCCAACCGTATATTATTCATCTGAGCAGCAGGCACGTATCCTCACTAAGCTCCAAGAGAAAGGCTATTCTGTGCCAGCAAAGCTGCGTGATAAGCTGGGCGAAGACCTCACGCATAAAGATTAAAAATGCTACAATAATAGCTAGTATGGCTGTACGACTCCGCGCTGCACAACTGCAACCCAGAAATATCCCAGAAGAACCAACAGCCCTCTCTCATACACCAACACTGCTGGATTTATATGCAACATTAAAGCAGTTAAGAAATCGGCCGGGGCATCACTAACTTATGTGGTACAGCTTTCTCATCCTCCATCTCGTTGGGCTTGTCGGGTACAATCTGGTGCTGCGCCGCTCACTGAGCCGACGCGCCGATCCTTGGGTGCAGGCTGCACTCATGCAGACAGGCATTGCTCTCCCGATTATTATTGTATCGTGGTTCGTGCCACTCCATCTCGGTGCTATGACTGGTGAGGCAGTTTTTCTCTTGTGTCTGGCATTAAGTCTTACTATAGCGCTCCATATTACCAATACGCTGTCGTTGCAGCGCCTCGAGGCGGGTGTTCATTCGGTTTTGTATAATGTACGGCTACTCTTTGTAACCATCCTTGGTGTCATTCTCCTTGGAGAATATGTCTCGTTTCTCCAAATTGTCGGTGGTGGGCTTATCTTCATGGCTGCCTTCATCATTCGTCAGCGAGGATCACACAAGGTTACTCGAGCTGGTGTTGCGTGGGCTGTGAGCTGCGCTATGACAATTGCCTGTTTGAATATTGTTGAGAAAAAGCTTGTAACTTCTGTTGGCTACGTTACCTATATGACGCTTATGGCATATATCGCAACACCGCTCCTGTGGAGTATTGTCCTGGTGCTTAAACGACCAATTGATCGTCAGCTCTTTTGCCAAAAGAAGACTTATCTGCTCATGACATTTCGGGCTTTGTCTGCACATTGTTTTGTGCTCGCCCTCAGTGCAGGACTAGTGAGTATCACGAGTTTCATTTCTGGGACTGGGGTTATTATCATTATGATACTTGGCGCATTACTGCTTGGTGAGCGTGATCATCCACGACAAAAGATTCTCGCGACGACGCTAGCGACACTCGGTCTTGCCTGTATCGTGTGGAAATAACTACTCCCGTGTGATGCGCACGAATATCATCTCATGTTCGTCTGGCCCTGGGTTGTGGATCTTGTGCTGCGTATCGGGTGGAAAGATAAAGACGTCGCCTGGATTGTAGGTATATGTACCATCTGCGTCAGACACCTCGCCACTACCTTTGAGGACAATCATTGTTTCCTCGACACCGGGGTGGTCATGCCAGTCAAAGGTCGCGCCTGCAGGCAGCCAACCATGGGTAATCGCCTCGCAATATGGGCTTGTAGCGTGCTCAGCCGACACATAGACTTTGCGTGCTCCACTGCCGCCATGGGCAGATTCTTTAGGGATGGTGGTTGCTGGACGTTTGATAATACGCATAGGTTGCTCCTTCTATTTACTTATTGCTGCAGTTTTTGCTTATAATAAAAGGCGTTTGCCTCGATCTCCTCCACTGTATCTGGGAATTGCTGCCCAAGTTGGGTGCGACTAAGCTTTAGCACAGCATCTTGTGGGCTGAGCTCAGATGCAGCCAGGGCTTGGCGCACATATTCGCGAATATGCCAATACTGCTGGCCATCCTTGATGAGCTGCTGCTTTGGTGCACTCAACGCACCAACCATCATGCCTGAGGCAGTGCGGCTCGCTTTTTTGAATATTGTGATACCGACGGCGACAATCAGCAGCCACAGCCCAATAAGCAATACGATAGCACTCTGCTTGGGGTTGCATATTGCCACCAGCACAAGCGCACCAGTTATACCGACGGCGATCTTGTGCCGCCGCACGAAGCTACTCTTCTCCCCTGACTGCTGCGCGGCCTTCGCATTGGAATCGAGCTCAGTAGGAAAGGGATATGGCATCTCGCTCAGCGCGCCGCACGCAATAATATGTGAAAGGTCGTCGCGGATAATTGGATCGAAGTGCTCAATGCGATAGTCGTCCTGCAGCTTCTTGGCTGATCCATCAATAACATCAACTACCATAGCCACACCAGTCTGAGCCGCCATATCCCCGAGCGTTACACCAGCCCCGATGCCAAACGAATTTTTAAACCATCCCATGTTTGCACTCCTTCTTTTGTATCCACCACAGCCAATCGATGGACAAAACTTTTCTTATCACAGAATAGCTGATGTAATTATATATTGCAAGGTATGAACGCAGCCATACCGCGGAGGAGTTTGACGTTCGTTTATCTGCGGATTGCTATTAATTCCCCCGCATCATTGCCAGCACGGCAAACCGCCCACCAGTGTCACCCGCTGTGTGCGAGAAGTACTCAGGGTTTGTTACTGTATCGACAGGCGAGATGTGGATATTGCGCGGCGCAATGCCCGCGCGCTGGCACGCAGCAGCATTAAAGCCCGGCAGGTCAAGATGGATACCATCAGCGTCGTGCGAGCAAAAGGGCTGCCAGGCTGGGTCAGCCGCCTGGTCAAAATACTGCATCACATAGCTCTGCCGCTGCGCGCTCGGACTCATCCAAACAATGATATCCTCTGCTCGGGAGCCTTCGTGAATGAGGCGATCAATTGTCCGAACAAGCAGTGGTGAGAGTGTCGAATGCCGCCCCAGATGCAATAGCGCGAGCACCCGCTGCACTGGGTTATATAGCCCCGTCGCCACGCAGTCAGCCACCGGCAACAATAGCCCCACTCCAGGCGAGCGCGTCACGAGGCCGTCCGCTACCACCTCGGCAGTGTGGCGAGTCGTCGCAGCGCTATCGACCTCGCAGAGCTGGTCATAGTTGCGGCCTGCGCCATAGACAACCCGCTGATACACCACATCCGTATATGCGGCCCCGCTCGCCTGGCAGAAGGCCTGTCGGTGTGCCACTACCTGCGGGTGGTGTATCTCACCTAACGTGCGGTCGAGCATTGTGCCATCACTACGCGATGACACGCTAACGAGGAGTTCTGGCGGGAAGCAGGTAGGCTGATCAGCCCGGATCATTGCGCGCGCCACTCTTGCATAATAGCGAGCCACTGGGCAATCGACACATCCTCTGCCCGCCAGTCTGGCGATATACCAGCGTTCTGTAGTATCGTCTCGATTTCTGTCTTATCTAGTGCAAGGCCTGCCGCCAGTGCACTGCGCAGCTTCTTGCGCTTGGCCACAAAACCCGCCCGTACCACGCGGAAGAAATCCTTTTCGTCCGCTGGCGACACGAGAGGCTGAGCACGCGTCTCGAGCACCACCACCTGCGAATCTACCTTGGGTGGTGGCACAAAGAACTGGCGTGGCACTACTGGGCCGAGCGTCGCCTCAGCATAGAGCTGAGCACTCACTCCCAGCAGACTCATTGCACCAGGCTCAGCAGCAATTCGCTCAGCTACTTCCTTCTGCACCAGCAGTACTGTGCGGCGCGGCTTATTCTCGGCTGTCAGCAGCTTTTGGACAATCTTACTCGTAATGTAATATGGCACATTTGCTACCACGGCATAGTCAGCGGGAAGCTGACTAAGGTCAAACTGCAGAATATCCTCATGTACCACCGTTAATTGCTTGCCAGGGAATTGCCCTGGCAGCTTGCGCGCGAGGTTGGCATCGTACTCTACCGCGATTACCCTGCCCGCTCGGGCAAGGAGCCGGCTTGTCAATGTGCCAAGTCCTGGGCCAATCTCTAGCACCGTATCATCAGGGGTCAGTGCTGCTGCATCGGCAATCGCCGCCAGCATATCCGGGTCTTTGAGCCAATGCTGCCCTAGAGATTTTTTATTTTGTAATGCCATAGTTGTATTATACCAGGGTTAGCGATATTATGCGCTGCATGAGTTTCTTATACTGCCGCTAGACTACTCTCAGTTTTTGTCATTTTCTCACCTAATTATCTACAACTATGAAGAGAGAAAGGACAGCCTACTTCCCATCCGCCTTCGTCCAATCCGTCGCGAGGTCAAAGCCGTGCGGATGCTTGGTGGCAAAGCTGCCAGTATCATACACTTTGCCTGGGCCCATGCTTGTTTCAACCACCGAGCAGCGTGGGTAGTTGCGATAATTCGCCGCCACGAGGATATAGCCGTCTTTATCGACCTTAGCACCATCATCGCGAATGGTATAGGTACCGCCACCACAGTTACGCATCGCACCATTCATCGGCAAATCGTAGTATGTCTCGCGGTGGCTCACCCCTTTGCTGTCAGTAAAGTGATGCGCGCCCTTGCTCTTCGTCAATGGATTCTTAGGCTTTGTCCCAACTACTTCTACTTGCGCAATCGGCTGCTTTACCACTGTTTGCGCTGCTAGGCGGCGTTGCACTTCAGTGCCATCCTTCATCTCGACTGTATAAGTCAAGCGGCGAATGCCTGGCTGACCAGCTCGCTTAATTGTTTTGCTACCGATGAATTGCTGCTTGTCTTTGATCGTCTCAGTCGCAAATGCAATCGGCTCCTCCACTGTCACTGTATGTGTTGGTGCGCGGTGAATAGTCATCATCTCACTTGGCCCATCCAGTGCAATGTTGCCAGGTGTCTGGAAGCTGACTCTATCCTCGCGGTAGAGTACCATACCAGCCGCCTTAGCAATATCCTGCGGCGTCTGTGCTGCGGTAAGCACACGAGAACGTTTCTTACCATCTATCACAGTGACCAACCGAGCACGCTGGATTGTCACTGTTGGCGCTGCTTGCGTAAGCGACGCATCAAGGTGAGGTGAGACGGAGTCATGCGAGGCATCAATCTTCATACCTGAGGTAGCGATGAGCTCCCGCACAGACGAAGCAGTCGAGTAGACAGCACGCTCTCGACCATTCTCTACTACAGTAACCAGTCGAGCTGGCACTGCTGCTGGGCTCTGAGCCGAAGCATAACTTGCCACGATAAGACCGCTTATGACACTCAGCCCCAGCAGGCAGGCCATCATTGGTTGACGATGCTGCCACAGACGATAGAGGCTCTTCGTAATCATCTCGTTCTCTTAGCTAGGCTGCTAGCGGTAGATGTCTTGCAGCCCCATCTTATTCTTACAGGTTGGCCAGGGTTGCCAGCCACGACGCTGGTACGTTTCCCAGGCTTTTTGGTCTTGGACCTCTGGTGGTGCTTCTGCTGCATTGGCATAGCCACCAAAGCCACCCCAGGTCTTGATGTCAAATTGGTATGCACCGTAGTAACCATTGCCAGTGTTGGAGGTGTAACCCCCTTCGCAGCTACGTAGCTTCGCTAGTGCCCCTGCAAAGTCACCACCAAAGGTAGTATCCACTGACTTCTTCTTCGTCCCAACGATCTCGACCCGGTTGACCGGCTCTTGCGTTACCACACTGCTAAGCTGCTTGCGTGACTCTTCGCGGCCATTCTTCATAATAATCTCGTACGTCACGGCTTTCTTGCCTTTTTTGCCCTCGGTCTTGACTTCTTTTTTGCCACGCTCGCGGTCGGCATCCTTAATCTCCTCCGTCTTGAAGTCGACTTCTTCCTCTACCGTGACCGTCTGCTTGCCATTACGCCAGAGCTCTACCGTCATACCAGCTGTCAGTGGTGCGTTCGCTGGCACTGAGAGAGTGTCATCAGCACCCAGGGTGATTTTCTTGGCCTTGAGCATTGCACCGACCGTCTTCTCCATCGTGTATGCCTGGATGGTTTTGCCATAAAATACAAGGGTAAAGGGCGTTGCGCGGCGGATTGTCATTACCTCTGCCGCCCCATCAGCAATGATATCGCGCGAGCGAGCCAGCACCGCTTGGTCTTCATCGTGCAGTGGAATACCCGCCTGCTCAGCAATCTGCTTGCCTGTGCGATAAGCGGTAATCAGCTTCGTATCTGCCCCGCCATCGCGAATCACCACTGGTCGCGCTCGATAGATGTTTACTTCGTACGAGGCGCTCTCTAGTGGTGTATCAAGCTCAGGCTCAGTGCGATCTTTGCTATCCAGCCGCACATTCGCCTCACGCAACGCATCACGCAAGGTAGTCGCCTTGGTGTAGAACCCGCGCTTGGCTGTGCCTTCGTGCAATGTGATGATATGCTCGCCACTACCTGGCTGGCGCGACGCTGCATGGACGGACGGAATCCGCCATAGACCAATACCAACCAGTGCAATCATACCAGCGATAGCAAGATTGCGTGGCGAGAGAAATTTCAAAAATGGAATAGACTGTATCATAATCTGCGCAGCAATGTACGCTACGATGTAGTATAGCAAAATACGGGCAAAAAAGCTAGTGGATAGCCCGAAAAAAACCCTCCTTGAAACCTCACTATATCAGGGGTCAGAATGCCACTACTACTTATGCTCAGCAACCAAACTTCGCACCACTGCCGCGTCATTCCATGGTTGGCGCTGGCCGTTGATGATACGAAATTGCTCATGGCCCATACCAGTGATAAGAATGGTATCGCCCGCCTGAGCAATAGCGAGCGCCTGAGCAATAGCCTCGCGCCGGTCGGCAATCTCGCTAGTGTGGCCTGCCCCGCCAGCCTGGTGGATGCCGCGCAGGATTGCCTGGCGAATGCCAGCTGGCTCTTCGTTATAACTCTCCTCGTCGGTAACGATAATCTGATCGGCCAGGCGAGCAGCAATCTCACCCATGATGGGTCGCTTCGCCTTGTCACGATCACCAGTCGCGCCAAAGACCAAGATGATACGCTGCTTGGTGATGGCCCGCGCTGAGGTCAGTAGCTTCTCAAGCGCATCAGGGGTGTGGGCATAATCGACTACCACATCATATGGCGTATCCACCGGTACACGCTCGAAGCGCCCTGGCACACCAGTGAGGTTAGCTACGCCCCGAGCAATGTCTGCTGGTGCGACGCCCAGCAATTGGCAAGCAGCCGCTGCAGCCGTCATATTGTAAATATTAAACACTCCTGGGAGATGTGTTGTCAGTGGTAGCTTTGTCGCATCACCAAGAAGAACTATTGCACTGCCGCCTCCTTTGCGGGTCGCTGCCTGCGAAATACGGGCTGTGGCAGCTGCGTCTTGGCCATAGGTAATCTTCTGCTCACGCGCCGTGTACTTGTCAAAGAATGGAAACCATTCGTCATCACGATTGAGCACAATAAAGCGCGGCTTCCGGGCAAAGAGTTTACCTTTGGCGGCGGCATAGCGCTCCATCGTCTTGTGGTAGTCGAGGTGATCTTGGGTGAGGTTGGTCATAACTGCAACGTCAATTGGCACACCATCAAGCTTATGCTGATCAAGCGCGTGACTGGTAATCTCTAACACGATGAAGTCCACGTTAGCTCGCTTAGCCTCAGCAAAGAACTGCTGCATCCGCGCGGTAGAGCCAACCGTCGCATTGAGGTCGTTGAGCTGGCGCTGACCTGCCACCTCGATCAGTGCCGTGGAAAACATTGCGGTGCGGCGGCCACCGGCTTTGAGGATTTCATTGATGTAATTAACAGTGGTCGTCTTGCCATTTGTGCCCGTCACGGCAATAACGCGCAGATACTTGGCCGGATTACCATAGCGTGCTGCCACTAGGGCAATGCGGCTCCGCCGATACGCTTCTTCGAGAGTGTGAATCATCGCTGCGGGCAAGAGGCGGCGCAGCTGCTTTACAAGTGTGTTTTTCATTTTTTTAGTATAGCATTTTTTGGCCGATGGCGGGTAGTTCTAGGGAGTAATTTTCTCAAGGCGGGCATACTGCACATTGAGCTTCTTGGTAGAGCCATTTGTAAAGCGCACACTCACTGCCATGCCATCGATGTCGATCACCTCACCATCGCCAAACTGGAGCGACCGCACCATATCGCCAACCTCATACGGCATTACCTCATCGAGCGCATCGTCATACACTGATGTAGCTGGTTCGGTATGCACCATCGACAGGCTCATGCCCATATCGTCGAGAAAGCGTGATGGGCTGTTGTAGCTGCGGCTACCAAATTGCAAGCGGCTCTGCGCATAGCTCATATAGAGCTCCTGTCGAGCGCGTGTCATCCCCACATAACAGAGGCGACGCTCCTCTTCGAGTGCGGCTGGCCCCTCCTCGAGCGCCCGAGCACTGGGAAATAGGCCATCCTCAAGCCCCACCATATACACCACCGGAAACTCCAACCCCTTGGCAGCGTGGAGCGTCATCAGCGTCACGCTGTGCACACCCGTCGCTTGATCGACCGAAGACATAAGCGCAACTTCCTCAAGAAAGTCCGGCATACTGGCAAAGGCCCGCGCATCAGACAGCAGTGCGCTGAGGTTGGCCTCGCGATCATCGGCCTGGGGTGAGCCATCAAGAACATAGTCGCGGTAGCCCGTCTTGGTAATCACATCATCAATCAATTGGCTTGGATCAGCCGCAGCCTCGACCTGCGCTTGGAAGCCACGTAACAACTGGCCCAGCTGTGCGAGAGCAGTCTGTGCTCGCTTGGTTAGCGCTGCTGCCTGGCGGGCATTGACCAGCGCACTAATGATATCGAGCCCACTGGTACTCTGCCAGATGAGAAACTTCTCCAGGCTCGTTGCGCCAATGCCCCGCGTTGGTACATTAGCGATCCGGCTAAAGCTCACACGGTCATTTGGCTGATAGATGAGGCGGAGATAGGCCAAGATATCCTTAATCTCCTTACGATCATAAAACCGCACCCCACCGACCAACTGGTATGGCACGCGCTGCTGGTTGAAAGCTCGCTCAAAGGCATAGCTCTGGGCGTTGGTGCGATACAAGACAGCAAAGTCGCTATAGTCGCGCTCACCCATCGCCACCTGCGCAGCAATCTGGCTGGCAATGGTATACGCCTCCTCTGCTTCATCATAGGCAGCTTGCACCTGCACTGGTGCGCCTGGGCCGGCTGCCGTCCAGAGGGTTTTATCCGTTCGCTGCTGATTTTTATTGATTACATTGCCAGCGGCTTCGAGAATGGCGCCCGTTGAGCGATAATTTTGCTCGAGCTTCACCACCAGTGCCCCCGGGAAGTCGCGCTCGAAGTTGAGAATATTCGTAAAATCTGCGCCACGCCAGCTATAGATCGACTGCCAGTCATCTCCTACCACGCAGATATTGCGCTGTGAGTTGACTAGCAGCTTGATGATCTGATACTGCGCAGCATTCGTGTCCTGATATTCGTCAACCAGGATGTGCTTAAACTGCGCTTGGTAGCGTTGACGCACCACCGAGTGGTCTCGCAGGAGGCGTACCGTCTCGAGCAGGAGGTCGTCAAAATCGAGCGCACCTGCATCGGCCAGCAGCTGCTCATACAGCTGGTAGATCTCTGCCACCGCCTGCTGGAAGGGAAACCGCGCACTGGCTGCATAGTCGCTGGGCGAGAGGAGCTGATTCTTGGCTTTGCTAATTGCTGCACTGGCAGCACGCGGCTTAAGCCTGTCTGCACCAATGGAAAGCTGCTTCATCGCTTGTTTGATGAGCCCTTGACGGTCGTCTTCGTCGTAAATCACGAAATTTGACGGAATGCTAATGGCCGCACCATCACGCCGCAAAATCCGCACACAAATGCCATGGAATGTCCCCATCCACGGCATGAAGGAGCGAGGTGGTTGATCGGTTTGTGGCGCGTGAGGCGAGCTTACCTGGGTATGCCCAGCAATCTGCCAGAGGCGCTGGCGCATCTCACGGGCTGCCTTGTTAGTGAAGGTAACAGCCAAGACTTCATTGGGCCAGACACCTTGCTCTGTCAGGAGGTAGGCAATACGGTGCGTGAGTGTTTTTGTCTTGCCACTGCCCGCCCCCGCAAGAATTAGGACCGGGCCATCAGATGCGACCACTGCCGAGCGCTGAGCGTCATTTAATCCATCAAGTATATCCATAGTAGCCTATTATACCGGATGCCGCTGCACTGATGCTAGGTAAAGAGTGTGTAATAGACCGCGCCAAGGCCAGCACCAAGCGCTAACAGCATGACGATCCACAGCAGCCAAATCCAGCCAGCAGCTTGCTCGGGGCGGCGGCGCGACTTCTTTGGTGCGTGAGTAAATTCTTCAGCACTGTAGATTGGTGCAACGACATTGCCTTCGTTCTCTTCCTGGAGTGCTTGGTGGAGGGCGAGCGCAGTATCGCCATTTTGGGTAGTGGCAGCCGCTTCTTCGATAGTGCCGACGTGTGCTTGGTCATTTGCGGCTGACTCATCATCCCACTCAGTCTCCATCGTCATTGGCTCAGCCTCGACTCGCTCCGCTTCGCCGTAATAGTCAATATCCGGCTCACCAGGGCCAGGCACAGGCAGGCTCAGGTCAATCTCATCTTCTGCAAACTGCGGCCCTGCTCCATCAGCCGATGCCTCATGAGAGTCGGCTGGGTCATCCGGGTAGAGCGACCGGTCAGCACCGTAGTGATCCTCTAGCTGGTACATGGGCTCATCATCCGCCGTAGCAGTCTCTAGTGTATCTTGCTCGGGTAGTGGGTAGTGATCATCGGCCGGATAAAGTGATGGCGCATTCTCGCTCGTATCTGTCAGTGCATCGATGAATTGCTCAGCCGAGGCATGCTCATCATGCGGCGCAAAAAGATGCGGCAGTGCCGATGGTTCGTTATTATCAGCCGGAGCTATGCCGAATGCGCCAGGCTCATCATGATACATCCCTATCGGAGTAGTATCGGCCAATGTTGGTGTATCACCCACCAGCGTATCAGCACCACCCAGTGGGCGCTTATCGACCTTCGTCTCAGCATCGGGCAAGAATGGTGTGTAGCTTAGCGGCTTTTCATCGCCAGGCTGGAGGTCAAGCGCATCTGCAGATGGCGCTCCATCAGGCGTTGCTACATCAGACGCTTTAGCCTCATCACTTGCCGAAGGACTCGATGCTGCTCCTGCGTGATGCTGCGCTGCCTCATAGCCAGGTGCAGGACGAATATCCATGCCAACCACTGGTGCACTACTTGTCAGCGGCTCAACCACCGCACCCTGACGACGTACCCGTGGGCGGGCCGCTTGGGCAGCTGCAGCAACTGGAGCTGCCCCACCCACAATATCCATAAAGCGGCCACGCGGACGCTGAATAGATGGAGCAGCTGCTTGATCATCATTTGGCTCAGCTGGTGCTGTCTCATCTGCAGTATGCATAGCTGGTAGATCAGCAACCGATGGCTTAGCCTGTTGGTCGACTGGCTGAGAAAGCTTGATTGGCACGACATCGGGCGCATTCTTTGGCGTATCCTCTCCTTCTCGCGGAGGTGTTGGTGCATTATCGGTGGATGTCTCAGGGCGAGCAGCAATAATCTGCTGCGCCTTGGCTACGACATCGTCAGCCGGGGCAAACAGTGGTGTAGCGGGTGCGTAGGGTTGCTCTGCTTGGTCATCAGGAGCATCCGGCAATTGCATATCTGTCGTGCTTTGCGCGATATCATTCGTATTCTCAGCAACATCAGTTGCATCAACAGCGTTCGCCTCCTCTTGCAAATCAGACAGAGGTAGAGCATCAAAGTGTGGCTCAGGAGTTGCTCGGTGCTCATTATACGTACTTAGCAGCGGCAATGGGCGATCGATGTGAGCTTCTGGCATAGCATCCTCAGTGCGCGTCTCCTCTGGCTGTGGCGATGGGTTGTCATTAGCCACTACTGCATCTGGTATGGCACGCTCGGCCGTTAGTAATTCTGCTGGAGCGACATCATCGACGTGCGATTGAGTAGATGAAGCGGCGAGTTCATCCTGCCAGGGCATGCCCTCGTCACCAAACGACACGTGTTCACTCAGCATATCTGCATCAGCCACCTGAGCTGCCGTCTGGCTATCATCTGCAACGCTCGTACTGTCTGTTGCCGCCTCTGGCCACGCAGGTGTAGCGTGGTCTATATCAGAGGCTTGCACACCTGGTATATTGCCCGATTCATCATATTGCAGCTCAGGCCATGCTGACTCCTCATGTTGCTGGCCAAGCGGCTGCACTATCTCATTATCAGGAATATTACTACTGTTGGGCACCCCTGATACGTCTGTATCTGCTGATGTCGCTGGCGCATAGAGCAACTGGTCGTCACTGGCGTCATCGGTATCGCTCACACTGGTTGTATTATCTGGCTCATCCTGTGGTGCGGCAACAGGTACATCATTAGCCGTATACGCATCATCCGTTGGCTGCACTGCCGTTTCGGCAGAAGACAGTGGAGTGTCATCCGTCTTCTCTGTTGGCGGTGGGATAATCAGTGGTTGCGGAGCAAAACCATCATCAAGATCATCAACGACGGATGCTTGCGCTGGCTCAGTATCATCATCTTGTACTTGATTCACTTCATTGAGATGACGGACAAGCGCTTCGTCATCGTCATCGCCCTCAGTATCTTCTCCCGCAAATTGATACGGCATCGTTGGCGTCTCCGACTCAACTTGCTCAATTGTCGCTGGCGTCTCTTCCTCTGTGGCTGTGGCAGATGTTTCGTCACTTGCCGCTCCATCACTCAGAGCTGATGCTGTATTATCTGTCTCCGCCACAGGAGATGACTCATCTAAACCTGTTGTGGATGATACATCGTCAACCGGTGTCGCCTCACGGGCTGGCGGTGCAACAAACGGCCGCGCCGCCGACCGGCCGAAGAACTGCGCTCGATCGGCATATACGTCATCATCCTCGTCGTCATCGCTGGCTGGAGTAATAATATCGTCAGGATCAACCGTCACGATCGCTGTAGGCTGAGGCTGCGATGGCGCATCATCTGCCGTCGTCTGCACTGGTGGTACTGTATCTACAGAGTTAGCTTGAGTTGACTCTGCATCATCCACCACATCAATCTGCTCTGGCTCGGCAGGTATCGAAGCAGGTTCGCGCTCCGACGCAACGACCGATTCCGACAGCGCTCGGGCACGGTCAACGGCTGGCTCAGGCTCAGCCGATTCATACGACTCCCCTGCTGGCTCTGCCCCGTCCGCCTGTTGCGACAGTGGCATAATTGTCAACCCACGGCGGCGCACAGGCATACTGTCAGTATTAGTATCAGAGGTAGCATCAGTGACGGTAGTGCTATCATCAGTCTGCACTGTTTCATCAGTGCTATTAGTATTATCTCGAGGTGCTAATGCAGGTGACTGCTTAGCTGGCGTTGCATTATCTGATGAGTCCACCTGCTGCGCTGAGTCTGTTGAGGTGTTATCATCCTGAGCACGTGGCGTGCTTGCACCTTGCGTACCATCACTTGCCTCAGGGCGAGCTGGAGTTGTTACTGGCGTTGTTTGTTGGGGTGATGCAGCTTGTTGAGTGCTTGATGAGGCCGAATCCTTGCTTGGTGTGGTGGCAGGTGCTTCAGACGGTTTGTCTGGCGTTGTTGGCAGCTGACCAGACTGGCGCATGAGGTCGTGCACCGCGCGGTCGAGTTCGTCGAAGTCTATATCTGGCATGAACGGTTTCCTTTGTTTGTTTTTATACAAGCGCTACAGTTTTTGTGTGGTACACACCAGTCCACACCCTGATACAACGAACCGGAGCCTCGTATCGAGTTTTGGATACTACCTCGGTTGTTGATCAATCGTATGCCCACAATGTATCGCTTATGTTGTTTTCTCTAGTGTAGCTTATTTGACATTGTGGTGCAACTCACCTTGCTCATTTGGTGCGAAGTATCAATGCGCTGATTCGCATACTCATACCATCGTGTTGCACTCTCGGCAATAGCCTACCTCTGGTCGATTAGTCGATGACTTCACAAGGAGTGCTCATGCTGTGTGATGTTATTTTTACACTACTTTTTTCATATACGATGTATTATATACAACGACACAGCATGCGAAGTTACTGCAAACGACCTGCTGCTACTCTATATCCCTATAGAATACACCAATTTTTAGTGACGAACAGCTCGACATACTTCGTACTCTGCCTATACCCTCTTGCAATCGGCAGGTAATGCATACACAAATTGCTTCTGTTTTACTGACAAAAACACCCACCATATGGTAGGTGGGTGTTCCTATCAGTTGCTTTGGTAAGCTTAGCGCTCGAAGGTGCGGACACTGAGCGTATCCGTCCCACCAGTCGCGCCAGGCTGGCGACCACTGATAATGACGGCTGTAACCGAGGATACATTACCAAAGGCACCTTGGCTGAGCAACTCGCGCGTTAGGTCGCTGCCAAGCTGCTGGCTGTCGGGCCGGACGAAGCTACGCGTTGCATACGACAAGGCAAGCTGCTGCGCCACACGGGGGTCTGGTGCCACCGCAATAATTGGCAACTCCGGTCGACACGCAGCGATACGTGCTGCTGTCGCACCAGAATGCGTCTCGGCAACGATCACTGTTGCGTCAACTTTGTGAGCAACATCAACGGCAGCATGAGCAATCGCATTGAGCCGGCGGTTGGTGCGGCCCTCCTCGATGGGCATGTCATTCATCGGCCAGCGCGACTGAGTGTAGCGCACGGTGTCGGCCATCATTTTAACAGCCTCAACTGGGTAGTCACCATTGGCTGTCTCGTCAGAAAGCATCACGACATCTGTCCCAAGGATAGCGGCAGTTGCAACGTCGCTCACCTCAGCCCGGGTTGGCTCGGGGTTGTCCACCATGCTGGCTAGCATCTGCGTCGCAACGATAGAGAGCTTGCCATACTTACGGCAGAGACGGATAATCTCGCGCTCGACGATTGGCACAATCTCTGGGCTCGTCTCGACCGCAAGGTCACCACGAGCAACCATCACACCATCAGCTGCCTTGACGATCGCCTTGAGTGTCTCTGGCTCGATGGCTGCTTTGGTCTCGACCTTGGCAATGATCTGCGCAGTTGAACCATGGCTCAGCAAAATCTGGCGTAGATTGTTGATATCCTCTGCGCTCTGAATGAAGCTCAGTGCCACAAAGTCGATATCTTTGTCTGCCCCGAACTCAACATCAGCCAAATCCTTGGGTGTGAGGATGTCACCACCAAAGTCGGTGTCTGGCAAGTTGAGCCCCTTGCGACTCATCAAGAAACCATCGTTGCTCAGGCGTACCTTGATGGCGGTGTCGCTAACGCGCTCGGTCATCTCACCACGCAATTTACCGTCGAAGAGATAGACGGGCTCGCCCACCTTGACCTTATCGGCAAGGTTGTACTGGATAGGCAGACGGTTGCTGCCATCGTGCTCCTCTACCGCGTGATCGAGGATGATTTCGTCGCCTGCTTTGATATCAAAGTGGTTGTCCTTCAGTACGCCGAGGCGAATCTTTGGCCCTTGCAAATCTTGCAAAATCGCGACGGTGCGACCAACAGTAGCACTTGCCTTGCGAATCCACGCAATCTGGTCAAGCCGCTCCTCGTACGAGCCATGGCTAAAGTTGAGGCGAAAGCCATTGGCGCCCGCCCGGATCAACGCTTCTATTTTCTCTGGTGTGTTGGTGGCTGGCCCCAGAGTAGCCAGTATCTTTGTACGTTTTGTAGAGTTATTCATTGCGTACATATTATAGCAGCATAATCCAAGATAGTGAAACATAAGCGAGATTACTTGCCTCGGTGTATTGAGCAATAAATTCGGATTTTTATTTATTTCTCGACCTTGTCGCTCGCCATTCCCTATCCTCTAACACGATAAGGGTCATTCTCGGCCATATACCCGTATACCAGAACTAAACATAGATTATGGCAATCTGCCATCATATACTACCTGTATGAAATGGTGAGAGGTAGGTGGATAGATTGAGGTAGACATAGGAGAGGATACGATATATACGTATCGAACATTTGACAGCACTGTGTAATCACAGTATGCTAGGCTATAACATCACTTTACTATAAGGAGTCTCGCACTATGACACCATCCCTCTTACATCTCGCGTTGGCACTCGACTGCTTTGGCGGTATTCTCTATCTCTTGTTTGCACCGCGCATACCACGAGCTTTCTTGCCGTGGCTGACGGCAGGGATCATCGTGCTTCATCTTGTGGTAGCTGGCATATTGTACTGGCTAGGGCAAGACGGTGAGCTTCTCGTCCTGCCTATGTCATTGTATCTTGTAGCACCAATTGTTCGGCGCTATCAGGGCAAGTAAAAACATCTATATCTCTTGCAAAAGAACTTCTCAGAGGCAAGACCACTAGCGTGGATATAGCGATACCGCAGCATCATTTGCTGCGGTATCTTGCTAGCGAAAAAAGGAAATAGCGCTAAGCTTGGCTTAGAATAAAGCGCTTTCTCTCCGAGAGAAACGCAAACATAATGGCTCGCTCATGAGCAAAAGAGGAGGAATGATCAACCGTTTGCGTATCTATCCATCGCGGTGGAGACCTCTGGCAAATCTGTTGCCAACTGGCGATAGCGCCCATGGCTGATCGCTGCACCAGTAGCCTAACCCATAGCTACCTCTGTGCTAACATGTGTTCGAAGTACCTTATCAGTACCCCCTACGACAGTGTAGCACTATATCGAACAATTAGCAAACGTTTGTTTCATTTTTTGAGAATTTTGTTCGAGATTTTGCACCGAATTTTACATATTGTGACCAAATTGTGCATCACACTACTCATTGCTTACAACCATAGCCATCATCTCATTTACTACCTGACTTGCAACAGAATATGACATATAAATACGCCTGGAATTTCTCACGAAAATTACGAGTACGTATATTTATTATGCCGTCATCGATCGTTCATGGCGGTGCTCTTGCGCAATGATCGCCAGCGCATCATCCACGCGCATAACCCCACTCCCACCAGTGCTGCTATGCTATCGATCATGACATCGCGCAGTTCGCCGCTGCGCCCGGGCACGAAGAGCTGATGGATCTCGTCTGTCACCGCATAGAGACTGCAGCTCAGCAGGGCAAGGCTCGCCACGGTGCGCGTTCGCCAGCGATGGATAGTGATACACAGCGCACGATACATCAGTATACCAAGGATAAAATACGCAATAATATGAGCACTCTTGCGCACAAGAAACGTTAAGATAGCCGTACTCACCCCTGGCATAGCCTGCTGCAAATGCCCAACAATCACCCCGCTCTGCCCGCTAGAGACAGCAGCGGGTTGGTGAGAGAGAGTGAAGATAACTATAGCCCAGCCACAAACAATTACGTAATTACGTATGATGGCTGTTTTTTGCTTTGTATTTGTCATATAGCATATATTATTTATGGTGAGGCATTTTGTCTAGGTACTTTTTGATGGGTATCTTGGCGAAGAGATCCTTCATCAAGATAATACCTACTGCCATAATCACTATACAGGCTATGATAGAAACAACTTTCGGCACATGAGTATAGTAGATAATCCCCCCGGCTATTAATACAGCTCCAGAGCATATAATACTTTGCGCACGATAGCGCACCTTAACATAGCGCTGGACATGAATATGCCGTATCACTGCCATACAGGCAAAGGCAACAGCAGTCGAGAGTGCCGAGGCATACACACCAATAACGCCTACCAAAGCAAGATTAACGACAATATTGATCACTGCAGCTGCAAGGGAGCTATTGGCAACCTCTTTTGTTTTTTTCTTAGCAATGTATATCGCAGAGTAATTGCCAAGGATCGCCTGGAAAAAAGCCCCTATCGCCAAAATGGGTATTAAGCCATGCGCATCCGCATACTCTGCGCCAACGATTCGTGAATAAAATATATCTATCACTAACACATACACCACAGTTGCAAATGAGTATAGCCGCAAGCACATGTCGGACACCTTCGAAAAGAATGCATCTCTATCTCGCGAAGTAATATGAAGAGAGGCAGATTCGCTCCAACTCATACTAAATATGCCAAATAGTATGCTTGGGACAAATGCAAATTTATTCGCAATCGCATACATACCATTTGCGGCTGCACCAATAAACATCGAAATAATAGTCCTGTCCGAGACATTGAGCACCCACCATGCGATATTATTTGGCAAAAGTGGAATAGCGTATCGCAGCATATCCGAACGCAACGATTGGTGCGTCTCGCCGTGTAGCAAGCGAATCTGTTTCTTGCGCCGAATAATCACCAACAGGTAGCCTATGCCTACTAAATTCGCGAGCACTAACGATATCATCAGGCTAAAGGCAGGTAGCCGCATGACCGCGACAAAGACAAAGGAGCATAGTGTACTCACCACGCCAATGAGTATGCTCGCGATAGAAAAATGCTTTGCATCACCAACTCCTCGCGTAAATTGCAGTAGCACCGCAGATACTACAGAGAGAACAATATTGAGACACACAAGAATCAAATACGGGATAGCAACAAACAGCGACCCTATAGCTAACAAAGCAATAGCTAGTCCTGTTATAGGCAGAACTATTTTAAATATCGTTGATAGAATACTACTGAGTCTATCCACATCATCGCGCGAATCGATCGCAAACCGAAATGCCGCAAATTCGAGCTGAACCGACAAGATTGGCGCAAACAAAGCAATATACGTCAAGATGAGGTCAACCTGCCCATAGTCACTCGCGGACAAATAAAATGTATACAGAGGAACAAGCAAGAACGCGACGGCCTGCGTCGTGATCTTGCTAATCGTGAGGAGGGCGGTGTTTTTTATGAGCTCGGTAGATCTGCTCATATGTTTTTTACCGCCTTGTCAAGAAATGCATATGATTGCTGACGCCTCTTGGCAAGGTTTTTTTCGTAGGCTGTATAGTCAATGGTGGAGCGCACGTCCTTTTCCGTGTCATCTTCTGCCAGAAGCCGATCCGACAATGCAAGGCTATCCACGAGCGAAAGAATCCGATCGTCTTTGTCATAATTCATTCCTTTATTGTACAAGATCCAGAAATTCTTTCTATACTGGGCACAAAATATCACACCATGGAAGGACGCCGTAAATACATATTTGGCATGACGTATGTACCACAGGTATTTCCCTGGGTTCTCATCTTTTGGTAGGATATAACCCTTTGCTGCCCCTTTCATTTTGAGCCAGGTATCAGGTTGCCATATAACGATCTTGAGCCCCTCTTCTCGAGCGAGTTGCTGTATCCGTTGTTCAAACTTACGCGATACACTCACTGCATAAATAAAGATATAATCCTTCTTGATATGCTCTGTGGGCGACTCCTCTCCATCGCGATAATCGCCCCCATCAATGAGCAGCGTTGGATCGAGCACCACAGTGCTCTTGATTGCAAAATCTTCGGCTAACCATTTTTGGCCATTTGGTTCTCTGACCGAGATATGATCAAAATCTCGTATCATGTCGCGAATGACTTCGGGGTGATTAGTATTGCTACTTACTCGCCGTGCGCCAAATGAGGCCGCGTATGATATCTTTGGCTTATTTTCTTCAACAAAATTCAAGAAATAGGCAGGATCATAATCATCGATCATTATATTCCACACCTGGTCGCTCCCCGCAATATACGCATCATACGTAAAGTGAGCTTCTTGCAATTCTTTATTAGTGGTAAATGTGCGGCTAGATAGCCTCAGGTGCTTCTTGATGTACCTATCGTAGCTCGCCTGATTCTTCTTGAGCCGGTTGTAGATACATGCCCGCCCGACATTACGCAGCATGCCCTTTGCACTATTGTCTCCACTAAAGACCGAATAGAGCTTTTGCTGACCAGGGCTCGAGAAGTCGATGAATTCGGGCTCAATGCCGTATCGCGTCTGCAAGACTTTTTGCAGTGCGTATGCTTGCATAATAGACCCACAATTATGCGAACGATGAAAGGTGATGATGCCGACTTTTTTCATAAGAATATCCTCGTCTTTTAGATTTTTATCAATTTTCTAATTACAATAAACCCAAGGTTGGTACCAAGACAAATAATCAGTGCCGCCCGTATTCGACCACTGTGCTTGACGTCTCGGCTCAATAGTGTGCCCCACTTGAGCCTCCGGACGGTACGTTTGATTTCGTTAAATTCTCTTGGGAATTTTTTGCGGCTTGCATACATCAATGCACCGTATGATGCCGAGGCAACAAATAGGTTGTTATTCATCGCCTGAACGAGTTTCTTTGGTGGACTATGGAGCGCTCTGCCTGTCTTTTGCATATTCTCAATTGCTTGGTAGTGCCGAATGTTAAACTCCTGATGAACGGCGCTTGTCGGGTTAGCTCGATAGTAATAGAGTCTGCGATTGTCAACCGCAATACAGCGCGCCGATATAATCGCGCGAGCCAAAAAATCAAAATCCTCCCCTATCGCCATCTGAGAATCAAACCGGATATCATTGTGCTTGATGATCTCAGTTTTGTACAATTGACAGCCATTGTTACCCTTCTCGAGCCGTCCATTATACAGCGCAGTCAGCGCCTCAGTGCGCGTAAAGACCGACGCCGACGCAGCAACTGGGATAGTCGCGTCCAAGAAGCCCTGCCGCTCTGCATCACCAAGCAGGTGCTTTGGTGTGCTCACTATGTCAGCATCAGTTGCCTGTGCATCAGCCAGGAGATTCTCAATATAGGTTGGGTGGATTGAATCATCTGCATCAACGAAGGTGACGTAACTTCCTTGCATTCGCTCAATGCCTTCGTTGCGGGCCGAGCTTACGCCACCATTTGGCTTATCAATAACGATAATCCTCAAGTCCTTGCGGGTAAGATCATGAGCAATCTCAAGCGACCTATCCGACGATCCATCATTGACGATGATAATCTCGAGCGCCCGATGCGTTTGGGCAATAATACTCTCGATGCACTGACTGAGGTATTGTTCCATATTATAGACAGGTACGACAATACTAACGAGTGTTTTGCTGCTCATACAAAGCTCCTTTCTGAAACAGTGAAACCATGAGAATCGGCAAGATGAAGTTCTTTGCTGCAATATCGAAGAAGGCTTCTGCAAATCCATATAGGATGATGAATAAGAATAGAATATACATCTTCGTTGAGCGCTCTCGTCGCATTCCCTGCCAAAAGACGAAGGCAAATATGATAAAGCCAACTATGCCATAGCGAGCATATATATATACCGGGAAGTTATCAACCGGAGGTGTTCCGTACTGGGCTTTATTGTACACCTCATCTGATCCAAATACCGATGGAGTGTACGCTGACTGCAGATATTGGTCGATCAACTTGGGTCTGTCAGACATAACCCTATTTGCTAGGTCATTATCAACAAACAGTGCTGCACCAATACACGACACAAGAAGGCCAATGATAAACAAATATGGTGCTATGGCGCTTTTCTTACACTCACCATACTTGTGGAGTAGCAGCCTATATGCTGGAATAAAGGCAAGACTCAGCAAAAATCCGGTGCGGCTACCAGTCAGGATGCCAACAGTAATACAAGCAACCAGCGCAATACTCGTAAACATACGACTCGCGCCATAGAGATACATACCGCTAAGCAGTATTGGGAAGAACGACAACGACGCTTGGTTTGGCCCATCAAACCCAAGCGAGTATTTTGCAAATCCATACCGCTGCGATTCATTACCATCAAACCCAACATACGCCATGGGCAGCACCCCCAAGAGTGCCAAAATAACCACCAGCAGATAAAACCCTACCGAGGTATAGAAAAATATCTTGATAAACTCATCCCGTTTAAGGATCAAGAGCGTGCTCGAAGTTAGTGCGAGCCATGCAACATTTGGCCACTGAAAAATAACTGAGATCCCAAGCACCGCAATATAAAAGAGCAGATATTTACAATGCCACCTAGTAAGCTTGTTTGTTATGGCAAAATCTACCAGAATAATCCCCGATAGAACAATGCCAATTACCAAGACCAGAGGCAGCCACGCCGTCAACTGTGGTGATACCACGTAGAGGTAATAGTACGTGATCATCACAAACACGAGCGTGGTCGCGAGTATCTTTTTTGGATTTATATGTAGCTTTTGTAGTGTTCTCATACGTCTCTACTTTTCTTCTAATTCCTCGAGGAGCCCTCTATAATAATTATATAATGTCATATCTTTGGCGGCTTTTTGGCCTGCTTTGCTCATGGCTTGCAATGTGTCATCCTCTCTGAGAAGTTTTTCTATATTTTTTGCTATAGACTGCTCAAGGTTCTCATCTGTATCAAGGAGAATAGCTGCTTTGTCTGATGCATATTCTGGTATGCCACCTCTGTTTGTCGTGATCATCGGCAAGCCTGCCGTAATCGATTCTATAACCGTTAGCGGCGCAGCATCATTACACACCGACGGCAACACGGCAAAGTCACACCCGCGATAGAGTAGCGGCATGTTGTCATAGTCGATATATCCGGTAAATGTCACGTGCTCCCGATGTGCCTCGGTGAGGTCGCGAAGCTCCTTCAAAAATGGGTTTTTGATATCAGTCCCAAAGAACGAGCTGCCAACCACAAGCAGCTGGTAATTTTGTTCTTTAACCCGATCAAGCGCTCGTAGCAACACATCAATCCCCTTCTCCGGAGTCAGCCTACCACTGAATAATACGATCTTTCTTGAAGCATCGATGGTATATTGTTGATGCAGTAGCTTCGATGCGCGCTTTCTCGTCATTGCAGTAAACCGGGTATTGTCAACTGCGTTCTTGAGCACCGATATGTTTTGCAATGGGCCGCTGTCTTCATTACCTTGCGCCGATTTAGCGATCAAGCTATCTTTGATGAACTTGCTCACAACGATAATTTTTGCACCCGCTAGATACTTATACGTCTTATAAAAGTTAGTTATTTCATTATGAATATGCACATAAACTCTACCTTTGTATCGTTCCTGGTTTTTGTGCCACCGTAAGATGTGCGTCTGGATAATCGCATTCTCAAACAGTATTTTGCGATGGTTTTTGCGAGCAATATGGCTCGATACCTTCCTCAAAAAATACAGCCGCTGCAGGACCGCCCGCAAAGACGCACTCTTATTTGTATCGACAAGGCGCCGGAATATACTGTAGAGTATAGAGTCCGCTGCTCTGATGACCCATGGGGTGTGTATAAAGACAAAGTCTGTATGCGTATACGCCTGACCCTTTTCTATAGCATCTGGCGTTGCGGTGCTATATACCGTGAGGCGAGGGCCGCCTTGCCGCTCGTTCTCATCGATAAAATTCTGCACCAGATTCTCTACCGCACCCCCCATCACCGAAGGCACCGGCAAGAGGCCAGTCGTTATGATCGCTATAGTTCCTTCTTGGTTCATCGAGCAGCCTCTCCCTCGTATTCATACAGTTGGCGCATATTTTTCATAATATTTGGTGTCGTGTATCGCGATAGTGCGGATTGGATTGTATCTTTCTCGCGGTGCAAGGAGCGGTGCTTTTTGTAGTACTGGACAGCCGCGCGAAATGTCTGCATATCACGCGCTGGCGTAGCACCCACCAACGAGAGAAGCTCAGCAACCCCTCGGCACTCCAAGGCAACGATTGGCATACGTCCCATCATCGCCTCAAGAATATTAACAGGAAGCCCCTCTTGCTTTGACGTAGAAACATATAGATCCGACGCCTGGAGCAGCTCTGGTATATCCTTTCTATATCCGAGGAAATGAACTTGACTCTGTATACCATAGCGAGCAGACTGCTTGTGGATCTTACCCTGCAGACTATCTGCACCAACTAGCAAAAGATGCATCGATGTGTCTTGCTGTAAGGTTGTCTTAAGCGCACTGAGCAGCCAAGACTGATTCTTTCTTTTCGACAGCTCAGCGACGTAGATTATGACGAAATCATTTGGCTTAATGCCTAGCTTAGCACGTATTGCCTGCCGCGAGTTCTTGTTGATTGTAATGTCAAATCGCTTTGGATCCACCCCCACGCCCGGCACATACACCACGCTGGTGGCAAAGTGACGGTTGGCTCGGGCGTAGTCCTCAGCATTGATCGTGATGAGGACGTCAGTGTAGTGTGCCATGAGGCGCT
>CALHQH010000044.1 GCA_938036625.1 uncultured Candidatus Saccharibacteria bacterium | reverse complement strand
TTGGCTACGACACAAAGACGCCGGTTATTAAGCACCTCTCGGCTCATATTCGCCCCGGCCAGCGAGTGGCGATTGTTGGGCCAACGGGCGCAGGTAAGACGACGCTGGTCAATCTACTAATGCGATTTTATGATATTGACAGTGGTCAGATCCTCATCGACGGCGTAGATATTGCCCAGATGACGCGTAGCAGTGTCCGGCAGCTCTTTGGCATGGTGCTGCAAGATACATGGCTTTTCCATGGGACGATCCGCGACAATCTGCGCTATGGTAATCCTGAGGCGAGCGAAGCTGAGCTACTGGCGGTGGCGCGTGAGGCGCATGTTGACCACTTTGTCCGGTCGCTGCCGGGCGGTTACGACATGGTGCTCGACGAAGCGGCGACTAATATGTCGCAAGGGGAGAAGCAACTGCTGACAATTGCCCGCGCTATGTTTGCCAAGACGCCGATGCTTATCTTAGACGAAGCCACCAGCTCGGTCGATACCCGCACTGAGGTGCTGATTCAGCAGGCGATGGATAGGCTGATGCAGCACAAGACAAGCTTTGTTATTGCCCATCGCCTGAGCACGATCCGCGACGCCGACCTCATCCTTGTGGTGAAGGATGGCAACATCATCGAGCAAGGCACGCACGACGAACTGCTCGCCCAGAGCGGCTTTTATGCAGAGCTGTATCGGAGCCAGTTTGCGGAAGAGCTGTAATATGAGATAGCTTCCTATGTTATACTCAATAATATAAGTATGGAGCTACCCGAGCGAACAATGCAATTTATTGACTCATGGCTGACACTGCGGAGCAAGTGGCTTTCGTGGCCAGGCTTTGCGGTGGCGATTGCCGTGCAGGATGAGATTGTATTTCATCACACATACGGTGTTGCCGATCAAGCGACTGCCACGCCCCTCACACCAAACCATCTACTGCGCGCAGCATCACATTCCAAGATGTTTACTGCAACGGCACTACTGCAGCTGCAGGAGCAGGGGTTATTGCAGATCGATGATACCATTACGACATACCTGCCATGGCTGGCCGAGCACCCAGATACCCGCTGGCAAACCATCACATTACGGCAACTGCTGAGTCATTCAGCCGGTGCGATTCGCGATGGGACGGCAGCAGGGTTTTGGCAAGGAGAAACGGCCTTTCCTGATCATGCTACATTCCGGCAGCAAATGATGCAGACTCATCTGGTATG
>CALHQH010000043.1 GCA_938036625.1 uncultured Candidatus Saccharibacteria bacterium | reverse complement strand
CTGAGTATTTCAAGCCAGAGCTGGTGGGGCTCATTCGCTCGTATGAGTATGCACCGGGCCAAGACGGCTATGGTACGCCACGTGAGTCGTACAGCTATGTGTATGATCAGTCGCTGGCGCTACTTGTGGCGATTGGTGCGGACGATCGGGCAATGGCAGATAAACTCGTGCATGGCCTAAGCGCAATCCAAGTCAAGGCCGGTGAGCAGAAGGGGGCCTTCCCGGCGAGTGTACACCAGCTTGATTATACAGGGATCCAGCAGCCGATTTATTATACTGGTGGCATTGCCTTCGTGCAGTATGCGCTTATTCGCTATATGGAAAAGTATGGTGATCAGCAAGGGGTGCGCCAGATGATTCTTGATACCTTCCGCTGGCTTGAGACGATGAAGACGACGACTGGTGATGCTGCTGGATTGTTCCGTGGCGGAGTACGGATCGACAATGGCGTCAAGAAGGATATTGCGTGGCATGCTACTGAGCACAACACTGACATGTGGCATGTATATGAACGGGCAGCTCGCGTGCTGGGCGATAAGCAGTACGCTCAGAAGGCAGATGAACTTGCTAAAGTAACGGTGGCAAAGCTATGGAATACATCCGAGGGTCGGTTCAATCAAGGATATAACGACAGCAGCAAGGCGCTTGATACAACAAGCTGGGGCTCGATCTTTCTCAATGCGATTGGCGAATATGACAAAGCTAAGCAAGCACTCGCTCATACTGCCATCTACAAAACAACCGATGGTGCGGCAAAAGGCTATACACCGTATTTGACAGGTAATTACGTGCCAACCGTATGGTTTGAAGGGACGTATGGCGTAGCGCAGGCGCATACTATCGCTGGGGACACGGCCACAGCGCGGGCAATCTTGACAGACACGTACCCGGCGCAGCGGCCCAATGGTGCATGGCAGTACGCGTCTAAGGCCGATCTGCCAAATGAACTAACCAATGCAAACTCGGTGGCATCGACGGCGTGGTATGTGTTGGCGGCCAGCTACCCAGAAGCAATTTGGTCGGAGTGCCGCGCGGCACTGGCGACAAATCCACTCGATCCAAATAAACCCAACCAGCCCACTCAGCCAGCCAAGCCAAGCCAATTCCACGGCCTCTTAGCCGACACCGGCATATCACTCTGGCAATTTGTCCTTGCGACAGCGGCGTTGCTTGCTGGCGGGATGCTATTGGCGCGCTATGTGCGACGCGCATAACAGCCACTACTTCAACCCACGAAAAGTGCTTGATTTAACATACTTGCTATCAATTCTCTTGTCTGTAAGGAGCTTCTTCATCGCCTTTACATCGTCAGGCTGTCCAGCCAAGAGATACTGAGCTTGATTACCATATTTATTGATTGCCTGTGCAACGTGCTCTTGGCTCTGGGAAAGACCGGCATTGGTTTCATAGGTGACATTGGTTGTCTTATTTGCTAATTCCGAGAGCTCTTTGTCAAAGACCGTTACTCCCTTATCTAAATGGTAGAGAACGATGGGGCGTTTGCCAGCCCACTGCCTGACGATTGGTCGCATTGCTGAGATACCGACATCAGATGCAAAGCAGACCAGTGGCTCGCCGCTGTTTGTAACTGACAAAGAAGAGTCTAGCCAACTCATCTCAACCTTGCTGCCTGCCGGTAGGTGAGTCAAAGCCTCCTTATAAGGGCTACCGCTATTGTGGGTCACTATGACGATTTCATTATCCTCGGGGCTGGAGGCAATACTCAGCCAACGACTTGTTTGATCACTCGTATAGTCATTCTTTTTACCACCAGATGCCGTACTGGGTAGCGTAATCTTGGCATAAGAGCCTGCCTTCCACGTCATATTATTAGGCTTTGCCAGGCGAATGATATAGAGATCGCCGCGAGGGTTTTCGATGGATGTGACCGATAACGTTTGGCTCCGCCCCAAGTAGGCGATGACACCCCAAGTAATAATGCCTATAACTGCAAGAATAGCTATAACGATGATAACCATTTTTTTACCCCTTTTCATTATGTAAAATACCTTTCACAAAGTTAGTGGCAAGTACTTCTAGCGTCCTACTAATACCTGGAAAATCGCCTTCAGTGATGTGCACATCCATATAGTAAAACAAATTATAAACCTGTAAAATATCCTGAATCTTTTCCTCTGAATGTCCTTCTGCCACCATGCGGCTAGTAAAGGTCTTGACTAAAAACTGATGAAAGGTATTGGTGGCTTTGCCTTTGCCCGAAGAGTAGTGGCTGCGCAGCGTACGAGAGATGGCTGGACTATGCCATTCCGCCAGGATTTTATTGGACGAAACCAGGTTTCGTGACTGCTCAAAAATCTGCCTTACAAGCTCAACCAAATCCTGCTGCCAATCGATATCATCCATCATTGCCTGGCGAACGCGATTATTCTCCTCAACGTACACATCCAAAAAGATAGCCTCCTTGCTGCTGTAGTAGTTATAAAAAGAACCAACTGCTACGCCAGCACGTTTTGCAATTTCTGAGATCCCGGCCTCCTTATAACCCTTTTTTGAGAAGACATCATAGGCGGCTGTTTTTAATGCTTGCTTCTTGTCCAATGCTCGTGACCTCCTTCGTTAGAATACTCTGAATGAATAAATTTTTATATTCATTCATAGTATATTAAAACGATAACAAATCTGTCAATAGAGAGGTTTTCTTGATTATCTTTTGCTTGGTAGCTCGATTGATGGGCTTACCTCATTAAGCGCCCTGTGACCGGGATTGAGTTTGATTCAGCAAAGATCGACACCTGAAACAACGAGAGTGTGTCATTGGCTCTGTATCTTATCCACCAACTTCGTCAGCTTCACTCCGCCATACGCCCAGTGGTCGGCGCCGCGGTATGCACCGGAGTTGTTGACTTCGCCGCGCTGGGTGTAGATCAGGCGGGTCAGGGCAGACAGGCGCCAGGTTTTGCCGCCGTAGGATGCTTCGCGTGGGCCGGCCACAATGGCGGTGATGGCTGGGTCTTTAATAAAGTGGATGCTCGCGCCCTTGTCGATACCCTTTTTGTAAAAGCTAAAGCGCTGGTCTTGCTGGTGCGCGGTGGTAACGGCTTCGAACGAGTCGGCTTTGCTAGTGGATTGGGCAGGCTTGGGGTAAATTTGCGTACCATCAAGGGCGAGCAGCAGCCGCTGGATAAGATACTCATCGAGCGCAAAGAACTCGCTCCGGCCAATGCGGTGCTTGCTAAAGACTTCGTGCAGGAGCTGTTCCTTTTTGTGGTAATTATCTACCTCAATGGCGACCAGCCGCTGCAGCCCAGTGATATTAGAATAGCCGTTGGACTCGAGATACTGCATACGCGCCTCAAAGCGGTCGGCGCTGGTCTTGCCAATCTTGACCAAGCCATCAATGGCACTGGTCATAACATAAATCACTCCGCGCGGCTCGGACATGGTTTTATTGTAGCAGACTGTGGGGTGGGGGAACAACCGACGACGATAAGGTGCTCAAACCAGCCTCGTTAATTAGGCTTGCTTGCAGTATAATGAGGGGCATGACAACAGGGGATAATCGTAAAGAACAAGAACGCAGCAAGCTGTAGGAAACCAAAGTTTTCGGTGTATAATACGAACACATCACCAAAGGGGAAATGAATGTCTGAAGACCAAAAACACCAACTACAAACGTCACTATGGAATATTGCGAATGATCTGCGCGGCAAGATGAATGCCGATGAGTTCCGTGACTATATTCTTGGCTTTATTTTCTATAAATATCTATCTGAAAAGCTTGAGCTCTATGCAGATGGACTGCTAGAGGCCGAGGGCACAACGTACTGCCGGCTGAATGATACGGATGCTGATTTTATTCATGAAATCCGTAGTGCCGCGCTCGATAGCTTGGGGTATTTCTTGTTGCCAAGTGAGCTTTTTACGCGAATGGCAGAGCGCACTGATTTGAGTGATTTTATCGAAGATTTGCAGGCTATTTTGAACCATATAGAGCAGAGTACTATCGGCACCGGCAGCCAGGATGATTTTGACCACCTGTTTTCTGAGCTAGATCTTAACTCTACCAAGCTTGGTAAAACTGTGGGTGAGCGTGCTGAGCTAATTGCTAAAGTGCTGCGCCACCTCGGCACTATCGACTTCCAGCTAGGCAATAGCCAAATCGATATTTTGGGTGACGCCTACGAATATCTTATTAGCCAGTTCGCTAGTGGTGCAGGCAAGAAGGCCGGTGAATTCTACACGCCACAAGAGGTAAGCGAAGTTCTTGCGCGCATCGTGACGCTGGGCAAAACGCGTATTCGGAGTGTGTATGACCCAACTTGCGGCTCGGGCTCCCTGCTCCTACGAATTGGGCGGCATGCCCAGGTGAGTGAATATTTTGGCCAGGAAATGAACGGTACCACCTACAACCTAGCCCGCATGAATATGATTTTGCACGATATTCACTTTGATGCGTTTGATATCAAGAACGATGATACGCTTGAGCACCCACAGCATCTGAGCCAGCGCTTTGAGGCGGTGGTGGCCAACCCACCCTTTAGTGCCAAGTGGGCGGGTGATAAAAACCCATTGCATGCGAATGATGAACGCTTTAGCCCATGGGGTAGGTTGGCGCCAAGTAGCAAGGCAGACTATGCTTTCATTACCCACATGTTGCACCACCTGGCGGATAATGGCACCATGGCGGTTGTTATGCCGCATGGGGCGCTATTCCGCGGCGCGGCAGAAGGTGTGATTCGCCAGCACATTATCGAGCGGAATTTGCTTGATGCAGTGATTGGGCTGCCGGCAAATTTGTTCTACGGCACCAGCATTCCGGCTTGTATTTTGGTATTTAAAAAGTGCCGCATACACACCAGCGTGCTGTTTATTGATGCCAGCCGTGAATTTATTAAGGGCAAGAACCAAAACCAATTAGGCGCAGATAATATTAATAAGATTATAGATACGTACGCTAACTGGGCAGAGGTAGATAAATACAGCCACATCGCTGAGCCAGCTGAGCTAGCTGAGAATGACTACAACCTCAATATCCCGCGCTATGTAGATTCCTTTGAAGAAGAGGCGCCAATCGACCTTACCGCCACCGCGCATGACATTCGCCAAATTAATACCCAGCTGGCCGAGGTAGATAAAACCATTGCTGCCTTTTGCCAGGAACTGGGGATTGAGGGCGTGGAGTGATGAACGCTACAAAGCGGACACCCCAGCTGCGATTCCCAGAATTTACGGGTGAGTGGAGAGAGATTAAATTCAAAGATATATTTTGTCGTGTTACGAGTAAAAATAAGGAGAACAACCAAAATATCTTAACGATATCTGCACAGCATGGTTTCGTTAGTCAGGATAAATTTTTTTCCAAGATTGTAGCAGCAAAGGACGTGCAAGGCTACTATTTATTACATGAAAATGACTACGCTTATAACAAAAGTTACTCGAAGGGTTACCCAGTAGGCGCTATTAAGCGCCTTGCCCAAGATAAAGGAGTGGTTTCTACATTGTATATTTGTTTCTCTTTAAAGGAACCAGGGGGTGAAGCCTTCTTTGATCAGTACTTTGAATCGGGTAAACATAATAGAGAGATCCAAAAGATTGCACAGGAAGGCGCTCGTAATCACGGTTTGCTTAATATATCTGTTGATGATTTCTTTGATATAAAATTAATAGCACCCGGTGCAGCCGAACAGCAAAAAATTGCTGCATTCCTTGCTGCGGTGGACAAGCGGGTGGCGCTGCTAGAGCGCAAGGTGCAGCAGCTAGAGGCGTACAAGCGCGGTGTTATGCAGCAGCTATTTAGCCAGCAGCTCCGCTTCACTCGCCCAGACGGCTCACGCTTCCCAGTATGGCAAGAGAAGCGGTTAGGGGAGATAACTGTAAATAAGCCCTCTACAATTACTGCTAGCCAGCTATCTGATAGCTTTGAAGGCTATGCGGTCTATGGTGCTTCTGGTATTGCGGGCTATGTAAAATCATTTCAACATGAACAGCCGTATACTGCTATCGTTAAGGACGGTGCAGGAGCTGGTCGCCTTCTTTGGTGTAAAGGTGAGACTTCGGTGTTAAGTACATTGACTGTTTTATTGCCAAGGCAAGGCATAGATGCAGGCTATCTACACTATGTGCTTCAGGGCATAGATTTCTCTAAATATATCACTGGCAGCACTATTCCACATGTGTACTATAGGGACTTTTCAAAGGCAAAATTGAAGGTGTCTGTATTCGAAGAACAGCAAAAAATTGCTACCTTCCTTGCTGCTCTAGATGAAAAAATTACCCTCACTCGCCAGCAACTAGATAAAACAAAACAATTTAGAAAGGGATTACTGCAAAGGATGTTTGTATGAAAGAATATCTTTCATCCCTAATCCTGTCCATAAGCTCATTTTCAGGGGTTATTTTATGTTATCTATTGATTCGTCAGGATATTCCATATGTGAGCTGGGAGATGATCGGGTTGTTTCCTAGTGCTTTTGTTATGTTTGTAGTAAGAAATATTGTGTGTATTTTCGGCATCTATGGTATTGCTTATATCAGTACATATTTAGCAAAGCGGTATTTTAGTAACACCGGTAGCTTCACTATTGCAGAAATAAAGCCCCTTGAGAGTGTGGCTGTCCCAACCTATATAGGATTGTTTGTTGTATCTATGGGTGTTGCTTCGGCTGATTTTGACGGGAAAATGGTGGCATCAGGTTTTAATATGGTTGATGCGGTTGGTGTAGTAACAATGTTGTTGCTATTTATCTTTTGGAGAAAAATTGAGCGTATTTTGTACTTTAACCCTATTTGGCTATTGCTAAAATTTAGGTTCTATGAGATTAAAGCAGAAGATGGGGGTACGTACACGCTTATTACTCGACGACAAGACATGAAAAACACACAACACATGGATTCGCTTTTGCGAATAAACAACTATACCTACATGGAGATAAAATGAAGATATTAGCACGCACAAAACTCAAAGATGAGCCATATGTTGTAATTATCGGAGATACTCCGGAAGATAATTTAAGAAATGATGCTAAAGATAGCTATAAACCCCCGAATATACTGGAAAGTATAAAGTTTACAAACCCTCAGTATGCCCTCGAAGATGAAGAGTGGTTTTATATAGAGCTGGTTGATACTGATAAAAAAGAAGAAATGCTTGGTGGATATATTGAGGCAAGTAGATCTATGGCGTCAATAAATCAAATAAGAGGTGATTGTTACAGTAAAGTGGATTGTATTTTTGGCGTGGATGGATGTGACATATTGTTTACAAAAATTACCCCAAGTTTTGTTATTAAAAATAAATTTATTATCGAGATTGGGCCAATTAAAAAACTTGATTTGAAGCAAGCTCAGATTAGGAGTCAAGCGGCTGGAATTGAGTTTAACCCATCAAAAATAGATGCCTTTTACAAGGGGGACGAGAATAAGCTCTACTTCAGAAGCTTTAGAACTGTCAATAGCTTGTTCCCCGGTATAAACGAATATTATAGGGATGCGAGTGAGGAAGAGGTTCGGAAATTTCTTGAACTTGATATATTCGAAGTAGACAAGAGTATAACGCCAGACAAAATTAACTCTGGTATTGTAAAACGTATTGCCGCTATTACCGACGACCCTGAAATTGGTTTGTATGATAATAGCAATAATTGCAAGAAGAAGACCATTGATGTAGTAAATAGCATCGAAAAAGGAGCATTAGGGGTGGAAGTGCAAAATGATAAGATTTTACTAAAAAGGCCTGCTGATGTAAGGGTAGTTTGTGACATACTACTCGGCAATATCTATAGATCACCCATTACTGATGATATGCGTCGTACATCAGGAAATATCAGAATAGAGGGTGCGAATAACTAACATGACCCACCAATCGGAACAAACCCTCGAAAACGATCTCGTCGCCCAGCTGGTAGCTGGTGGGTATAGCAAGGTTGACTTGCCTGACGAGGCGGCGATGCTAGCCAATCTACGGCGGCAGCTAGAAACGCACAATGCTGCCAAACTCGGTGGTGTACCGCTCACAGATACGGAATTTAAAAGTGTGCTAAACCACTTGGGCCGTGGCACGGTGTTTGAGCGGGCGAAGATACTGCGCGATAAAATGCACCTTGTGCGTGAAGATGGCAGTAGCGTATATTTAGAGTTTTTTAATACAAGCCAGTGGTGCCAAAACGAATACCAGGTGACGCAGCAAATTACTAATACCGGCACCTACGAAACACGCTATGATGTGACTATACTAATTAATGGCCTGCCGTTAGTGCAGATAGAGCTTAAGCGCCGCGGGATAGAGCTGCGCGAGGCGTTTAACCAGATCAATCGCTACCGTCGCCATAGCTATAGCGCGGGCTATGGGCTATTCCAGTATGTGCAGCTGTTTGTCATAAGTAACGGTGTGGATACGAAATATTATGCCAATACGGTAAGTAATAGCGGTGATAAGAAAGCAAGCTATGAATTTACTTACTACTGGACGGATGAGCAGAATGTGCGCATAAGCGAGCTAGGGCAGTTTGCGGATATCTTTTTGGAGCGGTGCCATCTGTCGCAGATGATTGCTAAATATATTGTGCTGAATGAGTCGACCAAGACATTGATGGTGCTGCGGCCATACCAATACTATGCGGTAGAGAAGATTGTAGATAAGGTAGCAAAGGGCGTTGGTGGTGGCTATATTTGGCATACGACAGGGAGCGGCAAAACACTGACTAGCTTTAAAGCGGCGCAGCTAATGACGGAAAATCCGGACGTCGACAAAGTGATGTTTGTGGTAGACCGCAGTGACCTAGACTACCAGACGATCAAAGAGTTTAATGCCTTTAAGGATGGTAGCGTGGATGGTACCGACAGCACAGCTACGTTGGTGCAGCAACTCGCCGACCCTAACACCAAACTGATTGTGACGACTATCCAGAAGCTAGATAAGGCCGTGACACGCCAACGCCATGCACAGGCAATGCAGGCGGTAAAAAATAAGCGATTCGTATTTATCTTTGATGAGTGCCACCGCTCGCAATTTGGCCAAACGCACAAGAATATTACCAGTTACTTTACTAATTACCAGCTATTTGGCTTTACGGGGACGCCAATTTTGGCTGATAACGCTACTAGTAACGGTGGGTTTGGTAAGCGTACTACGAAGGATCTTTTTGGTGAGCGTCTGCATGAATATGTAATAACCGATGCGATTAACGATGGCAATGTCCTAAAGTTTAGTGTGGAATATGTGGGGCGATTCACACGGCGTGAGGGGGCTGATACACAGGCAGATATTGATGTTGAGGCAATCGACATCAAAGAAGCGATGGAAAATCAGGCTCGGGTAGATAATATTGTGGATTACATACTAGCGAACCATGACCGCAAAACGCATGGGCGTGACTTTACTGCTATGATGTGCGTTAGTTCTACCGATTTACTGCGTATGTACTACGATGCCTTTCGGCGTAAAAATACCAAGCTCACTATTGCAACGATTTTTAGCTACCAGGCGAATGAAGAAGATCCAAATGCCGACAGCTTACTGGATGAAGATGTATTAAAGTTTGCTGGCCACGTCAACCAGTCTGCACGTGATTTTCTGGAGAGCGCTATGGGTGAGTATAATGCGCGGTTTGGCACCAACTACACTACGCGTGATAACAAGAGTTTTTATGGGTATTACAAGGATATTGCTCGGCGTGTAAAAAATCGCGAAATTGATATTTTGCTAGTGGTAAATATGTTCTTGACTGGGTTTGATAGTAAGACGCTTAATACGCTTTATGTAGATAAAAATCTAAAATACCATGGTCTTTTGCAGGCATATAGTCGCACAAACCGTATTCTGAATGAGCGCAAATCCCAGGGTAATATTGTGGTCTTTCGTAATCTAAAAACTGCGACGGATAAGGCAGTGCAGCTATTTAGTAACAAGCAAGCCATGGAGACGATCTTCCTAAAACCATACGAACGGTATGTGCAGGACTTTAACCAAAAAGTAGCAAAGTTATTGGATTTCACTCCAGAGCCACGCAGCGTCGATACACTACTCGGTGAGGCTGAAAAGCGGCAATTTGTGGAGCTCTTTCGTGAGGTTATGCGCACGCGCAATGTGCTTTTATCATTTGCTGATTTTGCTGATAGTGATGTTGATATGAGTGAGCAGCTCTTTGAGGATTTCAAGAGCAAGTACTTGGATATATACTTTGAGCGCCGCAGCAGTAAAGAAAAGGTGAGTATCCTGGATGAGGTGGATTTTGAACTAGAATTAATCCGTCGCGATGAGATTACCGTTGATTATATTATAGGGCTTGTAGCCAAAATGGCAGAGGCTGGTGAGCAAGAAAAGAGCCAATTACGTAAGCAGATAGCAGAGCTCATTAATGGTAATGAAAAGCTGCGTAGCAAGCGTGAGCTCATTGATAAATTCATCACCAGCTGGCTGCCACATATTGCTGATAGTGATAGTGTCGAGGGGGAATTCCAGCGTTTTTGGGGTGAGCAGGAGCAGTATGAGCTGGAGCAATTAGCTGCAGCGGAGGGCTTTGACCTAGCGCGACTGCGCCGGCTGATTGATAATTATAACTATACTGGGCGATTGCCGCGGAGTGATGAATATGTGGCGGCCCTGAAGAACAAGCCACGGCTTAGTGGACGCCGGGCTCTTATTGAGCGCTTGAAGACAAAGGTATGCTTATTTATCGATACATTTATAGAGTAAGAGAAGCAGGGGGTTAAGCTCCATGAAAATCCCCGTCACAATCAAACCCAACTCCCGCCACCGTGAAGAAGTCGTGGTGGGTAGCGACGGCACGTATGTCATCTACACCAAGGCGCCAGCGATTGAGGGCCGGGCGAACGCGGCGGCTATTAAGCTGCTAGCCAAATATCTTGGCGTGCCGCAATCGGGGGTGAAGCTGGTGCGCGGTGCGACGTCGAAGTATAAGGTGTTTGATATTGATAGCGCGGCTCTATAAAACACATTTGTGTGGCTGAGACACAGGGCGCCCAACAAAAATGACAATATACAGCTTTTGCAAGCAGTACATCGCCAAGGGCTCTTGTACACATAATGCACACGAGAAAGGTGAGACGTTGTAAAACACTGGAATGTAAATTCCCAAATGTCTATCTCCTTCTGTAGGCAATTGCCTCGTATTACCTCATTAGATAAAGCGATGACATCACTACTAATTCCAACAAGTATGTCATGACAGTGTAATAACTCTCTCGTGCAATGCTAACTTATAGAAACGAAACCTGAAAAAGGAAGAGTAAGAAGCTCAAAAATCTTAATATTCAGGCTCAGGTGTCTCTACGGATAATTGGCACCTGGCACAGTCTTGCCCAGTAGTGTCTGCACGGTGACGAAGCGATAACCTTGCTGCTTGAGTGTGCTGAGGATGCAGGGCACAGCATTCACAGAGGTAGGGTGGATATCGTGCATAAGGATGATGGCGCCTGGCCGCGCACCAGCAACGGCGCGATTGCAGACGATGGTGCTGTTGCGATCGGCCCAGTCACGCGTATCGACCGACCACAAGATGGAGGCCATACCGCGCTGGCGCAGTTGCTCGAGGACGACACTATTTACTGCGCCATATGGTGGACGCATAATGGTGGGCGCAGCACCCGATGCTTGGGTAATAGCAGTGTTGGTGCGGTCGAGCTCGCTGCCGATTGCTTCGGCACTATACTGCGGCAAAACTGGATGGCTCCACGAGTGATTACCGAGCTGGTGACCACTGGTATGGATGCGGCGCACGACGTCAGCACGGGCTGCGACTTTGCTGCCAATCATGAAGAATGTGCCTTTTGCACCATACTGGTCTAGAGTATCAAGTAGCTCATTGGTGTATGGCCCAGGCCCATCGTCGAAGGTGAGGGCGATGCAGGCTTGCGCGCAGGATGTAGCGGGTGCTGGTGCGGCTGGCACGGGGGTAGCAATTGGCTTGGGCTGCGGCTTGGGCAGGGCAGGAATGGTGGCAATTTGCCGCGCCTGGGTGGTTTGCAATGCAGCAAGGATACTCGTGAAGGGCAGAGAGATGGTCATTGTGCCATACGATGACGGCACGAGCGCAGCTTGGCTAAAGGGCCAGGCAAGCGCATTGTCATTAGTGATAATGAAGTTGGTGAGTGCGTCCTCTGTGACCATTTCGCCAAGATCGACGGCTGGCTGCTGGCGCTCGGCAATCGTGGCAGCGACAGAGCGCTGCGCAGCGTCAATGACGGTACGGAGGTGTACAGTATTACCGCCAACGAGATCGCGCAGACTGATGGCTGCGCCCGTCTGCTTGTTGAATGTCCAAAATCGGGTAAAGCTGGCGGGGTGAGCACCGTGGGTGTCTTGGTTAGCCTGGATAATAACAGATAGAGCAGTATTGGTATTGTGGGTAATTTGGTAGCTGATTGCCTCAGTCATTGGTCGATGGAAGGTGCGGCCAGCTGCGACACTTTGGCGAAACTCGTGGTCGAGTTGATCGATGGCGCTCGCGATGGTAGCATCGATCGTGCGATTACTCGTCAGTGGATATTCAAGCGAAACCTTTTCTTTAGTAGAGGTGCGGCTGACCAGCTTCGAGCGGATACCTTGGTAGTGCGAATCAACGAAGGAGTATTTCTCATCTGTTTTGTCGGTTGTGCGCGTGGCTGGTGAGGTAGGCTGTTGTGTAGTAGGTCGCGTCATATGGACGATAATAAGGGTAATAACAAGGCCGCATAATGCACAGGCAAGTAGCGCAAGCAAGATAATCATGCGCCGACGCGCGTGCGCACAGCGCTGTTGGTGCCGCTGCAAGCGTGATGTTGGCGAGGGAGAAGGATGCTCCATAACGCTAGTATAGCAAAATAATGAGCATAAGCGCCATAGATATGATGATTATGCTCACACCTATTGCACCAGCGCAGCCTATGGTATAATTTAGGCAGAATATGGGACCACAACAGCCGCGATTCAATAGTTTCCCCGAGCAGCCTCGGGCAAACAACCAGAATATCTACCGTTCGCCAGCGCCTCAGGCGCATGAGCGGCTTCCTGCGCTCATGCCCGAGCGTCGGAGCGAGCAACAGCCCGCTGACACGCATGAAATGATGCCGATGGTCTCGCAGAGTCTCACGCTGCCAGCTCTGCCTACCACAGTTATTGCTGTGCCACAGCCCGATCCAGACACGACCGTAACGGCTGCTCCAGCAACTGCTGCAGACGAAGATCTGATCGAGAAAGATTGGGTTATTAAGCTCAAGCAGATCATTAAGGACACTCAAGACGACCCCTATCAGCGCGAGCAGCAGGTCAGTGCTCTGCAGCGCGACTATATCTACAAACGCTATGGGCGCAAAATTGGCGCAACGGAGAACTAGATGAATACCGTCACCACTTTCATTATTGTTTTTGGCTCGGCTGGCCTTATTCTCATCGTCTTGTTTGTTGCTTTCATCGTTTATCGCAACAGTATGCGCGAGGCCAAGAATTACGAGCGAGGCCTCAAGATGGTGCCGATTCTCATCCACTTGCCGCCCGCTAGCGACGATATCGACGGCGGTGGGCGCGACAAGCGTGACCTCACAGAAGAGGTGCTATCGCAGGCCCAAGTGATGTATAACATCATTGCGAGTACTAGCACTAAGGGTTTTATGAGCCGGATCTATGGGCAGCGCCATGTGTCATTTGAGATTGTGGCGCGTGAGGGGCTGGTGTATTACTATGCAGTGGTGCCAACAGTGCTGACGGACACAGTGCGCCAGGCAATTGCTGCAGCCTACCCATCGGCACGGCTAGAGGAGGTGTCGGAACACTCGGTGTTTAGTAAGGTGGGCAAGGCGAGTGGGACGATTGGTGGTGAGTTTACTCTGCGCAAAGAATTTATTTACCCGATTTCCACCTATATGGAGTCTAAGCGCGATGCGTCGCGGGCGCTGCTTAATGCAGTGTCTTCGGCTGGGCGTGAAGATGGGGTGGGAATCCAATTTTTGATCCGCCCGGCGTATGAGAAATGGACAAAGCGCTCTATCTCAGCTGCTGAGCAGATTGTCAAGAACAAGGGCGAGAAAAAGAGTGGTGGTGGCAGTGGCCTCTCGGCGCGTGACGTCATGCAGGCACTATGGAAGCCGCCCGAGGCAAGCGACAAGAAGGAATTCCAAGCCGAGAAGCCGCTCAGTGCGGTGGAGCAGGCTAAGGTTGATGCTATCCAAGAGAAGATTCGCTACCCCGGTTATGAGGTAATGATCCGCGTGGTGGTGTCGTCCAACACGGCGGCGCGCTCACAGGTGTTGCTCAAGAATATTGTAGCGGCGTTTGCACTGTTTGATTCGCCGAGCTTTAATGGCTTTAAGTTTAACCTGACCAAGAACGTCGATGAGCTGGCGACGGCCTTTATCTTCCGATTTTTCCCGCAAGCAAATAATCGCGATATTCTCAACTCAGTAGAGCTTGCAACCCTCTTCCATTTGCCAGACCAAAATAGCATTCCTACCTCGCAAGTCAAGCGCCAAATGAGCAAGCAAGTTGACGGCCCGACAGAGGTGATGGAGACGGGGCTGCTGCTCGGTTACAATGAGTTCCGCGGCGTACGTAAGCCGATTCGCCTGGCAGATAAAGACCGTCGGCGTCACATCCACATCATTGGTCAGACGGGTGTAGGTAAGTCGGTCTTGCAAGAGAACTTAGCCTACCAGGATATGCTGGCGGGGCGGGGTTTTGCTTTGGTTGATCCGCACGGTGACCTGGCTGAGGCGTTGCTTGCTAAAGTACCACGTGATCGGGTAGAGGATATTGTCTACTTCGACCCAGGTGATATGAGCAACCCGATTGGTCTTAATATGTTTGAGTTCGATCACCCCGACCAAAAGGACTTCTTGGTGCAGGAGGCGATCAATATGCTGTATGGCTTGTATGACCCAGGCCACACCGGTATCGTTGGGCCACGCCTCGAGCACATCTTCCGTAACTGTGCGTTGCTGCTGATGGCTGATCCTGCAGGCGGGACGTTTGTCGACGTGCCAAAGCTGCTGGTGGATGAGCAATTTCGTAATGCTAAGCTCAAATACGTGACGGACCGGCAGGTGCTCGACTTTTGGACGAAGGAGTTCCCAGCCTCGCAGCGCTCTAATGAAGCCGGTGACTTGATTAGCTGGGTGATCTCCAAGTTTGGTCCATTTATTAGCAACGATGCGATGCGCAACATCATTGGCCAGACCAAGAGTGGCTTTAACTTCCCCGAGATTATGAATAACAACAAGATTTTGCTCGTCAACCTCTCTAAAGGTAAGATGGGTGATCTCAACTCGAAGTTGCTTGGTATTATCTTCGTCATGAAGTTCCAGGCGGCTGCGATGGCTCGGGCTAATATCCCCGAGCACGAGCGCAAGGACTTTACACTCTACGTTGACGAGTTCCAGAACTTTGCCACCGATAGCTTCGAGACGATCCTCAGTGAGGCGCGTAAGTATCGCTTGAGTTTGGTCTTGGCTAACCAGTTTATGACGCAGCTCAAGGAAGAACTGCGCGAGGCGATCCTTGGTAACGTTGGTACAACCATTACCGGCCGAATTGGTACGACCGATGCTGAGATCATGGTCAAGCGCTACACCCCTGTCTTTACTGCCGAGGATTTGACCAAGCTACCAAACTTCGAGTCGGTCTGTGTGGCGCAGATTAATGGCACACCATCGGCACCATTTAGCATGGCGTGGATCCCGCCAATGGGCGAGCCAAACCAGCAGTTGAGCGATGCCCTCAAGAAGCTTTCAGCTGCGAAGTATGGCCGGCCGCGTGACCAAGTGGAACGCGATATATCTGCCCGTATCAGTGTGCAGCAGCCTAGCCAGCCAGCAGCCGGAGCAGGGCGCTCAGGAGGCGCGGCTGGTGGTGGGTCGTCTTTCCTCGATGAATGGCTTGCAAAGCGTAAGCAGATGAATGCAAAGAAACCGCAATCGGCGGCAGCACCATCGAGCGCGCCAGCCTCAC
>CALHQH010000042.1 GCA_938036625.1 uncultured Candidatus Saccharibacteria bacterium | reverse complement strand
GGTTCGAGTCCGCTCGGTGCCTCCACGTAGTATTATTTTTGGAATGCTTTATACCAGCCCATTTGCTGTGCAGTGTGTCGCTTGTGGCAATTAGCACAGAGGATGCGGCATTTTTTCATTTCGACCACGACGTCTGGCCACGAGTATCCCAGTCGGACTGCTTGCGAGATACCAAAGCGCTTTGACGTTGGGTCGATATGGTCAAACTCCAGCACACGAATATCATTCTCGCCGCAGATCGCGCACGATTTATCGCGCAAATAAGCAAGCATATTGTGGCGAAATTCGGCGCGCAGCCGCTCGCGGCGTTGCTTGGCACGCTGTTGGTAGGCTGCTTGGTTCTTGCGATAATGCTCGGCGTGGGTGGTGCGGCGCTGAGCTTTGTAGCACTGCTTGCATTGCGTATGGCGCGTACCTGTCGCAGTGTTCCTCACAAAAAAGTCGCTTTTTGGCTTATATTCGCCACATTTTGAGCATGGTTTCATGATTCGTAAAAATAGGTTATGACATCAGTAGATCGCGCAGCTCTGGGAAGGTTGGCTGTTGGAAATGGCCTCGGTCAACAAATATATGGCTTTTTGCGCTTGGTAGGTCAGACTGAAACTTTGCTAGCTCAGTAAAAGGCACCACGGTATCGTCTTTACTGTGGAATAGGTGAATTTCTTTGGCGGATTTTTCGAGTCCAGTTGCACTTGGCAATATAAAATCGCCCAAGTCTTCGTGAGTTGCATCATCATATGGAGCAGCAATTAAGATTAGTCGAGTAACTGGCGTACTGAGAGGATTTTCGTGCAGATACTTCGCTAAGAATATCGCCCCAAGGCTACTGCCAATGAGCTGTACATCGTTACCAAGCAGCGGCACTATCTTTTCGAAGTAGATTTTCCATTCGGAATACCGCGCGTTTTGCTTGTTGGGCATGGTAGGCAGCAGCACGTCAAAATCTGTCATTGTCACAGCGAGCCAGTCGCGCCATTTTGTTTTGCGAAAAAGACTCTCATACTTGAGTGGAGTATTGCGCAGCGCGGAGAGATAGCGCTCGTAGGAATCAAAAGGTGATCCACCATGAATATGTACAATTTGCTTCATAAACATAGTATAATACAAGCAGCACATGGCTGCTATGCCAGAAGTGCGATTGCACGCGCGAGTGGCGGAACTGGTAGACGCGAGGGACTTAAAATCCCTTGGCCAAAAGCCGTGCGGGTTCGATTCCCGCCTTGCGCACCAGGCGTGATATAACAGAGAAAACCACTCAGGGAGAGTGGTTTTTCTCGTATATACAGCCAGAAGGGCAGAGTATGGCGGCATTCGTGCTCGCTCCGAGCCCAAGATTTATTGTAGAATTACCCCAACCGCTGGCGAAAGTCACACAATTTGCTATAATAAAGCTATAACCAAAAAGGAGAAACGACACTATGACAATAGCATTAATCGTTTTGCTCGGCGTGATTGGCCTGCTCGTTCTGTTTGGCATCTTCATGTGGGCAACGTACAACAGCTTGGTCAAGCTGAAGATCCGCGTGGACGAAGCTTGGAGCGACATCACCGTTCAGCTCAAGCGCCGAACAGACCTCATCCCGAACTTAGTCGGTACGGTAAAGGGCTATGCATCGCACGAGAAGGAAGTCTTTGAGAACGTGGCAGAGGCTCGCAGCGCTATCATGAATGCCCAAGGTGTGCAAGAGACAGCTGCGGCAGAGAATATGATCGAGGGCGCTCTGAAGAGTTTGTTTGCTGTAGCAGAGGCTTACCCAGAGCTCAAGGCCAACCAAAACTTCATCCAGCTGCAGCAAGAGCTGGTGGACACAGAGGACAAGATCCAGGCTGCGCGCCGCTTCTACAACGGTGGTGTGCGCGACCTCAACACCCGCATCGCCATGTTCCCGGCTAACATTGTGGCTGGCATGCTGGGCTTCAAAGCTCGCGAGTTCTTCGAGGTCGAAGACCGCGCTAGCGTCGAGAACCCAGTGCAGGTGCAGTTCTAGGCATCACGCGCAGTATAGCGAAACCGCTCTCGATGAAGGGCGGTTTTTTTGTGGCTTGAATTCCGCAGCGCCACTGTTTAGCATTAGCTCCACCTCGCAAAACCACCATTATCTGCTACAATATATCTATGTACAGAGCAATTGCACACAACAAACGTAATACAGTTATTTTGATGATCGTCTTCGTCGCGATGGTGGCGGTGATTGGCCTGGCGGCGCAGTTGATTATGAATAGCCGCGGCATGCAGGGCAACCTCACGATCTTTTGGGGGACGTTCATTGGGGCGCTGATCTATGCATTGGTGCAGTACTTCATCGCTTCTAAGCTTGCCATGAGTATGACTGGCGCGGTGGAGATTGGCAAGGCGGACAACCCCCGTTTGTGGCGCATCGTTGAGAATCTTGCTATCACCGTGGGGCTACCGATGCCGCAGGTGTATATTATCGACGACCCAGCGCCCAACGCCTTTGCCACCGGCCGCGACCCCAAGCATGCCATTGTGGGCGTGACGACGGGTCTGCTGGAGATTATGGATGACCGCGAGCTGACCGCTGTGCTGGCGCACGAGATGGGGCATGTCCAGAATTACGATATTCGGGTGAGTATGATTACCTTTGGCTTGGTGAGTGCGATCGGCCTCGTGTCGGACATTGCGCTGCGCATGCTGTGGTTCCGCGACAATGATGACCGCGAGACTAATCCGGTGCTACTGGTGCTTGGTATCGTCGCCATCATCCTTGCACCCATCGTAGCGGCCATTATGCAAATGGCAGTGAGTCGCCAGCGTGAGTACCTGGCCGATGCCACTGGTGCGCTCACCACGCGCGACCCAGCTGGCCTGGCGAGCGCACTGGGCAAGCTGCAAATGTACACTCGCCCGATGGAGAAGCAGGTGAGCTCGAGCGCTAATATGTTTATGGTTAATCCGCTCAAGCCGGGGTTCTTTAGCCGGTTGTTTAGCACCCACCCGCCGCTCGAAGACCGCATCAAGCGCCTCAACGAAGATATGAACAAATGGTAGGGCCGTGCCTGTGGTAAAAAAAACAACGAAGTCAACTCGCCGCTCAGCCTCACGCACCGCTCCGACGGCGCACGCAAGCAAGCATCGCTCAAAAACAGAGGTAAAACATCATAGCGTTGCAAAAAAGGCAACACCATCTTCTCGTGGTGCTGCTCCTGCAAAGGCTCGCTCGCCGCATGCGGATGACGCTCCATCGACGCGACCCAGCTGGCGCGCCAACCTCCATTGGCGGACCTGGCGAGCTCGCGGTGGTAGGGTAGTGGCGAGTAGCCGCCAATGGTTGCATAATTTACAACAGCGGCGGCCACATCGGAGCTTCCATCGCACCCGCCGGCGCGACTATGCGCGGTCGCTGCAATTGCCAGGCTATATCGCTTTCACTGCGCAAGTGATGCGGATGGTGCGGGCGCACTGGCGGACGTTGTGCCTCTTGGCGGTGTTTTATGCCGTGCTGCTCTTGGCGCTGGGGGCGATTACCAACCAAGCGATGTACGACCGCCTGCAAAGTATGCTGGCAGAGTCGGGCAAGGATATTCTCACTGGTGCCTGGGGCAAGCTAGGAGAGGCAGGGCTCCTCATGGTGACGGCCTTTGGTACGGGCAGCGGCAACCTCAGTGCCGACCAGCAGCTCTATGTCGTGCTGGGCTTTTTGCTAGTGTGGCTCACCACAGTGTGGCTGCTGCGCGAGTACAAGGCAGGGCGAGCGCCACGCCTGCGCGATGGGTTGTATAATGCCTGTGCGCCGCTGGTGGCTACGCTGATGGTCGTCCTCGTCTTCCTCGTGCAGCTTATTCCGCTGGGGGCAATGGCGCTGGTGTATATTGGCCTGTCGAGCAATGGGGTGATTAGCGAAGGATTTGGCTCGATGCTCTTCTATGTATTGCTAGCTACTGTGGCAGTGCTGACGCTTTATTGGGGCACGAGTACCTTCATTGCGCTTGTGGTGGTGACACTGCCTGGTATGTACCCTATGCGGGCGCTGGCAGCAGCAGGTGACTTAGTGGTAGGGCGGCGGTTGCGGGTTTTGTACCGGCTGCTGTGGCTGTTTGGCAGTGTGGCAGCGCTGTGGTGCGTGGTGATGATCCCCGCTATTCTCCTTGATGCCTGGCTCAAGCACCTCTGGCAATGGTACGCCTCTGTGCCGACAATGCCCGTCCTCGCGGGCTTCATCAGCTCGGTGACGGTGGTATGGTGCGCGGCGTATATCTACCTCCTCTATCGCAAGATCGTTGATGATACGGCCGCGCCAGCGTAGGACGCGCAGCTCTCAAAATAGCATCGCTCGAGGTTTGGTTTTTTGAGTGAGCAATATGGGTATTTGATGACAGAGAGAGCTTTGCTTGGCCGCGTAGTGGCTTTTGTGATAGCAAAAAGCTGAGGTTCTTTGTCTTATACTTACTAGTAGGCACTCTCGAGTTCAATGGTAGGGTAGATGCCTACTTATCTTGCTAGAGGAGATGACGTCAAACCCGCCTAATTTCTCACGCTCACCCTCCCCACACTCCCTCCTCAGGAACGCTATAAGGGTCGATACTTCCCAAGTATCGACCTCTTGCGCTGGGCTGAAAACTCGTTATTACAACGAGTTTTCACACTCCATCAGATGAAGTGATGGGGAGGTGGAGCTAACGGGGGCAAAGCGATAACGTTGGTATTCAAACGGCAACACCTATACCGTTATAAATTAAGCGCCCAAGAAGCCTAGCTTTACACGAACCTGTTTAAAAAAGCTGCGCCCACCGCCAAATTCCGCTATACTAAAGGCAGTAAGGAACCACTATGACACAAGACAAACACACAGCATCACCCACCTCATCGCCAGCTCAGCGCAGTGCCGAGTTGCGCCAGCTGCTCAATCGCTATAGCTACGAATACCATGTGCTTGATGCGCCCAGCGTGAGCGACGCGGTGTACGACAGCCTCTTTGCCGAGCTCAAGCAGCTCGAGGCGGCGCACCCTGCACTCATCACGCCCGATTCGCCCACCCAGCGGGTTGGCAACGTCCTCAAAGGTGGCTTTGCCAAAGTGCAGCACCGCCGGCGGATGGTTAGCCTCAATGATGTCTTCGACACGGCAGAGGTCGAGGCGTGGGTGCAGCGCATGGATAAGCTCTTACCGGGTCACAAGCACGAGTTTTTTGCCGATATCAAGATGGATGGCTTGGCCTGCGCGCTTATCTATAACGATGGCGTGCTCGTGCAGGCCGTCACACGGGGCGACAGCTACGTTGGCGAAGATGTAACGAATAATGTGCGGACGATTCGCAATGTGCCGCTACGTTTGCGTGAAGCACCTGGCTTTGAGCACTTACTGCAGGGCAGGACAGAGATCCGTGGGGAAATCGTCATGCTCAAGCGCGACTTTGCGGCACTTAATAGGCGACAGCAAGCTGCTGGCCAGCCAGCCTTCGCCAACCCGCGTAACCTCGCGGCTGGCACTATCCGCCAGCTTGACCCAGCACTCGTGGCGCAGCGCCCACTCCATTTTCGGGGTTACGATGTCATCCGTGATGATGCGGCTGAGGTGCCGACCAATAGCTACACTTATGACGCCTTGACAGCACTAGGTATCACACGTAACCAGCAAGCGGCTGTCTTTACCAACCTAGCCGAGGTAATGAATTTCGTCCAGCAGTGGGGTGAGCAGCGCCATGATTTGCCGTTCAATACGGATGGCCTCGTAATCAAGATCAACAATCGCGCTCTCTACGACCGCCTGGGTATGGTGGGTAAGAACCCGCGTGGTGCAGTGGCCTATAAATATGCAGCCGAGCAAGCCACTACCATCGTGCGCGATATCGTCATTAGCATTGGCCGGACAGGTGCTGCCACACCAGTGGCGGTGTTCGACCCAGTCGTCGTGGCTGGCACGACGGTGCAGCACGCCAGCCTGCACAATGCCGACGAGATTGCCCGGCTCGATGTGCGGCGTGGCGACACAGTGGTCATCTTCAAGGCGGGGGATATCATCCCGCAGGTCGAGCGAGTGCTGCCAGAGCTGCGCCCAGCTAATACCGAGCCGATTGATTACCCAGCTGAGCTTCAACGCCAATATCCCGAGCTGCAGTTCGAGCGGCCTGCTGGCGAGGCAGTGTACCGAGTGCGTGGTGCCAGTAGCTCGCTCATTCTCACGCGCGCCCTCACGCACTTTGCATCCAAAGGAGCACTGGATATCGACACACTTGGCGAGAAGAATGTCGCTGCCCTGGTCGAGGCTGGCTTGGTGCACGATCTCGCCGATATTTATACACTGAGGAAGGAGGATCTTCTCCAGCTCGATCGCTTTGCCGAGGTCTCGGCGCAGAAGCTTATCGATGCCATTGCTGCTGCAAAGCGTCCAGCACTTGAGCGTTTCCTCTACGGCTTGGGCATTCGCCATGTGGGTGCGCAGACGGCAATCGATATCGTGAAACATTTTGCAGATAATTCAAAACACGACGTGCCTCAGCAGGGTAGTGTGAATAATAATCATAATAATTCAGAAAAAAATATATCTCTTGATGAACCGCAAGCACCCGTCAATACACTTGCAAATGACAAGCCATTGCTCGGCTTTCTGCGCTCTGCCACGCTCGACCAGCTGCAGGAGATTGATGGCATCGGCGTGGTAGTGGCTGAATCGATTGTCGCGTGGTTCAGCGATGCAGATAACATTGCCTTGCTGGATAAATTTGCCCAATGTGGTGTCGTGCCACGGCTCGTGCAATCGTCACAGCAGCTCGCTGGTCAAAAATTCGTCATCACTGGCACATTGCAAGCAATGAGCCGCGACCAAGCAGCTGAAAAAATCCGTGCTCTGGGTGGTACCTTCCAGAGTAGCGTCAGCAAGGATACCACCTACCTCGTTGCTGGTGGCAAGGTTGGTGCGAGCAAGCGAGCCAAGGCGGAGAAGTATGGTACAATGATCCTCACCGAAGAACAATTTTTAACCCTTATCCAATAAACAGGAGAAAGATATATGGCAACCCCAGAACAACCACAAAGAGATGAATTAATCGCTGCAGCAAAAAGTATGGCGCCGTTTCCAATTCTCATGGCAACCTTTATGCTCGTGTATGCTGTGTGGTTTGGTGTGGCGTGGGGCACTATTGGCTGGGCAGTCTTTGCACTATTTGGTGTGTATGCGGCATGGCTGATTTTTTGCGGTGTGCAGCATATCCGTGTGACGAAAAAATTGCCCAAGCCAGCACCAACGCCAGTCAGCAAGCGGATCGCTAAGCAGATGCAGCTGCTGAGCACGGTGTCGTATGCACCGCTTTGGATTATCTTTGCGCTGCTTGGTATGTTTCAGCAGCAGATTTATATCATGCCGGTGCTTGTGCTGACCGTTGGGCTGCACTTCATTCCGCAGGCAAAGATCTTTGACCGGACGATCGATTATTATCTTGCACCTCTCCCCATCTGCACGGCATTGATTGGCTTCTACCTTGCCTTCGCAACGAGTACTTCGTGGCAAATGGTCTATGCCATCAGCAGCATTGGCGGGGCACTCGCAACCGCAGGGTATGGACTATATATGGTGCTAGGCCACAAACAACTCATGAACCAAATAAACCACGCGTAAGAGTTATACGACGCCGCACACGTAGTCAGCTGGCTTGCAAAAAGCAAGCGAAAATAAACGCATAGAATCATCTGAATACATCGCACTATGATTCAAAAATATGATCCTAGAAAGGAGAAATGGTAAATAATGGAAATTAATAACAACAAGAGCAAAATCACACTAGATATCAGTCTATAACAGAGGTAGTATCATGAATATGACAGACAATACGCACAACAAATCAACCATGGCTGGCTTCTTTCTAGATGGCTGGTATGTCTTTGATAACTTCGCGCCATGCCAGGTTGAGTGGCGTGGCGTGCTGTACCCCACGAGCGAACATGCCTACCAAGCGGCGCACTTTTTTGGCACCAATCCAGCTCGGGCTGAGCAGGTGCGCTTATGTCGCTCGCCGCGCTTAGCGTCTGATTTTGCCAACCAGCATAAGGCTGAAGAAGACCCCAATTGGGACGATAAAAAGGTGGCAATTATGGAAGAAATTGTGCGCTGCAAGCTTGCTCAGCACGATCTTGTGCGCGAGACACTCATTGCATCGGGCGATCGATACATTGTGGAGATGAATGACGATGACAGCTTTTGGGGCTGGGGTAGTGACCGCCAAGGGCGCAATGAGCTTGGCAAGATATGGATGCGTCTACGGGATGAATTGCAAAATGCAAGTGATAATAATACCATGAATGGTGATAAATAAAATTCAGAATGGAATACTTGTGAGATAATAGCAACTCTTGATAGTAGACTACTATATAATCCAAAAAGGAACCCAACAATCAACAGGCAAGGAGGACAAGGCAATGGTGCGATTCTATCTCGAAAAGCTCGTACGCGACAAGGTTGTCGAGAAATGCAAGACCGACCCACAGGTGCTCCATACGGAGTATCATCAACTGGATCGCGCGGCGTATCGCCGTGAGCTGCAGCGCAAGATTCATGAGGAGGCAAACGAGATCCCGCTGGATGATGAGGCGCTAGAGGAAGCGCTGCAGGAGCTGGCAGATCTGCAGGCCGTCCTTGATGCGCTGCGCGATGATTTTGGCTTTTCACCTCAGCAGGTGCAAGACGCAGTGGCGCGCAAAGCTGCACACGCTGGCGGCTTTCAAGGGCGCTATTATATTGCGTACAACGACCTAGCGGAAGATAGCAAATGGGTCGAGGTTTTTCGGGCGCAGCCAGAGAAGTATCGGGAAGAGAAGCACGAGGGAGATAAATGATCCAACAACCACTATTTATCACGGGCAACCAACACAAGGCCGACTATCTCGCGCGCATGCTTGGTATGCCGCTAGAACATCGCAAGATTGATTTAGTAGAGATTCAATCGTTTTCGCCTGAGGAAGTTGTTCGGCACAAAGTGCGTGAAGCCTATGAGATTGCCCAGCAGCCTGTTCTTGTTGAAGATGTGTCGCTGGGGTTTGCAGCGCTGAATGGATTGCCTGGGCCGTTCATTAAATTCTTCGTCGAAGCGCCAGATGGACTAGAAAAATTATGCCGTATGCTTGATGGATTTGATGATCGATCGGCACTGGCGGTAGGTGTGTTTGGTTACTATGATGGCCACGAGATGCACGTTTTTCGCAGTGAGCTACCAGGCAGTATTGCAGTGCATCCGCGTGGCGATGGTGGCTTTGGCTGGGATAAAATATTTTGCCCAGATGGCTACAATGACCGGACACGGGCAGAGCTACTGCCCGAGGAAGATGCAGCGACGTATCACATTATTAAACCAATTGCAGCAGTACGCGAATTTTTACAATCTCATAGATAAGATTTTTTGCAACTCCTACCACTGTTATATTCCTGAATCGAACACTAAGTTTATTCATGGCAATTAATAGATAGCAGTATATTGATGGTGTGGTAGGTATAGGAGTTTGGATCGATTATACAATATACTGTTGAATACTTTTTGTTTATGTTCAACATAATCGTATACTGCGCGACGTGAGTAGTGTAGCGCGCTGCGTGGTAGCAGGGCATGTATGGGTATGAATTTTACAGAGAGGGAGATATATTGCTTGTAATATGCAAGCAAAAAGCTCGGTTATTATGCTGTGAGGTAGTGGAAAAAGTAAGCAGTAGAAAGGCGTTTTTTGTGTCGCGTGAGGGCAATATGCAGGCCAAAACAATTGCCACAAAGAGAGGGTGAGAGGGGGCGTGGCACGACACACAGTTGCAAAAAGCAAGCAAAAAATCACCACTCAGCATGAACGAATAGCGTAATCTATTCAGCCGCCACACTACCAACAATTAAGCTTGCGCCAATCACATCATCCACACTCGAGCCACGCGATAGGTCGCTGATTGGCCGCGCAAAGCCTTGTAAGATAGGGCCGTAGGCATGGCCGCCAGCTAGGTGTTCGGCCAGCTTGTAGGCAATGTTGCCGGAGTTGAGATCGGGGAAGACGAGGACGTTGGCTTGGCCAGCGACGGGGCTATCAGGGGCTTTTTTGTGACCAATGGCGGGGACGAGAGCCGCGTCAAGCTGGAGCTCGCCATCGATGAGGAGCTCTGGCTGGTGGGCTTGTACCTCTGCAAGGGCGCGGCGAATTGTTTCGACACTTTGGCCGCCAGCACTGCCGAGCGTCGAGTAGGAAAGCAGCGCAACGCGGGGCTGCCAGCCAAGCCGGGTGGCACTCAAGGCGCTGGCCTCGGCAATGGCAGCTAGGCCAGCGGCATCTGGTGTGATGTTCATCCCGCAGTCGGCAAAGATAAGTAGGCCATCCTCCCCACCAGCAAAGTGAGGCATATCCATCACAAAGAAACTCGATGCATAGCGCACCCCGGGCGCTAAGCCAACAACTTTCAGCGCAGCCCGCAGCACCTCAGTAGTGGGGTGGTCAATGCCAGCCACCATAGCATCACACACGCCATCGTGGAGCAGCTGGGCCGCGTAGGTGAGAGGGGTAAGGGGAGGTGCATCAGCGGTGTTTGCAGATGTCGTATCGTGTTGGTGGGGTACTGTCATAATCTCGATGTCATTAAGCGAGATACCTGCATCGGCGGCGGCTTGCTTGACGGCAGTTGGGTTATCCGCAACAAGCACAGGCCGAGCGGTGTGCCAATCGGCTAGCTGGCGTACGGCGCTAAGGATAATGGGGTTGGTACCTTCTGGGTAGGCGATGCGCGGCGGGTGAGAGGCGAGCGCATCGCGGAGGGTGAGTATACGCTGATTCATACTTGTAGTATAATCGATATATGGAAGAACTCATAATCGAACAGGCAACCGCCGTCAGCCAGGCTGATGTGGCGGCAATCGCAGCACTGGGCGATGTGTTGCACCAAGCCGGAACAACCGCGCCAACTACTCCAACTACCCCTGATGCAGCGGCGATGGACGCTTTGCGTCAGGCGCTAGAAGCAGTGATCGCTGCTGAGAATCAAACGCTGCTCTTGGCTCGCCTTGATGGCAAGGTGGTGGGCATGGCAACGCTCGCGCTGCTGGTGGGGCCGATCGCTGGGCGTAAGATCTACCTCGATGACTTCGTGACCGACCCATCGGTGCAGGGCAAGGGGGTTGGCTCGCGGCTGTGGGATGCGATGCTGAGCTGGGGCCAGCAGCACGGTGCCGCCAAACTCACCTTCACTTCCAACCCTAAGCGCCAAGCAGCACATCGCTTTTATCTCCACAAGGGCGCAACGATCTATAACACGACGGTGTTTGAGAAGACAATTGAATAGCGCGGGTTAAGCTGCACACTTCTCCTCTCTCATGTACCAACTATTCCTTATCTGGTAGTGCAGGGCCAACTGCTGATCACTGCTTATAATGTTCAATCTATGATGGCAATTTCTGCAGCAGCTTAGAAGAGGATGTATGAGAGAGGGGTGTGAGATTATGTAATCGCCAAGACAGCCTTTGTTGTATGACTAATATAATGCACCGTGTACTGCGACAGAAAGACAGCCAAATGACACAAACTCAAGCCCAAGAAGCATTTTGCGCACTGGAAGACACCCCGCGCGAACGAGTGACAGCAGCCGACCAAGTGGCGGCAGTGGCGCAGCTAAGCCAGATTGCTTTGCATATGATGACGAAATTTGCTGATCGGGTGAACATACACGGCAGCCGTGTGGATGAGACAACGCTAGCAGAAGGAGCTGATTCGCCCCTGTTTCCAGGCCAGAGTCGTGCCATCCTCAGGCTCATAGCACCATATACCGATGGCTCGCGATTGCGGGTGGATATCGAGACGGCGACATTTTGGCGTGAGCCGCTACAGCCGAGCCTAAGCGACAATGCAATAGCTGCGACAACACACGAGGTAAGCCTGGTGAGTGGCTCGAAGCAGCTGCGCTATCGCATTATTACAGAAGGTTATCGACAGCGGGTGGTGCGCTCGCTGATCGGCCTGGCGCATAGTGGCCAGCCTGCTACTCGCACGATTGGTGAGAGCCAACGGATCGGTCGAGGCGATCAAGTGGTGAGCGGCGCCGAAGTGCGAGAGCTCTGGAAGGTTCTGAATGGGGCGGAATCGCTTGATGATGAGTAGTTGAAGTGATTGGCCTCTAAGGCTTCGCCTTCTTAACCTCAGCTACCCTTCTACCACTTCAGGTAGGCAGAATTAAGAACTGGTTGCAAACTAGTATTTATCTTGATGCTGGGTCGCTCTTGGGGGTATGTCAGCTCTGAGCCTCAAGAGAAAGGAATGATAAAACCTGTGAAATTATCGAAGAGGACTTTGAGATTCAACTAACGTCGACATTCTTCTAAACAGTAAAAAACCAGCCATGATAGCTGGTTTTTTCTATTCTCAGCAAGTGTTTCTCTCAGATATTCTTGCTTATCCTCTCCTAGCGGCAGAACTGCA
>CALHQH010000041.1 GCA_938036625.1 uncultured Candidatus Saccharibacteria bacterium | reverse complement strand
CGAACTCGTCTAAAAGGTTTTGCAGACCTCTGCGTAACCGCTCCGCCAACGCGCCACACCCCTATTATACCAAACTATATCTGTTCTTTGAACATCTCATAGAATGCACCACGCTGCGCCATGAGTGCGGTGGCAGTGCCGTGCTCGACGAGGCGACCATGGGCGATGACGTAGATGGCGTCCGCCTTCTTGACGGTACTATAGCGGTGGCTGATGGTGATGATGGTTGTGCCCTGCTTGGCAAAGAGGTGGCGAAAGATGCGCGCTTCGGCGGCGGCATCAATGGCGCTGGTGGGCTCGTCGAGGATGATGATGGGCGCATTGCGATACAAGTTGCGCGCCAAGGCCAGGCGCTGCCACTGCCCACCGGATAGATCGACCCCTGTTTCGTGGTCATCCGCCTCCATCCATTTGCTGATATAGCTGTTCCCACCATGAGGGAGCTTACGGACAAAATCGGCTGCCTCGGCCTGGCGCAATGCAGCATCGCGGCGCGCTGCATCCACTGGCTGCGAGACATCGCCATACCAAACATTCTCGTGCGCCGTGGCGAAGTCGTAGCGGATGAACTCCTGCCCCAGCACAGCCAATTGCCGGTGCCAGGCCGCTGGGTTGATATGGCGGAGATCGTCCCCATCAATGGTAATGCTGCCTTTGATGGGCTGATACAGCCCGGTGAGCAGCTTAACGAGCGTACTCTTGCCAGCGCCATTTTCGCCCACGATGGCAATGTGCTGACCACGGCGAATCGTGAGAGAAATATCGCGCAGCACCGCCGTTTGCGTGCATGGATAGCAAAACGACACCCGCTGCACCGCGATCGCATCGCGCAGCGTCACCTCATCGATAGTGGCTGCCTGGCTCATGGTAGGCAGCGCCATAAATTGCTGGTAGTCTGCCATGGTGGCGAGGTCTTCGTCAATCATATTATATGTACTGATAATGCCGTCCATCCCGCTCATCACTCGCCCTACCATTTGCTGCACCAGCACAAATTGCCCAATTGGCTGGCGGTGTGCCACGATCTCCAGCACCACCCAAGCAAGCGCCACTACCTCTGCTGCTGCCTGGATAACCTCCCCACCGAGGCGCTGCCCCATAAAGCGGCGCTCGTAGCCAAGCACCCGCAGCCGATCTTTATCCCGCAGTGCTGCTCGCTCACCAAGCAGATGGCGAATCACTCCATAGAGGCGTAGCTCGGCAATGAAGTTCGGCCGGCTAAGGATGTGCTCGATCCACGCCATACGCCGCCGCGTCGCCACCTGATCGCGCCAGTGACCAGCCTGCAAACGCGACAGCCGTACCTGTACCACACTACTTGGCACAAGCGCCACAAGCACGAGCAGCCCCAGCCACCAGCTCACCATCACCATCATCCACAGGCTTGTTGCCAGCGACACCAGCGCTGTCAGCATTCGCACCAGTTGGATAAAGAGGTACGAAAATGACTGGACGAAGCGCTGCGCTTTATCAAACATATCAATGGTCGCAGGGTCATCGTATCGCCAAAAATCCAGCGCGTGGAGACGGGCATACATGTGGTCGCTCATGGCAGCCTCGATGCGATAGCGCGACACTTGATCATAATACCCTTGCACCACCGACCACACACTCGCCACAACGCCCAGCACCACAGTCATCACGACATAAACGAGGAGTTGCTGCGGCTGCCCACCCATCGCATATGCCTCGGCCAAAGCCGTTGTCGCAAGAGCGGCGTAGTAGGCCGTGGCCAGTGGCAACACCGCCGACAGCACCGCTCCCACTGCCTGGACCACAATCGTCAGCGGTGCCTCCCGCCAAATAATCCGCACCACCAGCCACAGCCCCGCCAAGCGCTGGCGTAGTGAGGGGGTAGGTGTGGTGGGTGGTTTGGTCATGATCGTCAATTATTGTGTCGGCTTATAGCCCTATTGCAGCGATTGCCGCTCTGTATTTTTTTAATCTTTTGGAGAAAATAACAAGGGTGAGAGCTAACGTGAGAGGAAGCGATCGAGCGAGGGGCTGGCTTTTAATACTCCCTACTGGTAGCCAGCCTCATACATTGACTGCGTCGGATATGTTGATAAAACGAGTGCTTCTACTTGTTTCGTGGCTGGTCTCTCGATGTTTTCTTGCTCGGTGAGCATGCTAGGCTGGCGCAAGAGGTGAGATATTAGCTTATTAGCTGTAAAACTCAAATCTTGCCCAGCCACCAAGCTCGAGTGGTGTCTCACTACTGATGCACCACTCGTTTGCTTGGCAGGTGTCTCTCGCAGACCTATGCTTTCGCCAGGCTCACCTGCAGCTCAGCGCCGTCCACCGTTGCCGTTGTGTGGTAGAGCGCATCGGCCGGCTGCTGCATCGTCGCCAGCGTCTCGCTCGCGATTGTGGCGGCGTGTTCGGCCAGGGCTTGACGCAGCTGCGCAGATGGCTCATCATCACCACTGACCGCCAGGTGCAGCACAATCCGATCATCCACCTGCAGCCCGGCCTTCTTGCGCGCGCTCTGCACGTGGCGGATGACCTCGCGCATCAAGCCTTCGCGTTTGAGCTCAGGGGTGATGGTATCATCAAGTATTGGCTTATCTGGTGTTTTACCTAGCTCCTCAAGGAACTTAATATTCAGTTCTTCGCAAATGACATCCTCATACGGCTTGAGCTGCTGGTAGTCGGTCTGGTTCATCGACAGCTTAAGTAGTGGTTGACGTACCTTAACACCTTGGGATGCGCGCTGTGATAAACCATCATTAATGACATCACGTACTGCTTTCATCTCAGCAATGATCTGCTCATTTACCTCACCGGCTGGCAGCCAATCTTTGAGGTGGATCGACTCACTATCACCCGTCAGGTTATGGTACAACTCTTCAGCTAAGAACGGCGTAAATGGAGCCAAGATGTAACTCAGACGCACCAGCACATAATGTAGCGTCCGATAAGCATCGTTCTTGTCGCCATCATCTTCCGACTTCCAGAAGCGGCGGCGGCTGCGGCGCACGTACCAGTTGGACGCGTCGTCGAGGAATGGCAAAATTGGACTCAGCGCATCAGGAATATTGTAGGTATCCATGTGACGCTCAACCTCAGCCACCAACTGATGCAAGCGGCTGATGATCCAGATATCCAGCGGATTCGTCAACTCGCCAAGCGGATCTCTCAACTCACCATCAAACTCCCAGCCATCTACTTCAGCGTACATGGTAAAGAAATCATACATATTCCAAATCATCGCCAGCTTGCGCGCTACGTCGCCCACATCCTTATCGTGCAGCGCAAAGTCCTCGCCGTTAAGTAGCGGGCTACTCAGCAGCAAAAAGCGTAGGGAATCCGCGCTAAACTTATCCATCAGCTCGTTCGGGTCGGTAAAGTTACCAAGTGACTTACTCATCTTGCGGCCGTCATTGCCCGCCACTACACCAGTGGTAATGACGTTGCTGTAGGCGTTTTTGTGTTGCACGCCTGCCTCGCCAAAGGCACCAATTTCTGCCAAGGCAGCGTTGACGGCGTGCACATAGTAGAACCACGCCCGCACCTGGCCAATGTACTCAACGATAAAGTCCGCCGGATAATTCTGCTCAAACTTGGCCTGGTTTTCAAACGGATAATGCAGCTGTGCGAACGGCATGCTACCGCTCTCGAACCAGCAGTCCAGCACCTTATCGATGCGGGTAAATGTCTCACCGTCAATTTCAAAAGTAATGTCATCCACCCACGGGCGGTGGTAATCATCCAGCTCCACGCCGCTCAGTTTCTTCAGCTCCGCATACGAGCCAACCACCTTGACCGTACCCTGGTCACCCTTCCACACCGGCATGGCCGTCGCCCAAAAGCGGTCGCGGCTAAGGTTCCAGTCGGGCGCTTGTTCGATATTTTTGGCAAAGCGGCCGTGCTTGAGGTGGTGCGGGAACCAATTGATATGCTCATTTTGCTCCAGCATCAGCGGCTTTTGCCCCTGGATGTCGAAGAACCACGACGGAATCGCCCGATACATGATGCGCTGCTTAGAGCGCGGGTTGAACGGGTATTCGTGACGAATGTACTCAATCTTCCACACCACGCCCTTTTCTTTCAGGTCTTTGGCGATGAACTTGTTATTGTTCCACACCTCGAGGCCTTTGTAATTGGTATCGGTGTAGTAGCCGTTATCATCGATGACATGGAAGGCGCTAATGCCGTGGCGCTTGGCCAGCTCAAAGTCGTCCTCACCATAAGCCGGTGCAATGTGGACGATGCCCGTACCCGACTCGTGCGAGACGAAATCCGCCGCGTAAATGGTGTGGATCTTGTCATTTTCTGGCCAAGTCGAGCCCGTATCGAGCGGCTGGTATTTCTTGCCGACCAATTCACTGCCGGGGAATGTGCGCAATACTTTGTAATCTAGTGGATGGTGCTTTTCGTCCTGCAGGGTGCGTCCCAACGCTTCCTCAGCGATGATTAGCTTCTCACCCCCCACCAGCACTTCGCAGTAGGTCATACCTGGGTTGACGGCCAGCATCAGGTTGGCTGGCAGCGTCCATGGCGTGGTGGTCCAGGCCAGGACAGATACAGAATCTTGAGCTTCAACAAACGCTTCAATCGCCTGCTGAGTCACGGCTGTCACAGGCCGGCTCAGCAGCTCTTCTGGCGTACCCATAGCAAATCCTGCACCCTCATGTAATTCTAGCTTCTCAGCATCAACACCAGTCACAATATAGATGGAACATGCAACATTTGTTCCATTTTCATACTTGACAGTTTGCAGCAAAAGATTATTCGAGCTTACTTCAAGTTCAAGTTCCTCCTGAAGCTCACGACGCAGTGTCTCAATTGGCGACTCACCCTCGTGACTCGTCCCACCAAAGAGGCTCACCATGCCTGGGTTCGTGATTCCCGGCTTGTCATCTCGTTGTTGCGCAATGAGTTTGCCATTTGTATCCACCAACAAAGCACCGACATAACTCCTCTCGCACTTGTCGAAACCTGCTGGTTTTTGCGCATCATCAACTATTTCACCGTTCAAAAGTTGCTTTACTCGCTGCTCAATTTCATCACGCGCTATCCGATTTTTTTCTACACTCTCGTTACGTGGATCAGCCACATCCCACCAAATAATATTATCACCCCTGAGCCAGTTCGGTGTCTGGGATTTCTCCGCTAGATTAACGATCAAATCATAATCACCCAGCTTATCGGCGGTAAGCAGCTGCCGCTTATGTCCAGTGATGTTAATACCCACTTCTTGCATCGTCTCACTGCTTTTGGCTGGCTTATGGCTCATGGTTTCAAAATCACTCAATGTTGGAGCTTCGTCCCATTTTTTCTCTGGGTTCAACCCAGCAGAATCAGCATTTTGAGAGCCAGAATAGTGGTTATAAAATCCCTGCGCCATCTGCGAGCGAGCAGCATTTGCATTACATACAAACAAGACTTTTGAGTGTTCACTTAATACTATTTTGTGGCTCGTCTTACCATCTTTTAACTTAAACTTCACATACACACTCGGGTCGGTCACCGTCTGGTAGGCGTCGTTGTCCATGGTTACTTCGGCCTTGCTGACAGGGGTGGCGAACTTGGTGTCATACATCAGCACCTTTTCGCCTTCGTAGATTTTGCCAGCCTCATACAGCTGTTTAAAGGCCCACCAGACGCTCTCCATAAAGTCCTTGTCCATGGTGCGGTAGGCGCCCGTAAAGTCCACCCAGCGACCAATCCGGTCAATCACACCCTGCCAGGTTTCACTATTGGCCACCATGCTTTCACGTGCCTTAGTGATGTATTTTTCCAGACTGATGGTTGGTAGTGGCTGACCGTCTTTATCCAGTGGCGCTGGCTGATCACTACTCGTCACAATCTGCCGCCGATCCACGATATTCAGCTGCTTTTCGACGAAATTCTCTGCCGGCAGGCCATGGCAGTCCCAGCCCCAACGGCGCTCCACGCGTTTGCCCTTCATCGTCCAGTAGCGCGGCACGGCGTCTTTGACAATCGAGCTTAGCAGCGTACCATGGTGCGGTACGCCAGTGATAAACGGCGGCCCGTCATAAAAGACATAGGCGTTCTCTGCCGGCCGATTTTCAACCGATTTAGCAAATGTGTTGTCATCCTTCCAACGCTGTACCCAATCTGCTTCATATGTTACTGCGCGGCGACGGGTTCCATGTGTAAATTTCATTATGTTTCTCCTTGATTTATCTTATACTGCTTATTTAATTACATTAAGTCTTAACCAGATTGCCGTATGTATATCATATTGCACCTCTGTAATATTCACGTATTGATTCAAAAATTGGAATATTGTCTTTATATCCACGCGGCGATATTGGCGACGGGTGAAAGATTGGTATAACTACACTCTCGCCCATGGCGTAGCGTTTACCAACAACGTCGCTCAGCCGGCGGAACGGCTCCTCAATCAGTGCCTGGGTTGGAATAGCACCCATCGTCAGGATAAGTTTTGGATTTAGTATGCGCAACTGCTGTGTAAGCGTTGGTCTATAGAGAGCGGCTAGATCCTTAAGATAACGGCGATCGGACGGAAAGCACTTGATTGCCTCTGTAAACGTAACTGCTAGCAAATCCTTGCCAAGGATAACTAGCAACTTTTGCATAATGATGCCGCTTGGCAGCAGTTTTCCCGCTGTATCATGCCAGGCAACGCCACTCTTTACCCAGCCAGTTCGGGCTGGTGCTTCGCCAACAATGACAATGTCATTATTATCCCCAAACCAAATAGCCTGTTCCTGCAGACAATCCTTGCCCATATGGCCGTAATCGACGCGCCCAATTGCTTGAGCTACCACATCCAGCTCAACCAAAAACCGCTCTACCCGCTCCTTCAGCAGCTCGTACCGCCGGCGGGTGTCGGCGTGGCGCAGAATCCTCTGGCGGCTGCGCACGGTAGCGGTATCGTAATTAATCGCCACCGTGCCAAACTGCCCGGCCGTGCTATCCACCACCTGGCCATCAATACGATTAAAGTAATGCGGCGTGCCCGCCACCACGCAGCGGCAAATCTCGCCACTACAGTAATCCTGCAGCACCAAGGCCGAGACAGCACACTGCCCGCTGCTTGGGTTGTGCGGCGTCCAAGCCGCCAGCGGGGAGGCCGTCTGCGCAGTCCAGCTGGCGGCAAGGGCAGCGCGAACAGCTGCACACTTATGGCAAGTGGCGTGCTGCAAGGCTGGCGTGTGGGCTGGCAATGGCATGGCTCCTCCTTATATAATTAAAAATCACCTCTTCTGAGCTCGAGAATCCGCTAGGTTATGCGCGGACGGTACCATCTCGATTCCAAAAGAAGTGATTCTCGCCGGAGCCTCGGGGCTGCTATACAGGCCCAGGGCGCGCCGTCTGGTTCTTTCAGCACTTGATTATTGCCTTGTCGCAGCATGCGCGGCGGGGTCTATTCTTGGCTCTTTAGATTCACAGCTCTTTATGAACATAACAAACCAATTTCTTCCCGCAGGCTTCGTGGGTGATAGCCACTCATTTTGCGCACCACAAGCTACGCAAAAATGCCTCTGGATCTATTGTAGCGCACTAGCCGCAAAACCAAAAGTACTTATACCTCAAGATATAGCCCGATTAATATAACTAGCTATATCTTTTTACTCTCATGCAGGGTGAATGCCCAGCGCCGCGCACTCCTTGTGCCGAAAGCACCCCACCACGTGGTCATTCACCATCCCCGCGGCCTGCATAAAGGCGTAGCACGTCGTTGGGCCGACAAAGGCAAAGCCATCCCGCTTGAGCTGCGCGCTCATTGCCCGGGACGTAGCCGTATCGGCAGGCACATCACCCACGCTCTGCCAGTGATGTTGCACTGGCGCACCACCTACCAAACCCCACAAGTACGCCTGCAGACTACCGTGCTGGTTAATAGCCTGCAGCGCCGCCTGGGCATTGGCGCGCACCGCATAAATTTTGCGCCGGTTACGAACAATGTGCGTGTCGTGAGTAAGCGCCTCCAGCTCTGCATCCGTCATAGCCGCCACGCGAGCAATTGCAAACTGATGAAACGCCTGCTGGTATCCCACTCGCTTAGCCAGAATCGTACTCCAACTCAGGCCAGCCTGTGCACCCTCCAGGCAGAGCAGTTCAAATAATTTCTGATCATCATATAGCGGCACACCCCACTCAGTGTCGTGGTAGATGCGCTCGTTATCGCTCAATTCGGCCCAGGGGCAACGGTTCATAATTTTAGTATAGCAAGAATGCTTGGCTCAGTATACTGGCATTCGCGGCGCTCTGGCTCACCCGCCTCAAAGCATACTTTGCGCAAAAATCTTACTGTCACATTTTTATGCTTTGCGTATGTGCCGTAGCTAAGGTAGACTTGCAAGACGTGCTTGTGTAAAGTTTGAATGCTTTTTGCATTATGTTCATCTTATTTAGTTTGCAAGAAGGGCAAGTGAATTAGCAAACCATAAGACTCTGCACACTATTTTTGTAAGTAGTACATTTTTGTGTGCGTTGCTGTCGCGCATATTTATTATTACTAGCGAGGCATAGTAATCCATCATGTGCAAATATCGCAAAGCTGTCGCAATCCTTGCCGAGTAGTGTACACAAAAATCAAAAACATTAACGCATGTTACGAAACCACTCTCACATCACAACGCCACAATCAATATTTGGCAATGAGCAATCCAGCAACGAAAAATTTTATCAATTGTATACAACAAACATATGGCTCGTTGCCAGTAGCGTTAGTAAAGCTCCTCAGCCATATGCGAAGTTGAAAATCTGGCAGCGTACTATTACACCAGCTTTAACCCGCACTCTACTGCCTGCATACCTCAACACAAAAAACAAACACGCTTCTCGTTATTATCAAGAAGCGTGTTGTAGCGAATTATTGTTTTTCTAATTATTTAATTTCGAGCCCACCAAGGACACAGTCGCCGCGAATGTAGACAGTCTTTTTTGCACTCTTGGTAGCGTTGGTTTTATCGTCTACTCCACCAAGAATACTGGTGACCTGCGTCTTGACGATGACATTATCTGGAAAAATAATATTGATGCCACCACACACAACAAAAATATCAATCACCGCACCATCCTCTATCTTGGCTTGGCGCAGGTCGAGGTCCACCTGACCAAACGCCGCCGAAAGCGAGTTACCTGCAAATTCGCCTTTTATCTTGCGGGTGTTGCCCGAAAAGGAGGCAACCATATTATCGTCCGACGATTGTTTTGCGATGCAACGCTGGCGCTGCGACAAATTAAAAATAATCGTCAGGCCAATCGCGATCAGCACCAGCGGCCAAAACACCCGCCAAATATTAACGTTATTATGCAAAAATGCATTCGCGCCAATTGTCAGACCAATCGCTACCCAAAGCGCTCCCCACAGCCAATTGCGATTGCGCAGTGTGAGCACGCCAACCATGATAAATCCAAGCGCACACAAACCATACCAAAACTCCCGCCAGTAATGAAATTGCACGCCAAAGCTCTCACTTAATAATATTCCACCCAGCGCCACAAACGCCGCGCCAGCACCAATGCGTAAAATTGTATTGTTCTTCATATCGCTAGCATACCATTATTATAGGTAGCACACAATAAGACCACCTCTGTCCCAACCACCACCGCAAAGCTGCTAATACACTGGTGAAGCGCTACCCAAAAGTCCTTACTATATGCCAACCCATGCTTCGCAAAGAGACACCATCCTCTCCTATCCATAATTGTATAAACGTTATAATTATAACAACATTACCTCATTTACCCCTGTTATTTTTCTTTTGGTGCCACCACATCAATCGTTGTTATATATACAATATATATTATTACCCACAACGTTGTCAGATTGTCGCTCTACCGCCTCTGTTTTCGAATTTGTTTCGTTGTGGTTATGTATGTTGTTTTTTATACATATATAAAGCGCGTGCACCTGAGGGTTATTGTTGTATATATCACACCTTATTCGTCACCTCGCGCCACCAATGATATCCTGTATATTATACAACACAATCTCAATTTACTCTCCTCACACTACTCTATTTTTTACAACATAGCTATGTTGTGCTCTACACACCATATCTGCGCGCAGGCTTATCTGCATCAACCAATTCAGCCAAAGCCCCCTTACGTCTCCGGAGAGGCTGTGGATCCCTCGTCTAGCGCTTAGTAGGCTACAATTCGCTATTTTCCCTTCCTCAGCGCTTTCGCGCATCACAGCGCCCTATCGTGGGCTATTTCGCACGTTCAGTAAGCGATACAGCGTGCAATGTACATGAGTGCCGCTAACCCCGCCTGCTTGGCACGCATGCAGCCACTTTTCTGTGCAGTCATTCTGCTCGAATTCTTTGTACATTATATTTTGCATATTGCTTGTTTTTATATAGCTTGCACGTTTCTTGCTTATTTCGCATTTTTGCTCAGCGCAAAATATAGAGCGCTCAGCCTGCCGCACTGCACGATACTTCGCTATAAGCTAATCATTTCTATATACCGCTTTACTATGTTTTTCTCATTGCAAAAAAGCGTGTATATTCTGTGCTCAATGGTGAGCAAAAATAGACGCAAACAGCTTTAGCATAGTCGATGTAGTAAGCAGCTAGCTATGAGCACCACATGGATTTTTTTAAAAAACATAAGTGTATCACCAGCCATCACACCTCCTTGTTACTTCGCATAGTATCCGCACCCAGATGCTGTGTTGTGCGGCATTGGCGCGTGCTTTGTCTTGTATGTGCTGCAGCTTTCACGTTCGGCTTGTTGCTTTCATTATGCAACCAAAATGCATTTTTTAGCACGCCATTTTTATTCGCAAAAATGCCTACTGTTAAGCACTGCGCTATTGCATTATTTTTGCTTATTACTTCGCCCTTCGCGCTCACGCTGCAACAAATTTTTCTGCGGCAAATAGCAACCAATACTGATCTGCCTTCATCAAGCCAAAAGCCGTATCATATTTTTATCATCACACCGCACCTCGCTCACCCACCTTGCAAAAAACGCCTAGCGATTGGCCCGCAAAAATCAAGCTTACTCGCACCACTCCACCAATCTCACGCCTTCGCCAAGCTGAACACACCATCTCCCTCATTCAATCCTGCACCACTTAGCAAAACGCACCACTCACCTTCTGCTGAGTATGTTGCGGTTGCTATTCAGACAAAATACATCTACTACAGCACAGCAGCATTAGCATACTATCATCATATTTGTTAGCAAATTCGCGATGCGCACAAGCCTGCCAACACATCTACTGCCAATACTACATCATGAATAAAATGCTGGTTATATTCATACGCACAGGCTCGCTAATAGGTGACATCTTCCTCTCGCTATCTTGCTATTTCGGTTGCGTTATGCAACAAAACCAATGCATTAACAGCACGTCGTGCTTAAACCCCACAAGGAGTTTCATAACTATGTTAAAATTTATCACACACTATCTCACGCATTATTTTCCTACTACACCAAACAAGCAGCTCAAGTCAACAGGTAACTCACTTGCGTCAATATAGCGGTGGCCGCCGCCATACCACAGCATCTCTGGTGCGAGAAAATACTCACCATTACACCAATAGACACAAAAAACGTGATGAATAATATAACATTCCGTTCATTTTAAAAAGCTTGCCATTCCTGACAAGCTCGACAATTTTACTGTACAAAAAACAACTCTGCCTACAGCAGCTCCGCGCCAAACTTCACAATAATCAACGCCACCGCCAGCACCAGCACACTCACGCCGCACAGCACATCGTAACCATGGCGAGCAAAGCGCTTGGTGCGCTCCCCACCAATCACCCCAGCCTCAATGCAGTAGCGCGTCATCCCAAAGAAGATCAGCAGCATACCAACATCGAGTGTTAGACACCACGGGCACAGCACGCGGATAACGACGAAGCTCATATAAAACATCCACAGTGCAAAAATCATCCCGAGCACAGCGCCACCCCAGGCACTCCGCACAAACCAGCGCGGCAGACGTGCCCCAGCCAGCAGTGCTACCACTACCGTTACCATCACTGGTACGGTCATCATACCAACGAAACTGTTGGGGAAGCCAAACACCGTCGCCGACCAATGCTGTGCCACCGTGGAACAGCTCAGCACGGCATTGACGTCGCAATTAAGTGCCCCACCCGGGTGCTGCGCCAAATGCAGTGCCTCGAGTGAAAGAACAAAAGATGCCACGAGCCCCAGGCCACTGCCCAAAGCTGCTGCCAGTAAGGCCGCCATGCCAGGGCGACGGAGCCATGGTGTGGGGCTTGTATCGTCCGCCACAACAGTAGTCGTGGTGTGTACTTTAGGCGTTTTAGCGGGCATAGTACCCTACTTCGTCGATGGTTGGCAGTGGCAAACCGCGCCACATGCCCAGCACCTGGCCGTTATCTGCCAAGGCAAGGATGGTGGGGTACTCCACGATGTCGTACGTACGGCAGAGCGACTGCCCCTCACGCGTGTCTGGGTCAAACTCCTCGATGGCATGGCTCGTGCGCCGGCTAAAGTCGCGCAAGTAGTCGAAGACGCGGCGTGCATAGTCGCTCTCTGTTCGGTAAATGATGAGGACGCGCATATGTTTTACCTCTGTTTTTCTTGCTGCTTCGCACTCCGACGCTGCTCTAATATCTTGACGAAATCGTCCAGCGTCTTAAATTTATAAAACACGCTCGCAAAGCGCACATACGCCACCTCATTGCGCGCGGCAAGCTCATCCAGCACGAAGCCGCCAATCACGCGCGACTCAATCTCATTCTCGCCCGCATCGTGAATCCGATCCTCCACCGCATCAATAATTGCCTCGAGCTCTAGCTCGGATTTGAAGAACTTACCGACCGAGCGGCGCACCGAAGCGCGCAGCTTAGCCCGGTCGAAGAGCTCACGCGAGCCTGTTCGCTTGAGCACTGCAATCGTTGGGTATTCGATCCGCTCATAGGTGGTAAAGCGATGTCCATCAGGAGTCTCACGGCGGCGGCGAATCGTCACACCATCAGCCGACTCACGCGATTCTAACACGCGGCTGTTGCCAATCTTGTCGCGGTGGGTCGTCACGCGTCCGCCTCCTTTTTGCGGCGTCGGCGCAAGAAGGCCGGGGTATCATCCTCGTCGTCATCCATCGATTGATCCCAAATATTCGTCTCATTCTCCTGGGCAAAGTGAGCAGCCGCCTCGGGGTCGATGGCCATATCGACACTATCGACTGCTTCGTCAACCGTCTCAGCTGCTTCTTCGTCATCTTCGGCATCGCTTGGCTCGTCGTCATCAAAGAACGAATCACTATCAAAGCCAGTTGCAATGACGGTAATAATCAGCTCATCCTCCAGCTCGGGCTTGAGCGTCGCACCAAAGATAATGTTGGCATCGGACGACACCGCACCGGTGATAATCTCAGCTGCTTCTTGAATCTCGGCCATACTCATATCGTAGCCACCCGTCACATTGAAGAGCACACCCTTGGCACCGTTGATCGACACCTCAATCAGTGGTGAGTCAATCGCCTGCTGGGCGGCCATCTGCGCTCTGTCTTCGCCACTTGCCCGGCCAATCCCCATCAGTGCACTACCGGCACTGCTCATAATTGCCTTAACGTCAGCAAAGTCGAGGTTAATCAATCCATGCTCAGTAATCAGCTCCGATATCCCCTGCACACCCTGGCGTAGCACATCATCGGCAATCTTGAAGGTCTCAAGTAGTGGCGTCCGGCGGTCAATCGTGTCAAGTAAACGATCGTTGGGGATAGTAATGAGTGTGTCGACTTGCCGTCCTAACTGCTTGATAGCCCACTCGGCATTGATGCGCCGCTTCTCGCCCTCAAAGGTAAAGGGCTTGGTGGCCACGCCCACACAGAGGATGCCAAGATCACGCGCCACTTCTGCTACCACGTGGCCAGCCCCCGAGCCGGTGCCACCACCAGCACCAATCGTCACGAAGATCATATCTGCCCCCTCGAGCGCCTGACGGATCTCGTCGAGCGACTCGCGGGCCGCAGCCTCACCCACACTGGGGTCAGCACCAGCACCAAGACCATTGGTGGTGTTGTGCCCAAGATGAATCTTAATATCAGCTTGCGAATTATGCAGCGCCTGCGCATCGGTGTTCATTGCAATGAACTGCACACCAGCCAGGCCAGCGTCTTTCATTCGATTAACGGCAGACCCACCAGCGCCTCCAACGCCAACGACTTTGATACTAGCAAAGGTTTGGATCTCGCTTGGTTTTACTTCCGGCATTCACGTTTCTCCCCTTGTGCAACTATCAACTTTACCATTACCATTTAGTATATCATCCTCATCGGTCTGATTCTAGGCCTTGAGCCCTCCCAGCAGCCGACGCAGCCAGCTTAGTGCACCTTTAGCATGCGCCGTACCACTGTTGGTATAAGCCTGGGCAGGCTGCTGATCACCTTCGCTATCGGCGAGCATCAGGCCGACTGCGGTGGCGAACTGCGGCTTTTCTATCTGGTCGGCCACCCCGCTCGTAAAGCCAGTTGGCCGGCCCACCCGAGCGGCTACTCCCAGCTGTTCCCTAGCATAGCTCGCCATGCCACGCATCTGAGCCATGCCACCAGTCAGCACAACACCACTGGGCAGCTTGCCAGCGCGACCTGCCTTCTTGAGTTCCTTCTGTACTGCCTCGAAAATCTCCTCCAGCCGGGCATCAACAATCTCATCAATCTCCTCCGTCGCAAACTCGTACGACTCCTTATCGCGCCGCACCTTAGCCACTGCGTCGCTTGCCTTGATGCCAGCCGCAGCATGCTTGACCTTGACCAATTCTGCAACATCAGGGTCGGTCTTGAGGCCAATAGCGAGGTCGTTCGTGACATTCACACTACCCATTGGGATGACGCCAACGTACTGCAAGTCCCCCTCTTCGAAGACTGCCACACTGGTCGTTGCTCCACCAAGGTCGACCACTGCCACACCGCTCTCGATCTGTCGCTCATTCAGCACTGCCTTAGCCGCCCCCAGCACTGCTGGTGTAATGGCGTGAGGGTGGACAGTCGCCATCTCCACCGCTTTTTGCAAATTCGCCACATAGGGCGCTAAAGCCGAGACGACATTGGCATCAATCTCCAGCCGCGTGCCCGTCATACCCAGCGGGTCTTTGATCCCCGCTTGGCCATCAAGTGTATAGCTATGCGGCACGACCTCGAGGATCTCACGGTTGGCCTGTATTTTGCCTGTTGTGGCAACTTCTTCGATGCGTGCCACATCATCATTATTAATTTCATGATCGATCGTGCCCACGGCAATCATCCCAGTGGCACGAGTGCTGGTAATGTGCGCACCATTGACGCTCACTGTTGCGCTGTTGACTTCGTAGCCACTCATCCGCTCGGCCTCACCCAGCGCTTCGTCGATCGTGCGGGCCGGGCCACTGAGATTAACCACCATACCTTTGCGCATACCACTGTTCGGTGCCTGCCCTACGCCCACAATCGTCGGCGTGCCTGTCTCTGGATTCATATGCCCCACCACGCATCGAATCGTCGTCGTCCCGACATCTATTCCTACTGCGTATTGAGAATTTTCATGCATAGTACCATTATACAGGTTATGCTGTGTCTTGTACAATATAGGCGGAAAAACGAAATTATAAAACTCGCCATTTGGTATCTTGGCGAGTTTTGGGTATGCTGCAGCAATGGTGGCAGCAAGGGTAGCTACCCCTCCAGGGCGAGGCATTACAGCTTCGTCATAATCTCCGCTCCTGTCTCAGTGATGAGGACGGTGTGCTCGAAGTGAGCAGCTAGGCTGCCGTCGCGGCTATAGATCGTCCAGCCGTCGCCAGCGGTGTCGCTGTAGATAGCGCCGCCACCCAGGGTAGCCATCGGCTCGATGGCAATGGTGTCGCCAGGCTGGAGCAGCGGGCCCGTGCCTTTGCGGCCATAGTTGGGCACATCGGGCGGCATGTGCATCTCGAGACCCACACCGTGTCCCACCAGCTCGCGAATAATCCCAAGGCGACCCTTTTGCAGCACAGCTTCCACCGCTGCACCAATGTCGCCCGTCCGGACTGGCCCTTTGATCGCGTCAATGCCAGCATAGAGACTGCGCTCGGTAGTGTGGAGTAGGTGCTTAATAGCCCCAGTGGGTGCGTCATCCACCACCATAGTAAAGGCGCTATCTGTCTTCATCCCGCGGTAGGTAATGACGAGATCGAAACTAACGACATCGCCCCGCTGTAAGATATAATCGCTTGGTACGCCATGGACGATCGCTTCGTTGGTGCTAATACAAATCACCCCAGGGAAGTTCACCTCTGGGGTTTTGTAGGTTGGCTCAGCACTGTAGGCAGCAATCCGTTCTGCCGTAAAGGCATCGATCTGCTTCTCACTTACCCCGGCATGGACAAATTGACGGATATCAGCAAAGATCTGTGCCAGGCGCTTACCCCCCTCGCGCATTGCCTCGAGCCGCTCGGGCGTCTTGACACCAGTAATTAGTTGGGCCATGCGTGCATTACCTCGTCATAAATCCGGTCGTGCACTTCGCCCGCGGTGCCAGTCCCATCGAGGTGAATGATCTTCACCCCAGCCTCAGCAAAGATGCCAAGCACTGGGTACATCTTTTGGCGGTAGATAGCCATGCGGCGCGCAATCGTCTCGGGTGTATCCTCCATCCGGCCTCGCTTGGCTAAGCGGCGCATGATTTCCTGCTCAGGCACTTCCAGCACCACGACGAGGTCAATGTTATCACCAGTACGCGCGAGATGGTCATCAAGCCACGCGGCTTGCTCTTTGGTGCGTGGGAATCCATCAACAATAATGTTTTGGTAATGCTTGCGATACGCCTCTTGCACCGCATGATCAAAGACCTGGTAGGTAAGCTTATCACTCACGAGCTCACCAGCCTTGAGCGTAGCAATCACTGCCGGGTCGGTGCTCTGGCGCAGCATCTCACCCGTCGAGAGCCACTTCCACCCCCGGCGTACTGCCAGCATCTGCCCTTGCATACTCTTACCGGCACCAGTTGGGCCAAACAAAAGAATCATCTGTGCCTCCTTGTTATTATGTGGTTATCGTTATTATTAAGAAAAATTATTGCTCGTGTCATAAAATTACGGGGCAAGGGTACGCTGCACCAGCTGGGCAATCGCCCCACCGTCAGCTCGGTTACCCACTTTGGCCTTGACAGCGCCAATCACCTGACCCGTCATCCGCGGATTATCTGCCCCAAGCTCGGCAATCGTCTGGGTCACCACGGCTTGTAATTCCTCATCACTCAGTGGCTGCGGCAAGTAGTGCTGGAGCACCGCCATCTCGCGCTCCTCGGGCTCAGCAAGTTCAGGGCGACCATTGGTGCGGTAGATTGCCGCGGCATCGCGCCGCTTCTTCACCTCGCGGACGATCACCTGCTCCACGGCAGCATCGTCCAGGCCAGCCTCGCGCACGCCCTGCTTCACCTCCTCATCAAGGATGGCAGCACCAAGGTTGCGCAAGGTGTCACCAACAAAACGATCGCCGCTAAGCAAAGCGGCTTTCATTTCGTCTTTGATACGCTGCTTGAGCGTCGTCACCTAGCGGATCCCCAGGCGAACTTTGGCCATCTTGTCAGCCTTGCGCTGACGACGGGTAATCGCCTTCTTGCGGCGATCGGTCTTGCTGATCGGCTTGGCAAACCGCATCGATGCCCGTGCCTTTGCTAGCACACCGCTCTTCAACACCCGGCTGTTAAACCGACGGATGATGTTCTCATTCGCCTCGCGCTCGTCTTTTCGTGTTACTTGTACCATATCGCTCCTCATTATAGCAGATGCGACAATTTTTGCAATTCTATCGCGCGCAAAGTTGTGCAAATTGCTGTGTCGCCCACAAAACCAGCCCTCAAACACGCCATACCCCTCACCACTCTAGTGCTAGCACAACTCCGAAACTCGTGCAGCTCAGCATAATTGCACCGTCGCGCAGAGAGGTATGAGCAACAGTGAGGCTCTAGGGCTGAGCTATTGGGCTATTTTTGCTTGGCGCATAGCTCATCTCTGTATTATAATCAATCTACTATGACACCTTCCTCACTATACCCACAACAACCTCAGCAGCCTCAGCCATACACCCAGCAACCATATCCCCAGCAACAACCACAACAGCCACACGGACAATACTCACAATACCCACCACAGCCATCACAAAGCGCGCCAGCTTACTCACCCACAGCCATGCCGCGCACTGGCTCATCATTTGGTATGGTTATACGCTGGGTGGCTGCCGGATTGCTCTTTGCGCTGTTGGTATTGTATATCGTCATTGCCGCCATTTTTGGTATTCTCGGCGCGGCATACAGCTATGTTGTGTATGCCAACTTTGGTATACTGCCAATCCTGCTCATTGTTGCACCAGAACAAACAGAGGGCGATAGCAGTATGTCGCAGGGCCTATTCGTTACTGGCGGCATGCTCATTGTTATCCTATTTGAGATAATTACTCACGCCACAATCGGACTACTCGGAGAAAGCTTTAATAACCAGACTCATATAGTAGCACCAAACCTCTGGAATGTTCCTTCTCATGAGGCAATCATCGCGTTATGCCTCTACGCCTTCTTTATTACCGTATATGCTATTGCCTTTATCGTCAGCCTTGTGCTATTTTTGCAAGCTCGCAGGCGTGGTGGATACCAGTAGCAACTAATAATTGCTACCATTTTTGCCAAAAAATGCAACAAATGTGCTACACTGTTATGAATAGTTTGTGACGGGTGCTTTGTTTGTAGCTACGCCGCGCACCACATCGATGGAGCGCCTCTCGCCTCTCGAGAGGTATGGATGCCTCAGCCCAAATACTCGCTCTAATATTGGGAGCCTAGAGCGAGTATTTGGTCGGAGGAAGCATAAGCGGTAGAAAGCGGAGCGCAAAAAACAGTGGTATCACACAGTCACAAGACAGCAAACCGGATAAGAGTAGCATTGTCTATACCCCAGACCCAAGGACACTACTCTAGCAAATTGCGTCTTGTTTGTCAACCCCATCAGCCATGCGTGGCTCTCTTCTCTTCTACGCAGCTTATTTTCGACCAGTGTGAGTACCCTGTTGCTCTACATTATGCTTCCTCCAATTTGCTTATGATTCGCTTGATACGCCGCTCATCCCCATGCGCTTTATCAGGGGTAGCATAGACTTCGATAAGGATAATCGTGCTAGCAGCTCGAGCAGCCCGCGACGCCACATCACGAGGCAATGCTCGCACTACCGCAAACACCAGCCACACCGCCCGCCGATAGGCTGCTGTGTCGGTATCGAGGCAGAGCTGCACTACTGTACACTGAGCAGTTTGCTGTATAATGGCCGCCTTGCCGCACGCAAAGAGCTGCTGGCGAAAATCCGCCACCATCGTCTCGCTTGGCTCAGCAAAGATACGCACCAGCCGCGGCTTAACGCGCTCGATATCGGCTGGCAGTGTGGGGATGCGCTGTGCCAGCGCTTGGAGATCACTTGAAAATTCTGTTGCCTGCTTATAGATCATCATCTGACTCGATTACAGAGGTAACGTCCGTCCGATAAAACGTGTCGCGGTAATCAATCGTCTGTCCATATTTCGCAATCACCCATGGCGCATCTTTGTAGGCAAGGTTGCTCAGCTCGGCAGCGCTCTTGCTCCCGAGGCGCTCTAGCTCGGCATCGATGTGCTTGATCTCGTTGGCACTGAGCTCGCTCAGCTCGGCGTTCTTGAGTGGCAGGAACTTGCGCTGCTTGTGGCTAAAGTGCTTCGTCTCGATGACATCCAGCTCGTCGCTAGCCCGCATCTCATCGACCAAGACTTGCAAGTCTGCAGCCGGCGCGGGCCCATAGGTCTCGTGCAGATACGCCAGGCCAGTAATGCTCTTGCCTGTGCGCTCGTAATAATCAAAATCGATGAAGTACAGCAGCCGATGCAGCACCGCCTCGCCCACATTGGGCCGCGCACCAATCTTGCCCAGTGTATAGAGCAGCACCTGGCGCAGTTTGGTCGTGTGGAGCCGCGGGATAGCATCGCGCGACTGAGCAGCCGCAGGCTGGGCACCCTGCGCATCATCGTGGCGGTATTCGGCTGGTGTATCGCCCACATATAGTGCTGCATCGTCCGCCACCCGCCACGGACTGTGCTGAGCTTGCTGTGCAACAGTGTCCGTCATGGCAATGCCGCTAATCAATTCCTGCACACCAACTTCGTAGTATTGGCTAATCTTCGTCAGCTCGCCAAGCTTTGGCTCGCGGCCACCATTCTCTAGCTTAATATACGTCGCGCGGGCAATCCCAACTGCATCGGCCACCGCCTGCTGCGAAAGCCCCGCATTGCCACGCAGTTGCCTAATACTTGCCTCAAAACTCATTGCGATTTGGTCCTTCCTGTTGCATCATGCCTCCATTGTAGCGTACTTGCCAAAGTTATACAACCATTTTGTCTAATTTTGGAACATAGTACATTTGTGCGCGTAATTACAGAGGTAGAGATATGATACGAGGGTGCGAAGTATGGATATATTCTGGCTGAGAGTGGCATCACCAGCATAGCACGACGTATCTGCTGGCTTAAATTTTTCCCGTCTATATCCTATTGTGTACGCGAAATCCAAGTGCTAAAGTTTCACGAACAGCCCGAGCACAATACACACACCGAACAAGAAAATATCTGGAGGCCAGCAACCAGCTAAGCGGTAGAGCTCCGGCATACAATCTGGCCGGAACATTTTCGGTTTGGTGCGTGTATTGTGCCAGTCTTGGGATCATCTATTGTTTTTTTGCCATCCAGGCAACGTAGCATACATCCACGCCTCTCAATTCACTCATTTTCTACAATGACTATATTATCAGCATGTAATATAAACAGTTAAAAACCAGCCTTTATAGCTGGTTTTGTCTTGCCTATTAGTGATTTTACGCTCCTAAAGTCCACTGGCTCTTGTCTGACGAGCTCGTTACACCGACTTCATACCGATTACCCCACATAACTTTTTGGGTTCCATCACCATCGCTCCCGATAGCCGTTTTGCCAACAAACGCTGCCGTCGATGCTGATATACTATTCTCTTCAGACACTTCAGGCTCTTCGTTTTTCTTATCCTCCTGCTGCTCGTGCTCCGCTGCCTGCAAGGCGTGCTCAATAGGCAGCAGCAAGCGGCGCTGCTCACCCTCAGAGAGTTCATCCGACAGAGGTACATCGTTTGCGACTAATTCGACATCACTCAGCTCTATCCCTTGAGCCTCAAGCTTTTGGATGTAGCTCGCCGCAAGCGCGTCGCGGTAGAGCGCACTCTCTCGGTCGGCCAGTTGCTCACTGGCTAGCTGCGGTTTATTATCCGCATCATCACCATACCCTTGTAAGAATGGTACCAATTGCTCTGCTCGGGCGGCCTGGGCGCTCGCCAGCTCTTGGGCATCCTCAGCAGTCATTTTCTCGGTATTATTCAGCTGTTGCCACTCAGCACTCTCTAGCAATGCAGCAGCGAGCGGCTGCAGCGCTTCTTTTGGTTTTCGCGATTCTGGCGTATCTATCGGACAAAGTTTTTCCATGGGATCTCCCGTGGTTATGTGGTGGATGTTCTGTTGGTATGGTTTGTTTGCCCCTACTATAGCACAGATGATCGGGTTGGCGCAAATCGGAGCATTTGGTACACTAGCTGGTAAGAATCTAAAGCAAGGAGATACCATGCCAGATGACACACCAACTCTACCGCACCCCTATATATATCGCGCCGCATCCGTTGAGACGATGCTACAAGCTGTGACTGACTTGACCAGTAAGTGGCCACAATCTTACAGAGAATTAGACACGCAAGTGGCAACATACCCTAATATTACCTGCGTACCAGGTGGTGATCATCCGCAATCTATCGGGTTATCCCTTGCTTCGCTCGAAGGCGGCAATGAAGACGATAGAGATGATCTGCACTTTAGTGGTGAGTATTATATGCTGCCAGCAAACACCTTCGACGTATACGAGGCAGCTCTTGATGCGCAGTTTGGTGAGGGAACGGAGATCGAGCGTGATGATGATATGGCACACATTGAGTGGTACCTTGATGATGGTGTGCGAGTGACGCTTTCGATGCTCACCTGGGACATCACCCTTATGCTTGAGGCGTCTGGTACATGGGAGAGTATGGAGGATCTTGAGCGCCGCTACCACTCCGATATTGATCTATACGACCCACGGCGCCAAACACCACCAAGCGGCTACTATTAACCTATACTAGGCCGATACGTCTGAGCAAAGGCAGCCGCCTCGATGATGTAGCGGCTGCCATTGATTTGGCTCTCCACCAGCCAGCAATCTGCTTCGCCGTGCTGCTGGCCGCCCCAGGGCGCATCGATGACGATCTCGCGGCCGGTGGGGTTAGGCATGGCTTTGATCTGATTCTTGGGCAGGTACGCGCCAGGCACCACTGCACCGTCCGCACCACGCAGCGGCTCGTACAGGGCAGCAAAATCCGCCGCCGCAATGCTATAGCGCTCGCCTTCTGGCCCAGTGATAATAGCATCGCCCACCTCGGCAATGTTCTCTGTCTCTACATACTGCTGGCCATCCACCCGTGCGAAGCTGGTAGTCAGGGCCTGCCGCTCGGTGGCAAACTCCGGCCGCACCGCTTTGGCTGGGTCGGCAATTTTGGTGTAGGTGTCGGTAATGGCGCTAAAATCGAGTGCGCTGGTATCGAGGTAGAGGGGTGGCACTGCGTCGGTCTCCTGGGTTAATTCTGGTGGTAGTATAGCTGGTTTGGCATCGTGTGTCGATGCTGCGGTGCGCTCGTGCATGAGTAGTGGTTCCTATCGTTATGATTGATAAGAACCCATATTGCTCTCTCTCTCTCTCGATTTGTCAATATATTTATGCAATGGGAGAGGTTTTATTGCAAACTACGCTACCCTGCCTTCAAAACCTCACCGCCAACTCTCAAGAAAAAACACCCTCAAACAAGAGCGTGCTTTAGAATAATTAGAATCTTTGGCTTTATAAATCCGTGGTATCGAGCACTACCAGCTATGCAACACTACTCATCCACCAGCTCTACATGGAGCAGCCGCCCCTCTACGCTGCGCATACCACGCCAGTCGTTGATAGTTGGCTGGAACCAAGCCGAAATAACATCGCCCGGCTGGCGTACAAAATTCGGTGGCGCGTTGAAGGCCAATAGTTGCAGCGCTGTGCCCTGCCCATCCTGCACCGTGAGCTTGATGTGCTGCCCATCGCTGCCCATGTGGCGCACCTGCGAGATGGTACCGCGACGCAGCTGTAAAATAGGCTCGGGGTTGCCATTACCAAAGGGCTCAAGGCGGGCAATATCAGCCACCAGCTGCTCCGTTACCCCTGATAGGTCATCAATCACCACATCAGCCTGCGGCAAGAGATAGTGTGTTTGGTCGGAGAGATGGAGCGAGCGGTAGTAGTCATTCACTCGCTGGCGAAAGGCGACGATCTGCCGCGTCTCGAGCGTCACACCGGCCGCGGCCGCATGACCACCGCCACGTAGAATGACATCATCGGCAGCGCGCACGGCATCGGCGGCGCTAAAATCGCCAAAGCTGCGCGCACTGCCCGTTGCTGTCTCGCCCCGCTCGCTAATGATAAAAACTGGCTTGTGATACGCCTCTACCAGTTTGGATGCCACAATCCCAATCACGCCATGGTTCCACCCCTGCTGGCTCACGACGAGGACGGGGTCGGTGGTATAGCGCTCGGCCTGCTGGCAGGCTTCGTCGTAGATGGCCTGTTGGATGGCTTTGCGCTCGGTATTGAAGCGATCCAATTGCTGCGCCGCCTCAAGCGCCGCCAAACCATCGCGCGCTCGCAGCATATCGAGGGCATACTCAGCCGATGCCAATCGTCCTGCCGCATTCATGCGCGGGCCAAGACCAAAGCCGAGCGTCCGAGCGGTAATCTGGGCTGGCTGCACACCAGCCACCGCCAGCAGTGCCTTCAGGCCAGGGCGGCGCTGCTTCTTCAACACCTCGAGCCCCCAGTAGACATTGGCGCGGTTCTCACTCTGTAGCGATACTATGTCGCACACGGTGCCCAGCGCTACTAAGTCCAGCAGCCACTTCTCGTAGCCAGCTGGCAAGCCCGGCAGCACCGTCTGCAGCGCCTGGACGAGCTTGAAAGCCACGCCTGCCCCACAGAGGTCACGGAAGGGATAGTGGTGGTCGTCATACTTCGGATTAACCGTAGCGATGGCGGATGGGCGAGTCGGTGTAATGTTGTGGTGGTCGGTCACCACTGTGTCGATGCCATAGCGCTCCTTTGCATAGGCAATTTCCTCATGGCAGAGGCTGCCGCAGTCCACCGTGACGATGAGCTGCGCCCCCATCGCCGCCACCTTATCTACTGCACCTTTAGTCATGCCATAACCCTCTACGAAGCGATTAGGAATAAAGGCCTCCACCGCAGCAAAGCCAAAGCTCGCAAAGGCATCAAGCAAGAGGGCCGTCGCACTGAGGCCGTCGATGTCGTAGTCGCCATAAATCACAATTGTTTCGCGCCGCTGGTGTGCCTGCACCAAGCGATCCACCGCCGTCTGCATCTGAGAGAGCAAGAATGGATCGGGCTTCGCGTCATAATCAGGGTGTAAAAACTCCTCAGCGGCTACTCCATGCAAGCCCCGCGCCGCTAATATCTGTGCAAACAAACTCATCAGAGCTGCACAGTATCCGCCGCTTGCTGGCCCTTTTGCTGCTGCGAGGATTTGATCACCATGCTCTGCAATTCTTTGAAGAAGATATATTGTTTGTTCGTGTAATACATTTTGGTATTACCCTGTTTTTCGGCCATCAAAAAACCAGCTTTCTCGAGATTCTTAAGCTCGCGCTGGATATTGCCCGGGTCTTCTTTGATCAACTTCGCCAAGCCGCGGACGTGGGTGTGGAACTCCGGATACTTAGCATAGACCACAATGATTTTGCGCCGCACCCGTGATGTAATAAACGTTTCTAACATGCTTCCCTTAGCGAATTCTCGCTTCCGTTACCTCTATCAACTGTTGCTTTTTATTCTACACTTTTTGATGGTAATTTGGCAAGACCACCCACCAATTGATTATGCGTTTCGTCTCTCGCAACTGCGACTCATCAACCATCCACACGACACACGTGTCTGCTTTTTATCATACCAGCTTTGGGCAGGGCGGGCAAGATTGATGTGCACGTTTTGCACACCACCTAGACGAAGTAGCAACGGAGAGGCAAGCCCCTCTGCACTCTCGCGTGCTGTCGGGTATAATAAACCCTATGCACTATTACGAAGTTGCGCCGCTCAAGATCATCCGCGCTGCCAGCAAGAGCTTCACCTACCACTGGGCAGACGCACTGCCACTGGGCCAGGTGGTGCAGGTAAGCGTTGGTGCGCAGCAGGTGGTAGGTGTCATCGTTGCATGCGCCAAAAAGCCGACGTATACGACCAAGCCGCTTGATGCCGTCGTGCCGCTGCCACCGCTGCCTGCTCCCCTATTAGCGACGAGCCAATGGCTGAGCGATTATTATGCCACGCACCTCGCCACTGTGTTACAGACAGTGCTACCAGCTGGCATTGCCAAGCAGCGCCGCACGCCGCGCCGCCCTGCCAGCCCACCGCCACAGCGCCACACGCCCATTTTCTCGCTTAATCCGCAACAAGAAGAGGCCGTTCGCACCATTCGCCAAGCCAGCCCTGGCACAGTACTGCTTCACGGTGTGACAGGTAGCGGCAAAACAGCAGTGTATATCGAGCTTGCACGCCACGCTTTGGCTGCAGGCCGGTCGGTGATTGTCCTCGTGCCAGAGATCGCCCTCACGCCCCAGCTGGTGGCGGAGTTTCGGCAACACTTTGCCGATATCATCCTCACTCACTCACGCCAGACAGAGGCCGAGCGCCACCGTGCCTGGCTGGCCGCCCTGACAAGCACACAGCCTCGGGTGGCAATTGGCCCACGCTCTGCCCTCTTCTTGCCGCTGCAGCAACTGGGGTATATCATCATCGACGAAGCACACGAGGCCAGCTACAAGCAAGATAAATCCCCCCGCTACTCGGCGCTGCGAGCTGCGAGTGTGTTGGCTCAGCAGCATGGCGCGACCGTGGTGCAAGGGTCGGCCACGCCATTGGTTAGCGAGTACTATCTGGCGCAAAACGCCAAGCGGCCAATCGCTACCCTACCAAGCAAAGCTCGGCCCGAGACCACCACCCCCACCATTCAGCTGGTCGACCTCACCCAGCGGAGCAACCTCACCCAGCATCGCTTTTTGTCAAATCAGCTCATCACTGCCATTGATACCACGCTTGCGGCGGGTCAGCAGGTGCTGCTGTTTCATAACCGCCGTGGCAGCGCCAATGTATCGCTCTGCACCAACTGCGGCTGGGCAGCCGAGTGCCCACGCTGCTTTGTGCCGCTCACCCTCCACGCCGACCGCCACCAGCTGCAGTGCCATATCTGTGGCTACCACACCACAGTGCCAACGATGTGCCCCACCTGCCACAGCACCGATATTGTCCACCGCGGGATTGGGACGAAACTCATCGAGGCAGAGGTGGCAGCGCGCTGGCCCCAGGCGCATATCGTCCGCTTTGATGGCGACAGCAGCAGCCCAAGCAGCCTCGAGCAGCAATACCAAGCCCTGTATGATGGCACGGCCAATATCATTATCGGCACGCAGGTAGTGGCTAAGGGGCTCGACCTGCCGCAGCTACGCACCGTTGGAGTCGTGCAGGCCGACGCTGGCCTGGCTTTGCCCGATTACACCACCAACGAGCGCATCTTCGAGCTGCTTGCTCAAGTGGTGGGGCGCGTAGGACGCTCTGCTCATGCCACTACAGTGGTCGTGCAAGCATATCAGCCGCAGCACCCGGTAATTCAGGCTGGCCTGGCTCAGGATTATACTGCGTTTTATCACCAAGCCTTGGCCGAGCGCCGCCGTGGGCAGTTTCCGCCCTTCGTCCACCTGCTTAAGCTCACGTGTGTGTACAAGACGGAGGCGGCCGCCATCCGCAATAGCCAAGCACTCGCTCAGCATATTCGCCAGCACCACCCCGAAGTAAGCATCCTTGGCCCCACGCCCGCCTTCCACGAGCGGCTGCGCAACACCTACCGCTGGCAGCTTATCATCAAAGCCACCCAACGCCGCGACCTCCTCGCTGTTATTGCCGACATGCCCACTAAACATTGGCAGGTGGATATCGACCCACAGTCTTTGCTGTAGGTAGATCTGATCACAATTATCTACTATCAAATTTCGCAACCATACATCATTCCGAGCTCCTGTAATAACTCACCGAACAAGAAAATATCTGGAGGCCAGCGATAAAGCCAGCGGATAAGCTCCCTCTTCCATCTGGCCGGAACATTTTCGGTGCGGTGGGTTATTGCAGGAGTGTTCGTGAGGTTTTGGTATTTCTCGCCACACCCCACTCGCCCACCCCATCCACCATCTGCTATAATAAAGCTAATGAAAAAAGACGCTATTATTACCCTACCCAACCCGCACCTGCGCCAGAAGTCGCAGCGGGTGCATGTTATTACCGACGAGACGCGCCAGCTGGTGGCTGACATGACCAGCGCCAGCATCGACTGGGAGAATTCACGTCCACACGAGATCAGTGCAGCACTGGCGGCAGTGCAGATCGATCAGCTAGAGCGAGTTGTTATTGTACGCGAAGACTTCGACGACAAAGACAACCGCACCTTCATCCCCCTCATTAACCCAGAGATTGTCAAATATGAGGGCGAGCTAATCAGTGACTATGAGGGCTGCCTCAGCGTGTCAGGCCGAATCTATGGCAAAGTGCCACGCTACAGCCGCGTCCGGGTCAAGGCGCTCGATATCAATGGCAATACCATCCGCCTCAAGGCCGACGGCTTCTTAGCGCGAGTGCTACAGCACGAGATTGACCACTGTAATGGCATTGTATTTATTGACCGCATTCGCGATGATACCAGCGCATTTTATCAGCTCGATGAGAAGGGCGAGCTCCAGCCAGTTAATTATGACGAGCATATCAAGACCAATCGTATTCTTTGGGACTGAAGACTTTAGCGCCATCAGCCTCGCGCAGCTACTGGAACATGGCTTCCCCGTCCGGCTGGTCATCACCAAGCCAGATAGCCGGCGCGGGCGCGGCAAGCAGCTGTGCCAACCAGCAGTCAAGCAGCTTGCCCTAGCGCACAACATTCCAGTGCTGCAGCCTACCAAACTGCGCGATATTATCCCCGATATCCAAGCGCTCGGCCAGCCTGTTGGCGTCCTGGTGAGCTTTGGTAAGATTATCCCCCAAGTAGTAATCGACTGCTTCTCTCCAGGGATTATCAACCTCCACCCATCACTCCTGCCACGCTATCGCGGCCCCTCACCGATCGAGAGCGCCATTGCCAATCGTGATACCACCACTGGCGTCAGCATCATGCAGCTCAGCGCCGCTATGGACGCCGGACCGGTCTATGCGCAGCTCACCCACCCCTTACGCGGTGACGAGCAGCAGCTCGAGCTCTACAGCACACTAGGCCAGCTTGGCAGCGAAGCACTGGTGCAGCTCCTGCCCCGCATCGTGAGTGGTAGCCTCCAGCCCACACCACAAGATGAGTCCAACGCAAGTTACTGCCAGCTCCTCACCAAAGCTAGCGGCATTATCGACCCCACCCAGCACACCGCTGCAGCGGCCGAAGCAATGGTACGTGCCTACCATCACTACCCACGGGCTCGCCTCCAGCTGGGCGAGCGGCAGTATATCATCACCCAGGCACACACCGCGCCGGCGCCTGCCACTGCGCTCGATCCACGCTGCAGCGACGGCACCTATCTCGTCATCGACCAGCTCATCGCCCCCAGCGGCAAAGAACTCAGCGCCGCAGCATTTTTGCGCGGATATCGGGTGTGAATGGTGTAGATAGTAGTCTTGAATCACCAAGCTTTCAGCTCTCAAGGTCTTATACTCTCTTTGCGTTAGCTCACCCTCCCCACCACTTCATCCGATGGAGTGTGAAAACCGGTCGTAATGACCGGTTT
>CALHQH010000040.1 GCA_938036625.1 uncultured Candidatus Saccharibacteria bacterium | reverse complement strand
AACGACGAAGCGCTCACCAGTGGTGGTGAGCGCTTCGCATCTTCATCAACCAACCCAGACCGTGTTACTCATGACCTAGGTTTGGGTAAGGCTATCGTGGTACACTCGGCGCGATTCGAACGCACGACCTTTGGCTCCGCAAGCCAACGCTCTATCCAGCTGAGCTACGAGTGCATACCTGGGAAACAAATGTTGCCCAGACCAAACTATAAGGTGCACTGGATGATACCAGATCGCTTATTATTGTAGCACAGAGGTGCACTGAGGGCAAGACGCCGTGGCCAAAACTACTACTGCAGCCGCAGGTATATAATCAGCCGCTCGAGTAAGTCGGGCTTGCGTTCGCTCATTGGGAGGTGAGAGGCGATGAGATCAACGAGTTGCTCGCCTACATCCTCGGGGAAGTACATGACGATGGGCATAGCGAAGCGCTTGCGCGGGATGAGTGTGATCCAATTCTGTGTGGGTTTGGCAGTAACACTAAAGGAGCGAAAGGTGTCGTATGAGTAAGTCCGCTGGCCTACCACCACCTCGGCGTGGCTAGCGCTGTAGTTTAGCAAAGCGGCTGGCCGCTGCAGCGAGACGATCAATGCCACCGCCATAATGGGAATGAGCAGCGCAAAGGTGTACGACTTAAACAAAAAGATCGAAATCGCGAAGAGTACCACCACAACCACGCCAAAAATAACATACCAACCACGAGGGCGAGTGGTGTCGTTCACCTCACGCTCTTGCCAGATGAGAAGTGGCTCGGTAGGGTCGGGGAAGGGCGAAACCTGCGACGAATTGCTATCTGCCTGGCTCGGCCCACGGCGAATCTCGAGCGGTGGGTTAGGCTCATCAGTGGCCTGCGTCTCGGCACGAGCGGTGCGCGATGTGTCGGCTGCGTCTGAGGACGATGGCTGATCGAATTGCGATGGCTGCATATGTTTAGTATAGCATAGAGTAGAACTCAGGGCATACTCCATCGGATAAGAATAGTAGAAAAGTAAGATAAAAAAGATGAAGATAAGCCTGTGAGTCTGGGCTATGTAGTGGCTTGATTAAATAGAAAAATAAAAGCACCCCTCGGCAACACACCTGCTACCGAGGGTTCGAGTAAGCCCAATATGGCGGAGAGAGTGGGATTCGAACCCACGGTAGGGGATGCCTACGCCGGTTTTCAAGACCGGTACCTTCAACCACTCGGTCATCTCTCCATTCTTGCTTATTATAGCATGAGATGAGGCAAGGCAAAAGATGGGGGTTGTTAATCGATATACTACAGAGAGGCTACTGCCAAAATAGCCTGTTATCCAAACGGCTGATGAGCCACCACCACAGCAATAACTCGCCGGGCACCAGCAGTGCGGAGGCAACGCGAAGCATAGCGAATCGTTGCTCCCGTTGTAGAAATATCATCAATAAGGCAATAGGTGACCTCTGATAGCAATGTACGCGAGCAGGTAAATGCCTGGCGGGCTTGCTGCTGGCGCTGGGCACGGCTACTCCCTAGCTGCACACTGTGCTGAGCGCGCGTCAGGACTGGCTGACAGGGCAGCCCACGCAGCCGGGCAAAGGCTTGAGCTAGCAACCGGCAGTGGTCATACCCGCGCTGGCGCTGGTGTGCCGGAATGGTTGGGATGGGCACAATGATGGTATCCGCCGGTAGTGGCGGCGTAACGGCATCGAGCAAGTCTGCGAGGGTGTGCTGAGCCGCTTGGGCGCGCTCAAACTTGTAGCGGTCGATCAGTCGCTCCAGCGCACCCTCACGCTGCAGGGCACACCAGGCAGCTGCATAGGGCAGCGTGCAGGTTTGGCACTGGCCAGACAGGGTAGGCTGGCCGCACTCGAGGCAGCGGTAGAGTGGATCGCGAATGATGTCATTTTTACAATTATCACAGAGCAGTGTCCCGGTGATGTTGCAACCACAACAGGTATGTGGGGCAAGGAGGTTGGCAAGGTAGGTCGGTATTGTGATTTTTACACTCATGAGGCCTCTCCGGTTGATTATACGCCATCGATTAGCTATAATAAATCCAGACTGTTGTCGAAATGGTAATTTGTGCATTAGCAAAAGAAAGTATGTGGAGGAAATTATGGCCCGGAGTCAAGATGATGATCTTTTGATCGGTGATGAGCTTGCGGCAGCGTTTTTGGAGGGCGATGACTCGCTCGCACCAGCTGCGCCAACTCACCAACCGATGAATCACGCCCAAGCAAACCCAATGCCTGCCCAGAGCCAGCAGAGCCAAACGTCGCCATGGGGCGAAGAGCCTGCTCAGAGTGAGGAAGACTACACTGGCCAACTGGCAGTCGATGTGTACGAGACCGAGACGCAGCTCGTGGTAAAGGCCCGCACCGCTGGGGTGAACCGCGAGGAATTGGATGTGAAGATCAATGACGGACTCTTGACGATCGTTGGCACCCTGAGCAGTGGCGACGACACTGTGGCCACCAAATGGCACAACCAAGAGTGCTACTGGGGTGAATTTAGCCGCACATTGGAACTGCCCGTGACAGTACGTGAAGACGAGACGACTGCTGTGCTGAAGGATGGTGTGCTGACCATTACCTTTGAGAAGGTTAAGCAAGAGCAGGCCAAGAAAATCCCGATCCTGTAGGGAAGGGAAAACGAGCTTTGAGATGATGACCCCGCTGGTGCGGGGTTGTTTTGTGCTACGGGAAGTGGGTAATGCGAGCCTTGAGGCCCCTCATAGCGTTTAGCCTCATACGTACTTTATTTCGTTTAGTAAAATGTGACTATTGGTAGCAGAAGGTTGTCATTTAGTATTAGCACTGAGAGACTGGTGTTCTAGAGAAAGCTTTTGCAATAACTGTAGGAGAAATGGTAGTGAGGAGAAGAGTTGAGAGCTGTTGAGATTACCGATCTTAATCAGGAGGTTGTAGCTCATACAAGAGGTTGCGAAAGTAGTGAGGTGTAATGATTTTGTAAAACGGCTCTATTAGAGTATATAGTTGAAGAAGCTAAAGAATACTGGAAACTTCCCAAAACACCTCCTGAATGGTGCGATGGCTTATTATGAGGTTTCTAGAGTGTAAAGTATAATGAGCGCAGTGTGATGATGATTCTCCAGCCAGAGTGAAATGGAATAGCATGGCTAGTGCTACGCAAAAACAGTCAGTATCAGACGCCATTAGCAATAGACAGACTTTCTTGCGTAAGTGTCGTCGAATATATCCTCAACAAAAGATACCACCCTGCGAGAGAGTGGTATAAGAGAGCCAATGAAGAAAGGTGGTTGTGTTATTGCCCTTGGTTGGCACCGATGTTGACGACGACGAAGTTGACCAGTGCGTAAGCGATGATCGCCACAACAAGGCCGACAATAGCGTACATGATGGTGTTCTTGGCGCCAGTGACGGCATTTGAGTCACCGTTCGATACAGTATAGCGCACACCACCAATCACAATCATGATAACAGCGACCGCACCAACGATAAAGAGAATCACGTTGACGATTGTTTGGAAAATACCAGTACCTTCAGTACAACCTTCTTTTTCGCTACCAAAGAGACAACTTACTTGGTCACTCCCTTTAGCAGAGGTAACCCCTTTCTTGAGACCAAGACCGTTGTCGGATGCAGCTGCTGCCCCCACGTGTGGTGCTACCAGCCCAGCAACACCTGCAGCCAGCATTGGCACAGCGAGGAGTGTAAGCATAGCTTTTTTGATATTGATTTTCATTGTCGTATCCTTTCTATTGGCGTTAGTACTCTACTGTACTACCTGTACTATCTATATATACCAAAAATTTGCCAAAATGTTAAGAGTTAACGGAGAAAATTCC
>CALHQH010000039.1 GCA_938036625.1 uncultured Candidatus Saccharibacteria bacterium | reverse complement strand
CCAGACGGCTCATCAAGCAAAATGCCGTGAAGATCAATGACTCCAAAATTTCCAGCGAAGATACACCACTTACTAACGGTGACATTTTGCGTGTTGGTAAGAAACATACCTTCAAGGTAGTTTTACGCTCATATCAATGATGCATTATTGTATAAAACTGGTGTTATACACCTGCTGTAGAAAAAACATTCATCTGCTATCTTCTGGAGAATTACATGTGTTTGACGCATGTTAATGCGCTACTCTAAAATTAGACGCGTATAAGTACTTTCGTCGCAACCAACTCAGCATCCATCAACCAGTCAGCTACTCATAGCCCAGCATATCATACGCCGTGGCCGCCATATACGCCTGGAGCCGCCGCACTGCCTGAGCTGCCTCAGGAGCAGGCTGGGCGCTGCACACGGCATAGTACCCCACTAGAGCAGCAAGTAGCGGCCGGTTCAGCTCAGCCTGCCAGGCCTGCACATCGTAGCCGCGGCGCGCCATGTCGAGCAAGAACTCGGTTGCACTCCACCGCTTGGGCACATAAGCTGCCCACTGCCAATCAATCAGCTTCACGACATCCTGAGCAGCATGGTAGGCAATCGTCTCGCTCCGCACATCACCGTGGCTCAAGCGATCACACGGCTGATCGGCCACCTGCTGAGCCAGCGCCGCAAGATCAGCTAAGCGCTCGGTATTATCAAGCACAGCGCAAAACTGCTCGTAGCGCTGGCGAATCACTGGCTTACTGGCTTGCTCAGCCCAGGAGCGGTACGTCTGCTGGAGCTCCTCACGCCGCGTCGCATCATCACGCAGTAGCATAAGCCCCTGGCACTGTACCACTCGGTCAAACGCCGTAGTATGAAGCGCACACGTCTCAGCTGCCAGCGCAGGCAGCTCGGTCTGCTCAAGCTGAGCAATCGCGCGCAGCACCGCCGCTATATAGCGCTGGCTAGCCGGCGTATCCGCTACATCAGGCGGCTGCCACTGCCAGCCATCCTTGGCAATATACGCCTGGCTAAGCATAATCACCCGCTCATCATCATACTGAACAAACTCCGTCACCAGAGGCGAACCGGCCTGCTGCAGCGCCCGAATAACTGCATCATCTTTGCTCAGGGCCGCTACCAGTGCAGCGTGGTTCGAAGCTTCTGGATCAGCTTCCTTGACAAACACCGACTGCGTCCCAGCCAGTGCAACAGCTCGTCGACACCCGGTTGACGCGCCCTCAATCGGCACCACCCGCACCTGATCGCGCGCCACCTTACAGCGCTGCGCCACCATCGCAAGCGCCGATGGGCTCAAAACCTGTGGAGACGACCGCTGACTCATACCTCTAGTATAGCAAAGGTGAGATAAATCACCATACCAACCATGCTGCGGCCCATCTCTCACGCTCCGCCTCCCCGCAAGCAAAAAATGCAAAAACCCGCCATGCAAGCGGGTCTTTGGCATCGATACTAACTACCCCTGGCCTATAGCCGATCGGTCACCGTGTCAGGGCGATGGTTCACCTCCATCGTCTGCGGCGATGGCCCATAGACCCGGACGCTCACATAGTCCTTGGGTGAGTAGGTACACGTCGAGAAAAAGTCGTGCCGGTCGCGGCAAGCATCGTGCTGCACCATCACAATAGCCCGGCTGCCTTCCTTAGTAATTTTTGTTGTTGGTTCTTTGACACCCTTCATCTGCAGGTAATCTATCTCAACACGCGGCTTTTCAGCGTAGCCCCCATAGCTTACCCTGGCGGTGCCATCAACCCGCACCGTAGTGGCATCGGCTACGTCAACTACCTTGGTGCGCTGCACGTCGCGCATTTGGCGCTCGAGGCTCATCCCCGCATTCATGCCACCAACCGCTAGGCCAGAGATAGCAACTGCCCCAACGAGGAGCATCGCCAGCATCGCAATGCCAACTGGCCGCTTCAGCCGCCAGGCAAAGATACTCCATGCACCGAGTGAGAGCAAAGCAGTCAGAGCCACGCCGCCGAGCACTGCACAGCCATACGCCAGCCACAGCCAGCTCTGCGCAGCAAAGTCGCCCATGCTTGAGACCATAGTCGCGCTCATTACGCCACCGACCATCAGCGCGACAAGTGCGCCCAGCGCCATCATCAAGACGCCACAGCCAATCATAATGCGCAGGACTTTCGCTGCAGTCTGAGCTGCTTGGCTACCGCCGGCAGGCTCGGCCGCGGCTTTTTTTAAGCTATCAAACGTCACTGGCTTGCCCGCCATGCGCAGCTTATCCGACGCCGTCACCGCTGGTGGAATGGAAAGCCACATCACGATATAGATCAGCAGCGCCGTCCCAAACGTCATAAAAGGTGAGACGATCGCCAGCAGACGGATCCACAGCGGGCTAATCCCAAAGTACGCTGCCACACCAGCACACACGCCACCGATCAACGCATGATCTGTATCGCGCATCAGCTGCTTGGGTGCCCCGTCCGCGAGAGCTGCCTCAGCTGCATCTCGCAGCGCAGCATCGTCATCTCCTGCCTCGGCTTCACTGGCAAACTCCCGAGGTTCGCCCATCTGACCGCGCAGCGCCGTGACATCCTCAGCAGTCACCACACCATCGCGCGTCACACCGCGCTCGGCCAGCAGCTCAACCATCCGCGCTTCGATCTCGCGCATTGCTTCTGGCTCGGCATGCATCCGCTGCTGAATCGACGCCAGATACTCTCCCAGCGCGTGCTTCGCCTCAACCTCAACACGAAACGGTGTCTTGGCAAGGTGGATATTGGTAATTTCCTTCATGACATGTCCTCCTTACAACTTCTCTATTGTACTACTTAGTGCCGCAATATTGTGTTTGAGCTGCTTGGTTACCTCTGCGCCAAATGGTGTGGCCGTATAGTATTTGCGTGGTGGCCCTTGCTCACTTTCTTTCCATTCGTGTTGCAAGAGCCCGTCCTTTTGCAAGCGACTCAGTAATGGGTAGATCGTTCCCTCCACCACCATCAGGTCAGCCTGACGGAGCTGCTGGATGATCTCGCTGGTATAGCGTGGCTCCTTGGCACACACCACCAGCACGCAGTACGATAAGAAGCCTTTGCGCAGCTGCGTCGTCAGCGCCTCGGCATAGTCAGTTGCATTCATCAGTGCCCCCCTGGGATGTTATGGCGTGTGACACGCCCGTCTTTGATTACTACTTGGTAGTCACATTGCTTGGCCAGATCCGCATCGTGCGTCACAATAATCAGCGTTGTGCCGTGCTCGCGTTGCTGGCGAAACAATAACTCCTCAATCTGAGTACCCGTCTCGCTATCCAGGTTGCCGGTTGGCTCGTCGGCAAACAGAATCTTTGGCTCACCGACAATCGCTCGGGCAATCGCCAGGCGCTGCTTTTGCCCACCGGATAGATCCTTGGCCTTGTTGTTCTTTTTGCTGGCCAGACCGACCGCCTCCAGCGCCTGGTTCACCTTGGCGCTGCGCTGCGCCCGCGGCACACCAGCGATCTCCAGCGGCAGCATCACGTTGCTCACCACGCTATCGTTACCCTCGACAAAGAAACTCTGGAAGATGAAGCTAATCGTCCGTGCCCGGAAGGCATCAATCTGCCGTGGCTTCATCTGCAGGATATCTCGCCCGCCGATCACTACTTGCCCTGTCTGTGGCCGGTCGAGGCCAGAGATCGCGTGCATCAAGGTGGACTTACCCGAGCCGGATTTGCCGAGGATGGCGACGCTGGCGCCCCCAGGTATGGTCAGGTTGATATCATTGAGTGCCTTAAATTGGTTGTGCTTTTTGCCATAGGTTTTGGTAATATGCCGTAGTTCAATCATGTCCTTCTCCTTATTCTATTCTGTCCTTAATGCCTCGATTGGGTCAAGCTTGGTTGCCTTGCGGCTTGGTAAGTAACTGGCAATGATGCCGAGGATGGCCAGTAGTGCCACGAGGGCGACCATTTGCCAGGCTTCCGGTAGAAGCAGCTGCATACCCTCCTCAAACTTGAGCTTCTCAACGATCCAGGGGTTGAGCAGGCTCAGTAGGCTGGCGCCGCCCGCACCAATCGCACCACCGATGACGCCGATCAAGGCAGCCTCGTAGCGGAAGAGCTTACCAACATCACGGCTACGCATCCCCAGCGCCTTCATCAGGCCAATCTGCTGCGTTCGCTCCAGCACCGAGATGTACATGGTGTTAATGATCCCAAACATACTAGCCAGCAAGGCGAGGGCACCAAAGGCGAGCAGGCCGTACTGCGCCCCATTGATGAGACTGAGCATACCTTCCTTGGCTTCAGTAAACGTCTGGGCTTGGTAGTCGCCACCACCCAGCTTGACGACTGCGTCTTTGACGGCAGCGGCGTTTTCATCGCTGTCCGCCCGTATTACTGCGCTTGGGTACTGGTTGGGTGTGCCTGGGGCTTTAGTCTTTTGGTTGATGAGCAACGCATCGTCGGTGGCAATTGTCACGCCAGGCTGGTAACCAATTGAGGCCATACCGGCTGTTTCGACCGCCACAATAGTCAGCTGGGCATCATGCGTCCCGCCCGGCCCCTGAGCATGGAGCGTAACCGTCTTGCCAACCGCATCCTGGGCCGAGTCAAAGCCAAAGTCAGCCAGATATTCCTTGGCAAGGATGGCTTGACCAGGCACGAGGTCTGTACCGTCATCAGTCTTCGTCAACTCACCGGCTACAATTTTCGATGTTTTGCCTTCATTTTTGACGTTAATGGAGGCAATCAACCGCTTGTGGTTGGCTGGGCTCTCTACATAGCGCACTACTTGGGTCACATTCGCGTACGGCCGCACTGTCTTGACATGATCCAGCTTGCTGAGCTTGGCGACATCATCATCGCTCAGCACGAGGGTGCCGCTCTCATTCACCGCCTTATTTTTGCCATATTCAGGTAATTTCTTTTCGTCACGGGCGTGCGTCACATACACCGTCGAGGCACTACCCGCACTATCAATCACCGAGGTCAAGAAAGCCCGGCCGCCATTGCCTAGCATCAGCGCCAGACCAATGGTAAATGCCCCCACCGACATCGCCAGTGCTGTTAGTGCTGTGCGAGCCTTGGCTTGGCGTAGGTTCCGCCCTGCTCGCTTGATTATATCGATTCTCCTCATTCGATACTCCTTACTATATTATTGTTATTGCCTGGTACTATGCTATACAAGGTATATTGAAATGTCAAGTAGTTTGAGAAATAAAATACTGGTTACCCCACACTCACTACAGAACAATGCCATTAAAAAATAGACACCGGCGCTCTTTGCACCAGTGTCTATCTGCTTCTCCCTTCGTGGATATCCTATGACACGATAATCGTCCCTTGCTCGCCCGCCACAGCGGCAGCGGCATGCTCTAGGTTAGCAATGATGGCGCGCCGACCAGGCTTTGCCACGAAATTGAGCGCGGCCTGCACCTTCGGTAGCATACTACCCGACGCAAACTGCCCCTGCTCGGCATAGGCGTGCATCTCCTGGCTGGTCGTCCGGCCAATCGCACGGGCCTGCGGCGTACCATAGTCGACCATCGCGTTATCGACGGCAGTGAGAATCACCAAGGCTTCGGCATCAATCGCATCAGCCACCACCGCAGCGGTAAAGTCCTTATCAATCACCGCCTCGACCCCGGCCATACCCTGCGCTTCATTCTCAACCACCGGAATTCCGCCGCCGCCCGCTGTTACAACGGTCAAGCCAGCGTCAAGCAAGGCACGCACCGCACCTTCTTCGACCACGCGCTGCGGCCGAGGTGATGGCACAACGCGGCGCCAGCCTCGCCCCGCATCCTCTTTAAAGACGAAATCACGCCCCGCCGCCGACTGCTGCGCCTCAGCCTCGGAGGCATAAAAGACCCCGATTGGCTTCGCAGGATTCGCAAACGCCGGGTCACCCGCATCGACTACTGTTTGCGTCACCATCGTCACCGCGTGGTTTGGCATACCACGGCGAGCAAACTCATTCGTCAGCGCCTGCTGCAGCCAGTAGCCGATCTCCCCTTGGCTCATTGCGCCGCATGTATCAAGCGGCATTGTCGGCACCTCAGGGGTATTAATCGCTTCCTCATGGAGCACAATATTCCCCACCTGCGGCCCATTGCCGTGGACGATCACCAGCCGATGCCCAGCTGCAATCAGCGGCACTAGCTGAGCCGCCGTCTCGCTCGCCACTCGCTGCTGCGCAGCCGCACTTGCCTCACCTTGTTTTTGGAGGGCGTTACCACCCAATGCAATCACAATTGTACTCATCCTAAAACCTCAACGACATGCAGGTCAAACTGCCGGTTATTTTTTCAAATTCACTGGTATCAATTAGTTCTACGTGGTAGCCACAGTCGCGGATCTGCTGCTCAATCTTGGGAAAGCCCTGCGGCACAATCACTGTGCCATTAATCCACAAGCTATTAACCGCATAGTACTCATCGTCATCCACCACCAGCTTACGAAACCCCGCAAAGGCCGGGTGATGTTCATAGGCCTTGGCAACGATCAGGTTGTTATTATCTAAGTAAACCACGTCATCCTTCAAATGGAGAATGCCCGTCACCTCAACCGTCTCGGCCGTCATGCCATGGCGCTCGAGAATGGCGGTAATCTGCTCGGCTGCTGCTTGGTTGGTGCGGTGGCTTAGGCCAATGTAGTAGTGGTCACCCACCATCATAATATCGCCAGGGTCGACAGTACCCGGTGCCTCGACTTGCTCAATCGTATCATAATGCTGACTCAGCGCCTGGCGCAAATCGGGCAGGCTCGCCTCACCGCGCCGGCTTGCCGCCCCAGGCCGCGACAAAATCGCCACCCCATGCGGCGTACACAGAGCATTATCCTCAATAAAGACGCTATCCGGATACTCCTCATTGGGCTCCAAGACCGTCACCTCAAGGCCGCACTGGCGAAGCAGCGCAACGTACTGATCGTACTGCTGCATTGCCCGCTCATAGTCTGGCTTCCCCTTCTCCGGCGTCTGGCTAATGCCATTGATCAAGCTACGGCTTGGCCGGCGGGTAATCGCATAGTGAAACATCACACTCCTTTCTCTTATTACCAAGCGGTGCGCCCTTTTCTTGGCGCACCGCATAGCTCCTCATTAGTTAAACAGCTTCGGCATCGTAATACCAAGTGTCTTATCCAGCCCACCAGTCAGCAGCTGGAATAGCGCATAGGCGAGCGCCACCAGCAGCGCCACAACGAGCAGCCACTCAAGCGTCGTAAATGGCTTCTTGCCTTGCTGCTTGCGCATCAGGCCATAAACCACAATACCCGGCACATACAAGAACACCGTCACCAGTAAGTTCTCCACTCCCGCGGCATAGACCAGCCAGACGCTATACACACTAGCCATCACACCAATCAAGATATTGGCCGTCCGACCCTTCGTCTCTGGCCTCTCGAGAGCCGAGTGCTTCAGCTGGTAGAAGGCCGTCAAGGCATAAGGCACCAAAATTGCCGATGTCGCAATCGCAATACCAATGTTATACACCGAGCCACTCGTCAGCGGTATCGTCAGGATAAAGAACTGCACCAAAGCGTTGGTCACCAGCAGCGAGTTCTTTGGCACGCCAACCTTGTTCTCTTTGGCAAAAAACGTCGGAAAAGTGCCAACCTTTGCCGCTTGGTAGGGCAGCTCAGCTGCAAACATCGTCCAAGCCAGCCAGCCACCAAGCACCGCAATGATCAAGCCACTATTGACCAGCCAGGCACCCCACGGTCCAACCACCTTCTCAAGCAAGAGCGCCATCGCTGGATCTTTGAGACCAGCCAGCTCCGGCTGCGTTGCCACGCCAAAGGCCAGGACAGTCATCAAGACATAGAGCGCAAGCACGGCAGCAAAGCCAATGAAGGTCGCCTTAACGACATCACTGCGCTGCTTAGCCCGGCCAGAGAACACAACCGCACCCTCGATGCCAATGAATACCCAGACGGTAACGATCATCATGCTCTGCACTTGGCTCAGTACCGACCCAAGACTGAAATTACTGCCAGCCAAGCCCCAGAGATCCTTCGAGAATATATCGAGCTTAAAGGCGGCAATAATCGCCACCAAAAAGACCATCAGCGGGACAATCTTGGCAATCGTGATGAGCAAGTTCACCGCACTGGCTGTGCGCACACCTCTGAGAATCAGGCAGTGCACACCCCAGAGTAAAATCGACATACCAATCGCCGAGGCCCAGTTTTGGCCGTCAGCAAACAGCTGCGGGAAGAAATAGCCAAGTGCTGAAAAGGCCGTTACCGCATAGGCGATGTTGCCAATCCAGGCCGAGATCCAATACCCCCAGGCCGAGTTAAACCCGACATATTTGCCAAACCCTGCCTCGGCATAGCTATAGATACCAGCGTCAAGGTCAGGACGCTTCTCGGCAAGGTTGCGAAAACTCAGGACGAGGAAGACCATCCCCACCCCAGTGACGAGCCACGCAATAATGGTCGCCAGTGGCCCAGCCGACTCTGCAGTATTACGGACAAGATTGAAGATGCCAGCCCCAATCATGCTGCCGATAACAAGCCCGGTGAGTGATCGCCACCCCAGCTTGCTCTCTTGTTGTGTTTGTTGTGTTGTCATATGTGAGGCCCCCTATGCCTCAATTAGTTGTTATAACGTCAGTGCCATCACTGCCTTAATCGTGTGCATGCGGTTCTCCGCTTCGTCGAAGACCACACTATGCTCGCTCCGGAACACCTCGTCCGTCACTTCCATACTCTCAAGGCCATAGTCCTGGTAGATCTTCAGCCCCGTCTCGGTGTTGAGATCGTGGAAGGCTGGCAAGCAGTGCAAGAATTTAACGTGTGGATTGTGCGTCTCGTCAAGCATTGCACGGTTTACCTGGTAGGGTTTGAGTAAAGCAATCCGCTCAGCGAACTGCGCCTCCTCACCCATCGACACCCACACGTCGGTGTAGATCGCGTCTGCCCCCTCCAGAGCCGTGGCGCGATCATCCGTCACGGTAATCTGCGCACCAGTCTCGGCAGCAATCGCCCGAGCGAGATCAACCAGCTCACTGCTCGGGTGCAGCTCAGCTGGCGCTAAGATACGGAAGTCAACGCCCATCTTGGCCGAGCCAATCATCAAGCTATTGGCCATGTTGTTGCGCCCATCACCAACGAAGACCAGCTTCGTGCTAGCCAGCGGCCCAACGTGCTCCTCAAGCGTCATAAAGTCGGCCAAGATCTGCGTCGGGTGGAATTGATCGGTCAGGCCATTCCACACTGGTACACCAGCGTGTTTGGCCAAGTCTTCTACCGTCGAGTGCTTAAAGCCGCGGAATTCAATCCCATCAAACATCCGGCCCAGCACCTTCGCAGTGTCCTCAACCGACTCCTTTTTACCGAGCTGGATGTCATCCTTACCGAGAAACTCCGGTGCAACGCCAAGGTCATTGGCCGCTACCGTAAAGGCGCAGCGTGTGCGGGTCGAGTTCTTCTCAAACAAGAGGGCGACCTGCTTACCCTCGTGTAAGCGGTGCGGCACGCCCTCGCGCTTAAGCTTCTTGAGCTCATGCGCGGTGTCGAGCATCTGCCGGATTTCCTCTGATGAAAAGTCCTTGAGGGCTAGGAATGAGCGGTTTTTTAGATTGGTTGGTAGATTCATTTACACATCCTCTCGTATTAATGGCATACTCATGCAGCGTGGCCCGCCACGGCCCCGGCCAAGCTCCGAGCCAGTAATCTCCAGCACTTCGACGCCTGCCTCACGCAGTTTTTGGTTGGTGACGTAGTTGCGGTCGTAGGTGACTACCACCCCAGGAGCAATCGCCAAGGTATTGCTCCCGTCATTCCACTGCTCGCGCGCTGCAGCGATATCGTCACCGCCACCGCATTCGATCAAGGTAATCGACGGTACGCCAAGGGCTTGGCTGAGCACCTGCTCGAGATTATGTTCTTTGGTAATGGTTGGGTAGGCTTGCCCGTCTGCCTTATGCAAGACGAAGATATTCATCCGCCCCTCAAAGCCTCGAATCTCTGGATGGATGGTAAATTTGTCGTGGTCAATCATCGTAAAGACGGTATCCAGATGCATAAAGGCGTGACTCTTGGGGATCTCAAGGGCAATCACCGTGTCAAAGTCCGACCCAGCAAAGAGCTTCGTCGCCATCAGCTCAATCGCCTCTGGTGAGGTGCGCTCACTAATACCGATGGCCATTGTGTGGTTATTAAGCACCAACTCATCACCGCCCTCAATCGAGAATGGTTGGCTGCGATCATACCAAACCGGTACGTTCTTGCCAGCAAAGCGTGGATGGAAATCGATAATATAGCGCATAAAGAGCGATTCGCGCCGCCGAGCTGGCCAGTGCATCTTGTTGATCGTCAAACCTTGGCCAATCGCCGCTGCTGGGTCGCGCGTGAAGTAGAGGTTCGGCATTGGGTCGAGATAGAACGGATACTGCTCGTGCTCTACCATCGTGTGGAGTTGCTGCTGCTCGGGCGGCAGACTAATCTCATCTTTGCGCACCCCCGCCATCAGCTTGCGCACCATCTGGCGTGGCTCCATGCTCAGCAAATACTCGGCAAGCGTCCGCGATGCGCGTTGGTTGTCTTGCTTCGATGCTACCAGCATCTCAACAACAAATTGCCGCCGCACTGCTTCGTCAGCAAGTGCCTCGGCGGCAAGTTCATCCAAGTACAACACTTCGACCCCACGCGAGCGGAGCAACTCCGCAAAGCGATCATGCTCCTCCTGCGCAACCTTGAGATACGGAATATCGTCAAACAATAGGCGCTGCAAATGTTCTGGCGTGAGATGCTCGAGCTCCTCACCCGGCCGATGCAAGAGCACTGTCTTCAACCGGCCAATCTCTGATGTAATATGAATTGGATCGTCCACCTTTTCCCCCTGTGTGGCTTATAGTTGATGCTTTCATTGTAGCATGTTCTGAGGTAAGTGCAATGGATAACAGGTGTCACGAATATGAAACTGAATAATGAATCACAAAAGCTTATTTTTGCTATTAATTACCATAATAGTCTATCATGGTTTTGTATGAGGCAGGGGTCTATCACAACAAATGGAGTTATTCTTCATCACCACGAGAATGCAACTATTGTCTACCTTACACAACAAGGCTATGATATTACAATCATTCCACCCGATCAACGAAAAGGAGTCCATACACCAGACATTATCATGCTCAACAAGCGGTGGGAGATGAAATGTCCAATCGGCCGAAGTCCACACACTATCAAACGCGCATTTAAGGTTGCGATTCATCAATCTGAGTACATTATTTTTGACCTTCGTCGATCGAAAATAACCGATGCAGTTAATATTGCCCGACTTAAGAAAGAATTTCATGATATCAAACGAGTCAAACGGCTGATTATTATTCCAAAGTCAAAGAAGATTATTGACATCAGTAAATAATTCCGCTACTATTTAGATACGGGGTGGCGTCACCGTGGTTCTGCGGAGACGACACCCCTATCTTGATACTATCATCACTCTACCAACTGCATACCAGCCGTTGGTTATTTTATTGCGGTAATAACCGCCAAGCTCGCCTCCACCCGGCAGCGGAATCCAGGGTGCGCTTGCAGCCACGCATCGGCCGCCCGAGCCGCACCAGGCAGCGCCTCATTGGCATAATCATCCACCACCAGCACTGCATCAAGAGTCAGCTTCGGCGTCACGAGCCAGAGCGAGTCCATAATCGACTGGTAATAGTCGCCATCAAGAAAGGCAAACATAATATCCTCCGGCACATCATGCGGCGTAAGCTCGGCAAACCACGCCTTGTGCACCACTGGCGGGCGCAGCCCAGCTTTCTTGAACTGCTGGAAAAATCCCTTGCGCGTTGCAGCAAGCTCCCCTGCCACAAACTGCTCACCAGCTGCGCTTGCATCCTGCGCCGTCTTCTCTGGCAAACCAGCGAATGAATCATAGACATGAAATGCTCCCACGTACTGATACGCATCAAGCAAGCGCCGGATAAACAAGCTCGTCGTCCCCACATAGCAGCCAAATTCAACAACCGACCCCTGACAGCCAGCCCTCAGAAGCCGCTCAAGCTCACGCAGCAAAACCCGCAGCTCACGCTCATCCACTTGGTCGGAGATGATTGGGTGGGTGCGGAGAAGTTGGTCGGTGATCATTATTTGCCCACTATAGCAAATAATTGCTTGTTATGCTATTACCCGGCTTATTTTGGTGCTTTCTCCCGTACATATCCCATTTGTATGCCATTTGATCGAAATTATTCTGGCGAGCATGACCAGTATACGGTATACTATAGACATGAAAGTCACCAGCCCCGCCTTCAACAACAACGCCAAAATACCAAAGATCTATTCGCGCTTCGGTGGCAACCAGCGACCGCCTCTCACCATCAGCGACATCCCTGATGGTACGCAGAGCCTCGCTGTGGTGTGCTATAGCCCCGACGCACCCTTCATTGGCGGCTTCTACCACTGGATTGCTTGGAATCTCTCTCCCACCACCACAGAAATCGGCAGCGACTACCTCCCTCATGGCGCTATCGAAGGCACGACTACCTGGGGTAAGCCCGGTTGGGGTGGCCCGCACCCCGCCTTTGGGACGCATCGCTATCAGTTCTTCGTCTATGCACTCAATACCGTGCTCGACCTCCCCGCCAAAACACGCCCTAAGAAATTCTCCAAAGCAATCGCCCCGCACATCATTGAGCGCACCATGCTGACAGGGAACTTTGGCGCACTGGACATATTTGATTTGCGGTAACAAGCGACTAATTAATTTTATAAACCAATGTCTCTACCCGATAGTATCGCACTCCTATCTCTACTTATATCAATCATCTCTGTCGTGGTTGCGGTTGTATCCTGGCGCAAAAGTCGCGTCATTTACGAGATCGAGGAAGTAGTTATCCGAAAAATTAACGGCACACGCGATGACATGGATGGTCGAGGCTTGCCGGAGCTTAATCAGAAATTAAACACCGGTCATTATACAATTCTTGAAGTCCTCGAAAGAACTGATGGCGATTGGGCTGTCCTGCTTGCCCGCATCAAGCGACCCAAACGCAGTTAGCTCTAGACATCTTACTTTGTCGGTTTATCGACGTCTTCCGCAAACTGGCTCTGGTACAATTCCGCATAAAAGCCATTCTGGGCAAGTAGCTCGTCGTGCGTGCCCTGCTCGATAACATTACCATCCTTCACCACAAGGATGAGATCGGCGTCACGAATCGTGCTCAGGCGATGGGCAATGACAAAGCTTGTCTTGTGCTGCATCAGTGTATCCATCGCCTGCTGGATCAGCACCTCAGTGCGGGTGTCAACCGAGCTGGTCGCTTCGTCCAAGATGAGCATCGGTGTCTTGGCCAGCATGGCGCGGGCAATCGTTAGCAGTTGCTTTTCCCCTTGCGACATATTAGTCGCCGCTTCGTCGAGCACCATGTCGTAGCCACCAGGCAGCGACCGGACAAAATGGTCAACATGCGCATCCCGTGCCACCGCCAGTAGCTCAGCCTCACTCGCCTCGGGGTTGCCATAGCGCAGGTTGTCGCGGATCGTCCCATGGAAGAGCCACGTATCTTGCAGCACCATACCAAAGAGTTGCCGCACACTGCTGCGCGTCATCTGGGCGATGTCTACCCCATTGATCAGGATCTGACCACTATCAATATCATAAAATCGCATTAGTAGATTGACCAGCGTCGTCTTGCCCGCACCCGTTGGCCCAACAATCGCTACCCGCTGGCCAGGGTGAATATGAGCCGAGAGATGCTTAATAACTGGCGTCTTTGCATCATAGCCAAAGACAACATCGCGAAACTCCACTTCACCGCGCACCACTGGCAGTGTGGTGGCGGGCACCGGGTCGGGTGCTTCGGCTGGTTCCTTGAGAAACTCAAAGACCCGCTCGGCCGCAGCTGCCGTCGACTGCAGCACATTGGCAATATTCGCCGTTTGGGCAATCGGCTGGTTAAATTGCTGCATATATTGGATGAAGGCCTGAATATCGCCAATTTTAATCCGCCCCTCGATCGCCAGCCACCCACCGAGCACCGCCACACCAACATAGCCAATATTGCCCACCACATTCATCACTGGATACATCAAGCCAGAGAGAAACTGCGACTGCCAGGCGCTCGAGAAAAGCCGCTGGTTAATCTGCCGAAAGGTCGCTAGAGACCGCTCCTGCCCACGAAAGGCGCGCATCACCTGGTGGCCAGCATACATCTCCTCAATATGGCCATTGAGCTCGCCTAGCTCATCTTGCTGGCGGATAAACTGCGTCTGTGAGCGCTTGGTAATCACAACGATCAACCCCATCGACAGCGGCACAACCAAGAGCGCCACCACCGTCAGCAGCCAACTAATCGACAGCATCATCGCGAGGATCCCCACTAGCATCACCACCGCACTCATCATTTGCGACAGGCTTTGGGTAAGCGTTTGGCTCACCGTATCGACATCGTTGGTAATGCGGCTAAGGACTTCGCCGTGGGTTTGTTTATCAAAATAACGCAGCGGCAAGCGATTGATCTTCTCTGAGATATCGCGGCGCAACTGGTATGTGAGCTTCTGGGTAATATTCGTCATCAGCCAGGCCTGCCCATAGCGAAACAGTGAACTGATCGTATAGAGCCCCACGAGCCAGAGGATAATCTGCAAGATCGCATCATAATGGAAAGTGGGGCGTCTGCCCAGATCAAGCGTCTTGGCGGCTTCGCGAGCCGAGGCAGGTAGCGCCTGCGCCAACTGCTTGCCCTGGGGCGATGCCGTAAATTGCTCACCCGTCATACCCGCAGGGATCGCTGCGCCAGCAGGAAGCTTCTCGTGGATAGCGTCGTAGGTACGCAGGCGCGTGTAGTCATCGACAATCTGGTTGGTCGCGTTGCCGAGCAGTTTGGGGCTAACGATCGCAAACAGTGTGCTGATAATCGTCAAACCAATCACCAGCATCAGCTGCCAACGAAAGGCGCGCAGATACTGCAGCAGCGTACGCACCGCCGAGCGGAAGTCCTTGGCTCGCTCCGTGCCACCACCAGCGACTGGCCCACCCATTGGGCCGCGGCGCACCCCTGATGAGCGCGACTTTGGAGATGACTGCTGGCTCATCGCACCCCTCTTTGCGCGGCGACACCAAACGGAGCAGGCCGCTCGAGCGCAGCTAGCTCATGCTCGCTCAGCTGCGATGCAGCAATCTCTTGGTACACCGCACAGGTTTCCATCAGCTCCTGGTGTCGCCCCTGGCCAACGATCCGACCTTCATCAAGGACAATAATTGTATCTGCCTGGGCGATCGTATTAATCCGCTGCCCGACGATCAGTACCGTCTTGCCCGCCACCTCCTGCGTCAGGCGCTGGCGCAGCGCGGCATCCGTCCGCGCATCAAGCGCCGAGAACGAATCATCAAAGATATACACCTGAGGCTGCGCCGCCAAGGCTCGGGCAATCGCTAGGCGCTGACGCTGCCCACCCGAGACATTGCTGCCGCCTTGCGCGACTGCGCTTGCCATGCCATCATCGAGCTGGGCAATAAAGTCACTCGCCTGGGCCACCTCTGCCGCATGAGCAATCGTCGCCTCATCGGCCTCAGGCGCACCATAGGCAATATTGCTGGCAATACTCCCCCGAAACAGCACACCTTTTTGCGGTACATAACCAATTTGGCTGGCTAGGTCAGTCAACCTGAGGTGACGGATATCCACCCCATCAAGCAAAATCTGCCCGGCCGACACATCATAAAACCGCGGAATCAGATTGACTAATGTCGACTTGCCCGAGCCCGTGCTACCAATAAACGCTGTCGTCTGGCCCGGCTCCGCCACAAAGCTAATATTACTGAGCACTGGCTCATTTGCCCCTGGATAGGCAAAGGTAACATCACGAAATTCGATCCGCCCCATGCCACCCGGCGCCAGTGGCTGAGGCTCAGCCGGGTCAGTGATCGATGGCTTGGTATCGAGCACCTCTGCCACCCGCCGCACCGACACAGCCGCGCGCGGTGCCATAATAAACACCATCGAGATCATCAAGAACGACATAATCACCTGCAGCGCATATTGCAAAAAGGCCATCATATTGCCAATCGCGAGGCGCCCATCACCAATTGCCAGCGCGCCATACCACACCACCGCCACGCTCGCAAGATTCATCACCAGCATCATCACTGGCTCCATCACCATCATCAGGCGATTCACCACCAGGTTGAGCTTCGTCAGTTCGTGGTTGACGGCATCAAACTTTGCCTCCTCCACTGCTTCGGTGTGGAAGGCCCGCACGACATGCAGACCCGTCAAGTTCTCACGCGCGACTAAATTGAGCCTATCCACCATGCTCTGCAACCGCTGAAAGCGGGGCATCGCCGCAATAAACAAGCCAATAATGACCACCAAAAGCACCGCAACCGCCAGGGCGATAATCCAGCTCAGGCTTGGTGCATTGGCCAGCGCCTTTTGCAGGCCAGCCACTGCCATAATCGGCGCCATCAAGGCAATGCGTAGCAGCATAATTGCCGTCGATTGGATCTGCTGGATGTCATTCGTCGAGCGGGTAATCAGCGATGCTGTCGAGAAGCGGTTAAAATCCGCCACAGCGTAGTCCTCCACCCGAGCAAACACCTGGTCGCGCAGCTGCTGGCAGAGGCCAGTGGCAATCCGCGTTGCAAAGAAGACCGACACAATCGTCCCCACTGCGCCAGCCAGCGTCACAGCGATCATCTGCCAGCCATTATGCCATATAACGGCCATATCAGTGCCAACGATACCATTATTAATAATCGCTGCCATAAAGTCTGGCAAGCTCAGCGTTGCCATCACCGAGCCATACGTTGCGCCAACCAGCAGCCCCAGCTGCCACCAATAGCCCCAGAGTAGTCGCCAAATATACTTCATGCTCGCTCCGCCTTATGCGGCTGGGCAATTTTATCAATAAGCTGGTTGAGCTGTGCCAGCTCGGCATCGCTCAGTACCGCAAAGAGATCAGCAATAGTCTCCGTCATATACTGCTGGAAGTGATCAGTTATCTGCTGGCTTTGCGCCGTCAATTGCAGGCGCACCACCCGTCGATCGTGCTGATCTGGCGTGCGCTGGACGAGCTGTTTTGCCACCAGCACGTCAAGAATCTGCGTCGCTGCGCCCTTGGAGACACATAGCTTTGCAGCCACATCACCCATTGTCTCGATTACCCCACTATGTAGTAGACCCAGCACATGCCAGTGGACAGGCGCCAAGCCAAATTGCTGATCCGTCCGGCGTTGAGCATGCGCCAGGCGCTGCTTGAGCTGAAACAAGCAGCTCGTGATGTTCTCAATACATACTTGGCGCTGCGACTGTGCACCTGACTTTGCTTCTATCTTCATACCGTAAATAGTTTACTGTCTAAACTATTTATTGTCAATACCTTTTTATATACCGACGGCGCCAAGCATACACTGCCGCACCAAGCACGCCTAACATAACCAGCGCCGCGCCGCCATAATAGAGGAGCGGGACATTATCACCAGCAGCTGCTAATGCTCCCTCGTGCTGCGGCTGACTTGGTTGCGATGACTGAGCCGGCGAGATATGCATTACCTTCGGTGGCAGCGTGGTATTCTGTGACTGATTTGACTGCGGCTGAGTCGACGATGACGCAGCGCTACCATGCAGCGTGTGGTCGAGTTGACGCAGCAACACATCATTACTCTGCGGGTCGGAGAGATAACGCCAGACAATAATCCCTTGCAGGTTGTGCTGCTGGACATACTCCGCCTTGTACTTCATCGACTCCGCGTCGTCATAGCTAATGAACTCACGCCGCGCAGCATTATAGAGATAGGGCGCTTTGCTTGCGTCATCCCAGTAGCGCGTGTAGCCATTCTTGTTAATATACTCTCGCTCGAGCCGGTCATATGTGGTGTGGTACTCGCCAGCCTTTTGGGTGTCCCCCACGGGCTGGTGCAAGCCATGATTCACATCAGCAACCGAAGTAAACCGCCGGCTGTACCACCCCGCCCCGATCATCAATTTGTTTGTTGGCGCACCATGGGCTTGGTAGTGCTGCACCGCCGAGTTGGCACTCTGGTCAAGCGGGTCATCCGGCGCGGTATAGAGCCCAGCGTGGTGCCCAGCGTGCGTCTTGAACGAGCCAAACCCCCGCATGTCATACGTCATGATCGCAATCTGATCAAGATACTGCTCGTACTCAGCAAACTTATTTTGCTCAGCATACCACTTGGCTGGTGCACCGGTCATCGAAATACTCGGCTGGCGTCCGCTGGTGGTCGTTGCCGCGCGCAGTTCACGCAAGAGGGCAATCAGGTCAGTCTGCTGGCTCCCCTTTGGAAATTCCCAGTCGATATCCACCCCATCTAACTGATGAGCCTGCAGCGCCTCCTTCACAGAGCTCACAAAGGCCTGCCGGGTGCTGGCTTGGCGCACCACCTCATCGAACTCGCTCCGCGCAGCATCATTGCCACCACCAATTGAGAGAATAAGGGAGATACGCGGATTAACCGCCCGAATCCGCTGCAGCGTGGCTGCCTGCGTAAGGTGCGGCAACGCGTCAAGCGTTAGGTGGCCATCGGCCGCAATACGCCCAAAATGAACAATGAGCCGATCGATCATCTTGAGATGGTCGTCAGTCACCTTTGGGAGATTCTCGTCACTGACATAGACCGAGATCGTCTTTCGCTCAGCTGCCTGGGCTGGCAGCGGAGCCACTAGCTGGCACACAGCTACTAGCATCATCACACTGAGCACACTCTTCACCATTGCCGTCCGCATATCGCCTCCTTGCTTTTGCTAGCTGTCTCCTTCTAGTCTATATCGTTTGCCAGAATAGGTAAAGTGTGAGGTGGTATAGATTACTCGTCATCAGTGGTTGGCGTGTGGTGGGTCGGCCAGTACCGATCAAGCACTACATAAGGCAGCTGCTTATACCGACGCCATAGCACGATCGTGACAAGCAGCGTCATTAATGACACAAACGGCAGATGCACCATCGACAGCACCGCAATATAGAGCAGCCGCACCGCATAGAATACCACGCGGTGGAACCACCCTCGCGGCCGATCATCCAGCGAAATACCCGTTAGCCAGCCACCGAGCGTCCTTCCCTGTGCCACCAGCGGAAGGATGGCATGCACGAGCGCAATAAAGCCATACGGAACGATCTGCGTCAGCATCTGCATCTGTTCAGTCCACTGCCGTGAGTGCAACACATTGAGAAGCGTGAGCGCTACCATCACAATTGTTGAGCCAATCGCCACTCCAGTCATATCAACGACAAAGGCAACGATACGCCGCACAAGGCCAGGCTGGCGAATCATCGTTGCTCCACGCTCCGTATCGCGAAGATTTGGCAATAGCCAACCCAACCAAAAGCCCAGCAGTGCCCCACTCGTATTGAGCAGCAAGTCATCAACATCAAACAGCCGATAGCTACACGGATACACGCCAAACACCCCAGTGAGCTGCGTCAGCTCAATCACCACCGACGTCATAAGGCCAATAGCTACCACCATCCACCAGCGCACCCGATACATCGCCCGCAAAAACGCCCCCAGCGGCACAAAGAACACAACGTTCATCACAACCTGCAGCACTGCCCGCAGCCCCTCGTGCGAGATATCAAAAATCGACGCCAGTGGTGTGAGCTGGGGCTGGATATGGTGACTCCCGCAAAAGCGCGCCGCATTATCTGGCATCGGGTAAAGCGTAAAGGCAGCTAGCGCCAAGCCATAGAGCACCACTAGATACGTCATAACTACCCGGCCAAACGCCACCCGGCGAAAGCGCATATAATGTACCAATAACAGCGGCAACGTCAACACAAGTGCAGCAAATGGCCACATCACAAGCGCCACCCGAAACGACGCGGTAAAATTCCCTAAGAATGAAAGCATACTGCGCGCTAGTATGACATAGACAGCGCAAGTCTGTCAATAACGGAGCTCGCGACTTACACCACCGTGCGGCGTAAGAGTTGTGCATTTGCTGCGACAATAATCGTCGAAAGTGACATCACCACCGCACCGATCGCGGGCGAAATAACCACCCCGACTGGCGCAAGCACCCCAGCCGCGAGTGGAAGCATCAGCACATTATAGCCCGCTCCCCAGCAGAGGTTCTGCACCATTTTTCGGTACGTCGCCTGGGCCAGCGTGATCAGCCGGACAACCGCCTGTGGATCATCACCAACCAGCATAATCCCAGCAGACGCTGCGGCAACATCAGTCCCCGTCCCAATCGCGACACCACTCTCGGCCTGGGCAAGCGCTGGTGCATCATTCACGCCATCACCAACAAAACACACCCGCTTCCCCTGCTGCTGGTACGCCATGACAATCGCCGCCTTCTTAGCTGGTGTTACCTCAGCGTGAACCTCAGTGATACCAACGAGGCGAGCAATCGCGTCGGCTGGCCTCACACCATCCCCTGTTACCATGGCGACTGTTATACCGCGGCGTTGGAGCGCTGCGACTGCCGCTGCCGCACCAGGGCGCGGCGCATCACCAAGCTCAATCACACCACAGACGCGCCCAGCCTGGGCAACGTAGACCACTGTATGGTCCGTCGTTATCTCGTCTCGATCAACCTGATGCTGCTGCATAAAGGCCGCATTGCCAACTAACGTCGGCACGCCATCAACCACAGCCTGCACACCATAACCTGGCACCGTCTGGAGGTCACGCACAGCAGGTATCGCAACATGGCGATCGGCTGCCGCGCGACGAATCGCTGCTGCAATCGGGTGCTCTGCTTCATGCTCAGCCGCTGCTGCCAGTGCCAGAATAGCCGCGTCGTCTCCACCATGGACTGCAACCACTGCTAGGTGACCAGTCGTCAGTGTACCCGTTTTGTCAAATAACACCACATCGACTTGCCGCGCGGCTTCAAAAGCGCGGCGATCACGCACCACAATACCGCGCTGCGCCGCAAGCCCAGTCGAGATCGATACAACCAGCGGCACCGCTAAGCCCAAGGCGTGCGGGCACGCGACAACCAGCACTGTCACCACTCGCTGCAATACTTCACCCAGCGATGCACCAGCCAGCGCCCAGCCAGCGCCCGCCAGCAGCGCAGTAGCAAGCGCTGCATAGAAAAGATAGCCCGCTGCCCGATCCGCCAGCACCTGCGTTCGCGACCGACGCTGCTCAGCCTGGCGCACCAGCTCCATAATATGCGACAACGTTGTATCATCACCAATGTGCTGAGCCATAACATGAAGCGCACCAGTGCCATTGATCGTGCCTGCCGTCACAAGACTCCCTGACTGCTTGGCAACAGGGCGCGACTCACCCGTAAGCATCGACTCATCAACCTGTGACGTGCCAGATATCACCTGGCCATCCACTGGTACGCGCCCACCTGGGCGCACCAGCACGGTCATCCCCACAGCCAGGTGATCAAGCGGCACTGTATCAATCGATTGCTCTGTCACGACCTCTGCCGTCTCAGGCAAGAGTTGGGCTAAGGTATGGGCGGCATCCGTTGCTCGCTTAATCGCTGCCATTTCGAGCCAGTGCCCGAGGAGCATAATGGTAATCAGCGACGCAAGCTCCCACCAAAAATCCATTCCTGCTACCACACCACTAGTCACCAGTAGGCTGTAGCCATAGGCCACACTAATCGCGAGAGCAATCAGCAGCATCATACCAGGCTGGCGCTGGCGTAGCTCCTGCCACCCCGCCCGAATAAAAACTCGGCCACCATACCACAGCAATATCGTCCCGCTTACAGCCGGCACATACCGGCTCACCACCTCAGGCAGTGTATAGCCGAGCCACTGCTGCAGCAGCGGTGAACACACCAATACACCGATTGTTATGAGCAGCGACAACCAAAACCGCTGCCGAAACTGGGCCGCATCATGCCCACAATGGCCGCTCTGTCCATGCGCCTCATGATGAGCACAACTCCCCGTCGCATGCTGCTCATGGTGCGCATGCTCACCATGAGCCATGTGATGGTGCTGTGACTGTTCTGTATCCATAGCAAACTCCTTGGTGCAACGCACCACTATTATCCTTCCATTTCTTATCCCTGCGTACTGCTAGCGGATGTTCGTCAGATCATAGAGCTGGTCGAGCTCTTTGAGTGCCTTATCGCGCTGCTTCGTATCACTTGACGCCAGCATCTCAGCCACATGTGTCTCGAGGTGCTGCTTGACCATCAGCTTGTTGAGTGACGCTAGCGACTTTTGGATCGACAGGCTCTGGATGATGATGTCCATGCAGTAGGCATCATCGGCCACACGCTTTTCTAACCCCTCCAGTTGGCCCTTCATAATTTTGATACGGTGTAGTGCTCGTCTGGTAATATCTTTGCTCATACTCCTATGGTATACCCCCTGGGGGTATCTGTCAACCGATTCTTTCCCGAATTAAAAACCCACCACAGCCGTGGTGGGTTTTGGAGAACGAGGCAGGACGAGGCTTAGTACATACCCATACCGCCGCCCATGCCAGGCATGCCAGCTGGGCTTGCCGCTTCCTTCTCAGGCAGGTCGACGACAAGCGCACCCATCGTCATTGCGGTGCCCGCGATGGAGGCAGCATTCTGCAGTGCTTCCTTAGTAACACGGACAGGATCAACCACGCCAGCTGCTTTGAGATCGATCAGCTCACCTGGTGTGTTAACGTTAATACCAAAGCCAGGCTGCGCTGCCTTCACCTGTGGCAGCCACTCATCAGCATTGAGGCCAGAGTTAGTCAGCAGGATGCGGAATGGTTGCTCCAGCGCGTGGATGAGCAAATCCTCACCAGCGGTCACCGACGCATCGGCATCACCAGCGTGGGTGTAGCTTGTCGCGAGGTTAACCAGTGTCACCCCGCCACCAGGCACAACACCCTCAGCCAGAGCAGCCTTGACGGCAGCCACCGCATCATCAACGCGGTATTTCTTCTCTTCGATCTCGGTCTCGGTTGCCCCACCTACCTTAATCACCGCCACTTGGCCAGTCAGGGCAGCTTGGCGCTTAACAAGATTGTTCTTGGTGTAGTCACTTGTGCTGTTGGCGATCTCAACGGCAATCTGGTCAATTCGAGCATCGACTGCCGTCTTCGCACCAGTCCCTTCGACGATCGTTGTCAAATCCTTGGTAGCAATCACCTTGCGAGCCGAACCGACCACATCAGGGCCAACCGTATCAAAGCTCATACCGGTGTCTTCGGTAATGACTTTTGCGCCTACCAGAGCAGCAATATCGTAGAGGACATCCTTATCGCTCGGCGCTTTAATAGCCAGGGTATTAAAAGCACCCTTGAGGCGGTTAAGCACAAGCAGGCCAAGCGCTTCGCCATCGACATCGTCAGCAATCAAAACGAGATCTTTCTTACCACTCTGAGCGATCATCTCAAGCAGCGGGACAAACTCCTGTGCCGACGAAATCTTCTTGTCGGTAATAACGATGGCTGGCTTGTCGTACACCGCTTCCATCCGCTTGGTGTCTGTCGCCATGTAGGGGCTGACGAAGCCGCGCTGGACGGTAAAACCCTCGACCACTTCGCTCTCTAGCTCGAGGCCGCGGCCTTCCTCAACCGTCACCACACCATTGGGCCCGATCTTCTCCATCACATCAGCAATCAGCCGGCCAATTGCGTCATCACCCGCCGAGATAGTTGCCACCTCTGCGACGCGTGTTTCATCATTGCGAATGTCTTCTGCCTGCTCACTCAAAGTGGCTGTGACCTCTGCCGCAGCCCGCTCCAGACCCTTGCGGAGCAGCATTGGGTTGTGGCCAGCAGCAATCAGCTTGTTCGCCTCACTGAGGATGTGGTAGGTCAAAACCGTCACAGTAGTCGTGCCATCACCAGCCACATCGTTCATTTTGTTGGCGGCTTGCTTAATAAGCTCTGCCCCCACTTTAAAGCCGAGTGTTTCGTCATCAACATCCTCGATGTCGATACCCTTGGCCACCGTTACACCATCGTGCGTGACGCTTGGGCCACCGTAGCTTTTGCCAATGACGACATTACGGCCCTTTGGCCCCATCGTTGTCTTCACCGCATTGTAGAGAATCTCTGCCCCGCCCAAAATTCGGCGGCGCGCATCTTCATCATAAAATACTTTTTTTGCCATAGACTGGTTCTCCTATTCTACTGTCGCGAGGATATCCTCGTCCTTGATAATCAAATACTCTTCTTTGTCGAGCTTAATGGTGGTAGCTGCGTAGTTCTTGTAAACGACCCGCGCGTCAACTACGACATCTTCTACTGCCGATCCAACAGCAATCACCTTGGCAGCTTCCGACTTCTCCTGAGCCGACTCGGGCAAAAAGATCCCGCTGGCAGTCTTCTCTGGCTTTTTCTCCTTAACCGCCACGACGAAATGCGCCATTGGCTTGATTGGTGAACTCATTGGTTACCCCTTTCTTAATACTTATCTGCTTATCACCGCGCCCATATTAATCAAGGCGCTTCTAGCACTCTAGTATAGCGAGTGCTAATGGGAAAATCAAGAGAGGTAGGTCAGCAGACTACACAAACAACCAATATGTATTTTTAGAGTAAAATAAATACAGCACATCATCCATAAGTCATATCAATCACTGGAGGCACCATGCACAGACACATCAACGTACGCGGGATTATCATCAACGACAGGGGCGAGTTCTTTTGCCAGCGCTTGACAGCGCGCACTGGCGATGGCCGAGATTTTTGGTGTACACCGGGCGGTGGGCTGGATCTGGGTGAGAGCGTGATGGACGGCCTACGGCGAGAGATGATCGAAGAAACTGGCGTTGAGCCAGTGATTGGCCGGCTACTCTTCGTCCAGCAGTTTGCTATCGCAGCGCCAGCAGCTGGCAAGCCACGCGAACAGCTTGAATTCTTGTTCCACATCACCAACTGGCAAGACTACCAGTCAATTGACCTCGCCCCTACAACGCACGGCTTAGCGGAAGTCGCCGAGTGCAGCTTTATTAACCCACAGCAGCATCCAATTCTACCTCGCTTCCTTGCCGAGGTTGATCTGACGCAGCTCATCGCCCACAATCAGCCAGTGCAGTGCCTAAGCTCCTTGGCATAGAATTGACAAACAGTTCTATTCGGCGTATCATAGCATACTTGGCCAGTGGTTCTCTCAGTACCCAACTACGGCTAGCTTCTACCAAACGTAGGCTCGTCATTACCCTTGTTTCGCACTGGAAATATCAAATCATTAATCATTAAATTACTAAGCCAAGGAATTCTATGCTCCATCATCTACCCCAACGCCACAAACTCATCGTCATGCTTGCCGTGATGAGTGCCCTCTTCCTCGTGGCGCTCGACCAAACCATCGTGGCGACAGCACTGGGCGCAATCGTCAAGGAATTCAATAGCTTCTCCTCTCTTGGCTTTATCGTTACTGCCTATATGCTCACCACCACTGTAACGGTACCGCTAGCAGGTAAGCTAAGCGACATGTATGGCCGCAAGCCGCTTTTGCTGAGTGGAGTAGCGGTCTTTACCATTGGCTCCTTACTCAGCGGTGTCGCACCAACCGTGGAATGGCTTATTGCGTGGCGTGCGCTGCAAGGGATTGGTGGCGGGATTATCACTGCCAACGCCTTTACAATTGTGGGTGACCTCTTCACTCCCAAGGAGCGTGGCCGCTGGCAAGGGCTCATCGGTGCGACCTTTGGTATGAGCTCGGTAGCGGGGCCATTGCTTGGTGGCTGGCTGACCGATGGTGCGACTATCTTTGGCGCCACAACCAACTGGCGCTGGACGTTCTTTATCAATGTGCCAATTGGCATCATCGCCACCGCTCTCATCATCCGCTATTGCCCACAAATCAAGCACGACAGAAAGCACAAGCCAGACTACCTCGGCGCTCTTTTCATCACCATTGCCCTCGCGGCACTTGTCTTGGCAGTAGACAATACGGAGATGGTCTTTAAGAGCGTCATCGACCGTGGCATGAGTCTTACTCTCATCAAGGGCGTACTGCTGACTATTGCCGCCCTTGCAGGTGGTATCTTCCTCTGGCTTGAGCGCAAAGCCGCCCAGCCCATCCTCCCTCTCCGCTTCTTCCGCAACCCCACCTACCGCCTGATTATGCTCATTAGCTTGCTCTTTGGTGCCGCCTTTCTGGGGGCGATCCTCTACCTCACGCAGTTTAATCAGCAAGTCTTTGGTGCGACTGCCTCGCAGGCTGGCCTGATGCTCTTGCCAATGGTGGGCGGGATGATGCTCAGCTCTATTGGCGTGGGCCAGCTCATTAGCCGGACGGGTGTATACAAGCGCTATATCGTCATCGGCTGCGCCATCACCGCAGCAAGCATTCTCTCGCTTATCACGCTCCAGCCTACCTCACCCTACTGGCACGAGGCGATCATCATGGCACTCGCTGGCTTTGGTATGGGGATGTGTATGCCTATTCTTACTCTCGCCGTGCAAAATGAATTCCGCCAGCAGGATCTTGGCGCTGCTACCTCGAGTGTGCAGCTCTTTCGCGGGCTTGGCTCGACGGTGGGGACGGCTATCTTTGCGGGCGTGCTCACTAGTGGCATTTTGCACAGCCTTGGCGATGTCAATCAGATTCCCTACATCCAGACGCTGCGCCGCGCGCCACAAGCCGCTCGGCAGCTCGATGGCGAGCTCAATGCCGATACTCTGCTGCGCATCAACAGCCAGCGCGACGCCATCAGCCAGGGTGCAGCCAAAGGCATGGCCCAGCTACCTGCTCCAGCTCGCGCGCGTGCTCAGCAGCAGCTAAGCCAGCAGCAAGACGACTACACGAGGCGCATTCTCAACGCCTTTAGCGACTCCTTGCACCAGATTTTCATCATCAGCGCCGCGCTTATGACCACGAGCTTCCTTGTTGCCCTCTTCCTGCCCCAGCGCACCCTCACCACCAAGCATGCGGATGATTAGACAGTAGAGAATGATTATTTCACAGACAGTGCTCGACGCTCTCGATGTTATGTAGTTTGGGGTTGTTTACTGAGCGAAATATTTCTCTTCAGCTTCAGTAAGATCAGTCATCGCTGGCGATTCAATGGCAACAGAAATAGATCGATGAGTGACCCCGATGTCGACGCTCGCGCGTGATGGTAGGTGCCACAAAACACCGTCTACGTCACTGCTGGATCTGGCTTCGCCTGTGCCGTATTGCCTGGTGAGAGCTTCGACGTACCTCGAATATACTGACCGCATTTCTGACTGAATGTTAGGATCTGCATCTTTAGGAAGCTGAGAAGTTAATTTGAACCGGATTCCCGATATGCAAATTCTGTTCTCTCGGTCAATTCTTATTGCCCCGTCTTCTTCTCCGTTGCTGACGGGAGTAACGAAAAATCTTCCATCGTCGGGAGCGGGCGTCCAGCCGAACTGGTCTCGCAGCGAGAAAGCCTCTTCGACGGTCATGGGCCATCGATGCTCAGCAATCGCTCGAATAATATCAATTGCCTGGTCAGTCGGGTAAGCACGAAAATCTGGTGTATAGTCGCTCATAGAATGCCCCTTTTTCTAGTTTGCAATTCTTTTTATATTGTAGCAAGTATACAAACTAGCCAACAACTGGGCGTAGGAGTTATATCACCCTACCTGCCGACGCGGCACAATCCGCTTCGTCACCGCATCGACAAAAAGCCGATAGGCCAGGCGATTTTCCTTGGCATACGTGATGAGAATACCAAGGACGCGCTGGCAGTGCGGGCAGTGCAGCTCATCACCAGTTGGGATTATATCGATAAAACGGTCGACATACATGCGCCGCAGCGAACCTGGGCCATCCTTTTGGTAAAACGTCACGTGCTTAGTGCAGCCTTCGCAGCACACATCAAGCACCCGCGACGACCCACCGCGCCGCGCTTGGTATGCATCTTGAATGAATTGATACGTCATATTATCTCCTCTGTCATAGTGGCAGTATTTCTGCTTTGTTATCTGCGCTCATTGCTCTCATCTAGTGCTTCATTGTCCGCATCGCATGCCGCAGCTGCGTAACGGCCCGCTGAGCCCGCTCTGCAGTCCAGTAGCGATCGGGAGTGATAGTGCTATCACCAGTTGACTCTTCTTTGTAGCGCCACACAATTGACCCGCGCTTTACGATCGTCACATCAGGCACAAAAATCCGCGGTTGGCCGCTCTCATCCTTACTGAGGTAAGGCGCAAGACGCGCCACCAGCTTTTGGTATGTCTCGTTCTTGCTAGCGCGTGCCTGACGAATGTTGAGATAGTGGACCATATCAACACCCTCAGCACGAGCGGCTTGGTCGACATACTCACTCAACCGCTGACACCACGGGCACTGCGGGTAGCCGAGAAACACCACGCCTGTGCCATGCTCTAGTACATCCAGCACAGCAACATCACGTGCATAGACAAAGCGGTTATCCGCCGCAACCCGTGGATACTCTGCCTGAAACCTTGCAGCGTCTGTCTGCCTTGTAGGCTGGGGGCGATGCTGCTGAAGATACCACGCCGCGCCAACCAGGCTGATAGTTATAACAATAACCACCCCTGTTATTATCGCCTGCGTGCTTCTGCGCATCTCCCCTCCTGTATTAGTTATTTCGTTATTCCCACCGGAATAGCTTGATCGCCGCTATGTACACCACCAGCATCCATAGGCCAACAGCGCCAGCGTATGGCAACACCTCGCCTAGGCTGGCGTGCTCGGTCATAATCAGGCGCAGGCCATCGGTCACAGGCGTCATGGGGATGAACTGGCTCAGCGTGCGCAGCCACTCCGGGAACATAAAGGACGGGAAAAAGGTGCCAGAAAGGAACATCATTGGGAAGGCTACCAGATTGCCCAGCGGCGCCGACTGGTTCTCGTTCTTGGCCCAGCCGCCAATCAAGAGGCCAAAGCCCACCATCAGTAGCGCGGACAGAGTAAGAAACGGCACAGCCAGCAGCCAGTCACCACGCATGTTGAAGTGGAAGACACTCATCCCCACCACTAGCATCATGGCGGCACTCAGTAGCGAGACAATCGTGTAGTGGATACCCATTGCCAAGATCAGCTGTCCGGCCGTAAAGGGCGATGCCCGCAGGCGCCGGTAGGAGCCCTTTTGCTTCTCCGTTGGCATTTGGTTGGCCAGGCCAAAGATCCCCATACTCAGCAAGCTAAAGGCCAGTAGGCCGGTAAAGGTGTAGTCGAAGGTCTTGAGCTGCTCATCACCCACGGCCTGGCCCGCCACCTTTAGCGGCGGCTCGGGTTGGCCCATACCCTTATTAATACCATCAATAATCTGCCCCATAATAGCCGTCAGCGTATTGCCAGACTGCTCCGAGCCCTTGGCGTAGAGCACACGCAAGGTGCCGCTTGGGCGCGCGTGGGTTTGGCCAGCGGCGCTGCCCTGCCCGAGCCGAGGGGTGTCAGACTGCTGACCCTGGCTGCTGCCCTGGCCAGGGGCGCCCGCTTGGGCTGGCTTCGCTTCGCCAAAATCAGCTGGCAGCTCAATGATGCCACTGAGCTCCGAGTGCTTCAGCTTCTCACGCGCCTCCTGCATATCCTTGACGTCCTTTACTTTGAGCGTCGTATCTTTGTTTGCCTTGGCTTGCTCCACAAACTGCTTGGCAAATTCGCTCTGTGAGTGGTTGATGATCGCTACATCAAAGCTGGTGGTTTGGTTATTAAAAATCGCACCAAACACTAGCAGGAATATCAGCGGGAACAAAAAGGTAAAAAACAGCGACGTACCATCGCGCATAAAGCGCTTTTGTAGGGCGCGCACCTGCCCATATACCCCAATCCAATATGACTTGACTCGCATCATCTACTCCCGAATGGCCTTGCCGGTTAAATCAATAAATACGTCCTCCAGGTTGGCGGGCTCGACCGTTTGCTGCTTGGTAAAGCCACGCGCCAGCAGCTGCTCGATGAGGTGCTGCGGCGTATCAATGGTGATGATTTTGCCCGCATCCATAATCGCCAGGCGGTCGCACAGCAGCTCGGCCTCATCCATATAGTGGGTAGTCAGCACAATGGTAATGCCTTCATCGCGAATCGTCTTGATCAGCTCCCACAGGTTGCGCCGCGCTTGCGGGTCCAGGCCCGTCGTTGGCTCATCCAAAAACAGCACCTTGGGCTGGTTCACAAGCGTCGCAGCAATCGCAAAGCGCTGCTTTTGCCCACCACTCAGCTGCTCCACATAGCTACCGGCTTTGGCGCCAAGCTGCACCTTGGCCAGCAAAGCATCGGTATCAACCCGCCGGCCGTAGAGGCTGGCAAACATACGCAGCTGCTCGCGCAGGGTCAGCTTATCGTAAAAGGTGGTCGACTGCAGCTGGATGCCGATAATCTGCTTAATCTGCTTGGGCTGCTTGGCGACATCAATGCCGTCAATGGTGGCCCGGCCAGCGTCAATCGATCGCAGTGCCTCGAGCATCTCTAGCGTCGTTGTCTTACCAGCGCCGTTGGGCCCCAGCAAGCCAAAAATCTCGCCCGCCTTAACCGTGAAGGATATCCCATCCACCACTGGCGTGCCGGCATAGGCTTTGGTCAAGCCATCCACCGTTATGATTGGTTTGGTTTGAGTCATACAACTCCTTTCTTATGCTACGAGCCCCACACCCAAACGGGCCTCTGCTTGAATCACTCCCAGGGCATCATATTGTTATAAGCCAACCAACCATCCGTTGGGCTGGATTATAGCATAGAGAAGAGGAAAGCGAAAGATGAACAATATATAACCTTGACAGTAGCGCAACCACCTTCTACGATAGATTATAACGTTATCTCACATTATCAAAGGAAACCACTATGGCACTTGTACCACATAGATATACCCATTTCGACAGCGATCTCGAAGATTACACGACAGATACTAACTACTATTGGGTGAGTTGCACTCAGGAAGATGTTGCTAAATTTGGCCCAGATGCTGTCGCAAGCTATATTGTTAATGGGAAGGTTTCGCCAGAGGCTACGAAATTATTCAAGCATGACGCTGCTGGTGAGATAACACTCGGATCAATAGCACTCAGTATGTGTGTCGCAGGTGGCCTTGCCTACAGTAGTGTAAGCAGTATAGAGGCAGGAGCTCCTACTATTTTCGTGGCTAGTCTACTCAGCACAATCCCTGGGGGCTTCGGTGGCTTTTTTGCAGGGATCACACGAGATACAGCTAAGGAATATGACCCTATTATTCGTATGCAAGCTCGCCATCAAACCCACCAGCTCAAGAAGTTGATTGGAACAAATCACGAATCCGTTACCAGCACATATTATGAAATATATAGATATATCGATAAGCAGAACCAAGCAACAACCCCTCCATATCGACTCTCTAGCGATGAAAGGGAGCGAGCTATTGCTACAATTCTTGACTACCTTATGGATAATGACCGTGATATTACTCTCGCCTACCAAAAAAATCAAACATCCCCAGAGAATAGAAGGCTATCGTATCCTCTTGCGAAATCACTTGAAGCAAGACTGGGAAAGGCGATTGACCTTCCTCTTGCCGCAATCTACGCCGAACAACGATTTCGTACTGAAAAACAAATAGAAGACAAAGCAACAGCAGAAGCAGCAGTAAAGGCACAGGAAACAGCACAGCAAGAAGCTGATAAGGCTTACGCAGAGCTCAAGGATGAGGAAGTTTCTCGGTTGCTTGGATATCGTAATGCGCAAGAACTTACTGATTTATCCGAGTTATAAGTAGTGTGTAAATAAACATATATCATCGATAACCCAAAACACCCCTACTGCCATCCAGACAGCAACTGCCCAACAAGCATCTCATCACCATGCGGTGTATACTATATGTATGAAACAATTATTCCCTCTCAGCCACCGAGCAAAAATCATCACCATTTGCCTTGCCATCCTTCTCGTCGTTGGCGGCATTATTGGCACAGCGATTGGCTGGCGCAAAATTCTTTACAAGCTCCAAGGCACGTCGCATGTGGCTACGCTCGATCGTTCGCCAGGGCTCGCTCAGTTTCCTGAGGTCAACACGCAAGCCCTCAGCCCTACTCGCCGCAAGATTGTCCAGCTTGCCCAGGTAGAGTTTGCCGCTCAGCCCGCTGGTACGAAATATAGCCAAGGAGCACACGAGGCATGGTGTGCCGACTTCGTCAGCTGGACGATGCAGCAGGCTGGTGCGCCGCTCAAGAACCCGCACACTGGTAGCTGGCGCATTCCGGGCACCTTTACGCTGCGTGAGTATTACGAGTCTACTGGCCGCTTTAAGCCAGCCGATAGTGGCTACCAGCCCCGCCCTGGCGACGTAGCAATCTACCGCGCTTCGCCCGTCTTTGGCGACCATACGCACATCGTCCTGCGCAATGACGATGGCATGCTCACCACTGTTGGCGGCAATGAAAATAGCAAGATACGTGTCTTTGCCAATCGGCAGCGCAACTATACTGGCCTGCTTGGCTACGGCGTCACAGAGTAGCCATTAATAGGATAACCACAGAAGTTCGCAGTGCTCAGTGGTATAATAGAGACACTGATGAAACATCACCTTGCTTCGCTACACCATACTATCCCCACTGCCTTAAGCGGCATTGGTCAGGTGCTGCGCCAGCCACGCTATGCGGCGAGTGCGCTAGTTGGGGCACTGGGCTTTGCCTGGCTGATTTTTCTCTTAACCAACGGTGGGTTCTATGGTGCGCTACTTATGTCTCGCTTGCCGCTTATCGATAAACTTGGCGTCATTGGGACGATGTTTATAGAGATTGCTCGGCAGGCGGCGACATCGCTGACGGGTGCACTGCTTGTGCTTGTCTCAATGCTACAAGGGATATCGCTCACGCTTATTATCTTCACTGCCCGGCACAACAAGCGCAACCAGCAAACCACGCAGCAGCTCGGCCTCAGCGGTATTGCCTCTGTCGCGGCGGCAATTGGCCTAGGCTGCGTACCCTGTGGCACATCGCTCATTCTCCCCATCGTGGCAGTATTTTTCTCGGGAGCAGCCGCTGCTTCGGCTGCGACGGTTGCCAGCACCATTGTGCTTGTCATTGCCCTTGGGCTCAGCCTCTTTTCGCTCTATCGATCGGGCCAGATTGCCGCCATCTACATAACGTTAGCTCAGCAGGAGGAACATCATGCAGTCACAACAAACAGGGGTTAGCTTGATCCATATCATGCTTGGGATTGTCGTCGTCACAATCATCAGCCTCTTTGCTTACAATCTCATCAGCCACCCACCCAACAAACACATTGGCAAAGGTGAACCCTGGCAGAGCGCCATGTCGCAGGGCAGCCACACTGCGCCCAATGTATTCGTCGACTACACCGACTACTTTTGCTCATTTTGTGCGCAGGTCGAGGCTGCCACGAACACTGCAGACTTCCAGCAGTATATCAAGTCGGGCAAACTGCGCTATGAGCACCGGATTGTTGCCGTTCTCAAAGATATCGTGCCCAACACCGAGCGTGGTGCCGAGGCAGCATTCTGCGCGGCCGACCAACATAAGTATTGGGAATACACGCATCACATTGTGCCTCGCATCAAGGCTGACTACTTTGACAAAGGTATTGGCGTCAAAGGCGTTGCCGTACCCAAAGAAATTCCACTCCTCCCCGTCAGCTATTTCGAAACATCAGCCGAAGCTATCGGGCTCAACGTCGAAACCTTCCGCGATTGCGTGACAAACGAGAAACACAAAGACGATATCGCCACAAACACCAGCCGCGCTCTCAAGCTCGGCGTCACTGGCCTGCCCTACATGATCGTTAACGACTACACCACCAGCGGCTTTGGTGGCGGCGAGCACGGACTGAAGACATTACTCAAGGCAGGTGGAGTGCAATAACCCCTCTCATATCTTCGACGATAATATTGCAATCAGTACATCAATACTTTTATCAGCAAGCCATTTAAGAATACCTCGTATAGTCTCCTTGTTCTGTTTCTTTTTGCCAAGCTCATCGTATAATTCTTGGATCTTGTTTTGTGTTTGTTGATCATATTGTGATAAGTTAATGGTTTGCAGATTGTTTTGTGTTTGCTGGTTTATATTATTAATAGTTACTCTATTATCCTTGCTATCGTCCGGTCTAGTATGAGTCTGTTGATATCCCCATCTCTCTAAAGATTTAATAGTAGTTTGTAGCTCAGTATCAATCATTGTAATTTCTTGCTGATACTGCTCATATACGTACCTATCGTAATCGGGGTTACTTTTTGGGAGAAATACTTTAGCCCCTGACAAGCAAATACGCTCAATATGTTCTGCATATGATTCACCCATATGCTTATACGTATCAACTATCTCACGCTTCCACACTATAAAGTCTTTATCTTTATCAGTTAGCGACCTCATTTTCTCAACTTTTTTAAGTTGCTCGTCGAAAAATTTTATAAGACTATCCGTATTCATCATACTTCTGATTATACGATAGAGATGCGAATAGAGCGTGGCTAATTAATAAATATTCCCTACCGCCGGCGTAAGAAATAATACCCGGTTGCCATGGCGGCTATCACACTCACGGCGGTGATCTTCCAAAACATCGTCGGGTCATCCGCCCCGGGCACCGGCACATTCATGCCGTAGAGCCCAGCGATCATCGTTGGGATAGTCAGGGCCACCGTGATCACTGTTAGCAGGCGGATCGTCTCATTCAGGCGCGTGTCCATCACGGCACGGTAGCTATCACGTACATTGGTGATGGTGCGCAGGAGCGACTTACAACGCGCAATCACCTGCTCCAAATCAATCGAGATATCCTCCACATCATCCTTATCATCCTCTTTGAGGCGGAGACTGCGGTTTGCCATCAAGCGCTCAATCGCCCAGTTCATTGGCACCAGTGCATTGAGATAGTCGTTGAGCTTGCGCTCATACTCGGTCAGCGTCACGATATCGCGCGCCCGCAGCGTATGGAGGTCGTCTGTTGCTGCCCGCATCTGCCGGTTGATCGTTGCCACTCGCCGCTGGTACTGCAGCGACACTGCTTCGATCATTGCCACCACCAGCTCAATCCGCCGTGCCGTATTCATCCGCGTTTTGTCAACAAAAGGCTGCCAGAGCCGACCCAGGCTATCGCGCGAGAGCGTTACCACGTAGTTTTTGTGAATGCCAAACAATATTGGCGTCGTAAAATCGTTAAAGTCATCGTCCGTATCAGGCAAGCGGGCAATCAAATACGTCCACTCATCCTCAAAATCAACCCGCGGCACCTCGTGCGGGTCCAGCGCATCTTTGATGATGTTCTCGTCCATACCAAGCGCCAGGAGCTTGTCGATCTCCTCGCTGCTGGGCTTCTCGCAGCGCAGCCACGAGCCAACCCGCAGCGCATCGCGCGGCGTAATTGTCTGATCTGCCTCACTCGAACGAAGATATTGCAACATACTAGTGATAAGTATACGATGAAGCAGTTATAATTGCAAATAATACGACAGATTTGCTTCTGCGTTCTGCATCGTTCATTATTTTATAGCGACGTATGGCGACGACTATTCACTAACAAACAGCTGCTCAAGCACCGCATCAACCGTAAACTTCATCGTCTTTGGTGCGATACCCTCCAGTGCGTCGATTGCCGCCACTGCTGTAAAGAGCTCGCTAATTATCTGGTCGGTTGCGCCTGGCCGTAGTATGCCATCGCGCCGCCACTGCTGCACCTGCTCGGCAAAGAACTCGCCACGCAGCGCCAGATTATGACCTGCTCCTGCTTGCTTGGCCTCGTCTTGGTAAGCTTGGCGCACCTGCTCGCCAGGCACATCACTCTGCCACTCGGCGAGAATTTTATTACGCCGCATGGCTTGCGTCGTGGCACGTAGATAAGCCGCGAAGGCTGCCCGCGGCTGCGACCAATCGATCCGTCCAACAATCCGGTTCTTCGTCTTCTCGTCCTCCGCACGATAGACCGCAAGGAATAGCTCCAGCTTAGACGGATAGAGCAAATACACACCGCCCACCGCAATGCCCGCCACCTGAGCAATCTCCACGATCGATGCTGCCTTGTAGCCATCCTGGGCAAAGACCCGCCGCGCTGCCTGAATTAGTTTCGCCTGACTGATTGCCATATCGCTCCGACCTCCGCTCGCGCTACCCTGCCCGATAGCGCCTCTTTACTTTCTACTCATATTCTATTATAGCAGGTTTGCGAGGCGCTGCGCAGATAGACTGGCGATATGACAGTATTGCGGCCCATTCTCTCACTCGTGACACTATCACAAAACAGAGGTACAGACATGATATGTCTGTACAAGCAATATTTCTTGCAACAACCTTTCTCTCGCTGCTCTGCCATATGTCGAGGAAAAGTTTATTACCTACTTCATCAGGCTTTTGGCGCCAATGGAAGAGACCAATCTATAGAAAATACCAAATCGATCCTTCTGTCTTGTATAACGCTCATGCTTTTGGTACACTTATAGTTAATATAACCATAAGGGGGATTTTTATGATTGCAACTCAAGCTGGCCAGGGCAAGAAACGGATTGGTCTTATCTCAACCGGGATTGTCGGTGCACTACTCGTCGCCTTCACCTTCACGCCAACCTTCGCGGGCTTTGCAGCAAGCATCCAAAACACCGTCAACAGCGCCTCAACCGGCACACTCACCATGAAGGAGACCTCGGGCACCTACACCTGCAACAGCACAGATGGCGCCGGCGCAACGACCAACTCTGCTACCTGCTCTACTATCAATAAGTATGGCGGCACTGATGCCGCACTCGTTGCTGGTGGCCCGGCCAAAACAACCAACATTACTCTGCAAAACACGGGTAGCGTGGCCGCAACATCCTTTAGCCTCAACCCTGGCACATGCAGCCAGTCCAAAGTGCCTGGTGCTTCTCTCGCGGGTAATGCAACCGACCTCTGCAGCAAGGTTAAGGTAGCCATCAAGTCAGGCAGCAGCACGCTCTTTACGGGTACTGCCGCACAACTGCAAGCAGGCGGCGCTATTGATCTGCTCGCCAAGCTCAGCAAAGCAACCATCAATGCTGGTGAGAGCGTGCCGATCACCTTCGAGGTGTCGCTCGACGCCAGTGCTGGCCCAACCTACCAAGGTCTGCAGGTCTCGCAACCACTGACGTGGACATTTGGCGCGTAATTCCTCTGGAGTAGGACAATGCGCATGCCGCGGCAACGAATAATTATCATCACTATCCTAAGCCTCTGTCTTGGAGGCTTCGTTGCCGTGATGATGGCGCTCGGCATGCGTATCTTTTTTGTCACAACGCCGAGCATGGCGACTGCCGCACCAGTTGGCTCGCTCGTCGTTACCCAGCCAGCTAGCAGCTACCACCCCGGCGATATCATCACCTTCCGGCGCCACGGCCGGACGTATACTCATCGGATCCAGTCTATCACCAACCAGCGTATCCTCACCAAGGGCGACCTCAACCACGCGGCTGATCCGCTCCCCATCGAGCACAGTGCCGTCATTGGCAAAGCAATTTTCATCAACCCATGGCTTGGCTGGGTATGGCTGATGATGCCGTGGGTAGTGATTGGCTGGCTTGTCATCCACTTAGCCACCCGCCGAGCTCGCCCAACGTGGCGCTGGTATTATCGGATTATTGGCATGACGCTGGTACTCTGCGCCGTATCACTGTGGTTTCATCCATGGATTAACTTTAGTGTGCTCAGCGTTCTCCCTTCAGACAAAAGCGCCCTTATGCACATCGTCAATACCGGCGTCTTCCCGATTGACGCAGTTGGTACAGTGCTCTACCCCGGCCAAGATGCTACCATTACCGTCTCAGTACAAAATAGCCATGGGCAGTATTTTTTCATGCCAACGATTCATTACACAGCGTGGGTCGTCTTGTGTATTATGCTCATTTGTCTTATCCCCTTTGGGCTGATGCTCTATGGCCTCCGCCAGCTATCTCGGCCCACTCCAGCAGATAGCTCACCACAGCCACTGCCCATCACCTCTGTCATCGTCGCAGCAATTATTACCCTGCTAGGGATATGCTTCATTATCTTTCATAACTTTTATCTAACGAGCGGGGCGTTTTCCGGTACGATCCGCAACAGTGCTAATACTGCGCGCCCCGTGCTCTACAACTGCACTGAGGCCACCAAGCTCACTGCCCCCTCGCAGGCGCTCTTCATCTACGGCATGACATTCTTCGATACTGGCACTACCGAGCGCGACCTATCTGGTAATAACAATAAGGGTACCTGGCTCACGCGCACGGCCGCTGCTCATGGTTCACAATCATATGCCTGTCGCCGCGACCGTGTGCGCAGCACCCTCTTCAAAGATACCTGCCTTGCCTACCCCACACCGGTTGATAACCCCAACCCTTTTACCCTCTCTGTCTGGTTTAATACCAATCAGTATGGCCTCAATAATGGGCGCATCGCTGGCTTTGCCAGTACACCAGACAATGGTGCGGACCCAAGCTTAGACCGCGTCCTCTTTCTCGACAAGCAAGGGCGCATTACCTTTGCAGTGTGGCCCAATGCCACGCGCTCTGTCTTCTCACCAGCCGGCAAGAACTACGCCGATGGCAAGTGGCACCACGTCGCTGCCTCACTCTCACCACAAGGGATGCGACTCTATGCCGATGGCGCACTGGTTGCTCACGACCCGAGTGTCACGCAGGCCCAAAACTTCCGCGGCTACTGGAAGTTTGGCTGTGGGCGCTTTAGCGAGTGGCACAATGGCGATGGCACACCGATCAACAGCACCAACACATTCTTCACTGGCATGATGCAGTTTGGGGCTGTCCACACCACCGCGCTGAATGATGCCCAGGTGCAAGAAATCTACCTTGCTGGCACAAAATAGCGCACGCAGCGCAACAACATATCATCTTTAGCTATTACATCGTTTTGCTCTCATTGCAAGCATCCAGCGCCTGCTATATACTATATGTATGAAATACATGCGCAATACACTCGCCAAGCTTCTCACTCTTCTCCACCATCTGTGGCTGCCGCTTGTGGTAATTATGCTGCTCATCGTGGCAGGTGTTGGCATAAGCGCTACCCTGCACGCAGTGCGACCCGAACCACTCTGGACGAACGCGACGAAGGAACTCGCGCAGCGAGTGAAAAGCGAGGCCACGCAGTCGCTCGACATTACTCTGAGCCGCGGTGAATTTATCAATATTGATGGGCCAGGTGGCATCGTCATCGGCACTATCACCGACCACGCCGCACGCCAGCGTCTGCTCGCTAGCCAGCCATTTCGCGATTGCACATTTGGCTGCACGGGGTGGATGGCATATTCGCGGCTTGGGCGCACACTACCTCTTGAACCTTCAGAACACGTGTCTGGCACAGCACATACCCTACTAAACTCAGCCACTACGCCAGATAGCTTGTGTATTATTCGCTTCCATTATCTTGGCCAAACACTCCCAGACAAGCACAGCTCGCCCGACCTAGACATCATCTGCCTCTCACAAAGGACAGGTGCGTTTGTGTATGAGTTTCGGGCAGCGTAGCAGCGCTAGCTAGCAGCACTATATTTAGTATTAAATAGCAGAGTAGCTACTCTCAAATATATCCTTAAACGTAGGCTTGTCCACGATGAGCTTTACGTTCTGCGCGTAGGCGTGCATCAATGATTCGACATACTTCGTTAGGATCCTCGAGCTTTGACAGTCTAGTGAGAAAAGCTATATGGCCAGAATTACTTTCCTCTACTATTGAGCGTGGCATGCGTTCTTGTGTATGAAATCTAAAGAACTCCTTCATTGCATCTTCGGCGCTTACAAGCTCTGCAGTCTTTGTGTCTACAATCGCCACCTCACCAAGCCGAAGCCTTTGAATAATCTCACACTCCTCAGGACTTAGCTTAATCTCGCTCGCATCAACACGATCATCTTCTGGTTGTACTGGTGGTTTGTCGGTGAGTGGAGGTCTTTTGTTCATAGTGTTTTTATTATAAAACAATCTGCTACTCTACACAATATGCACTATTTATCGCCTCGTTAACACAGTACTTACAGCGCAAACAAATCATTCAACGCCTCACTCACCGTTGGGTGAGTAAAGATCTGGTCGCGCAGCGTGGTGTAGGGCAAGCCAGCATCCATTACGGTTTTGATAGTATTAATCACCTCTGGTGCCTGCTGGCAAAAGAGCGTCGCGCCAAGAATGTGGCCTGTCGATGGCTGGACCACTGCTTTGAGTAACCCCGTTGTTTTATTATCAACATGCATGCGCGGCACCGCCATTGCTGGGAGCTCTTTAACCTTCACATCATCGCCATACTGCGCGTGAGCTGCTACTTCGGTCAGACCAACGCGCGCCAGTGGTGTCTGCATAAATATCACATGAGGCAATACTGCACGCTGCGCCCGCGTATAGCTACCATCACCAAGGAGCTGGCTCTTTACGATACGAAAGTCGTCGAGCGACACATAGGTATACTGCGGCCCACCATTGACATCGCCGAGCGCCCAAATGTGCGGCTGAGTGGTCTGCAATTGGTCATTAACGATAATCGCACCGCGCTCATCAGTCTCAACACCAGCGGCGGCGAGGCCAAGCTGGCTTGTATTGGGCTGGCGGCCAGCGGCCACGAGCACGGCATCATATACTTGCTCATCACTGCCACTCATCACAGCAACGCCGTGGTCTGTATCGCGCACCTGCTGTATGTCTGATGCAAGCACGAGTGTTATACCCTGCGCCTCCAGAGCCTGAGCAACTGCTTGGGCAACAGATGGCTCGTCGTGCGGAAGCAGCTGCGCTCGGCGATGGTAGAGCGTGACCTCCACGCCAAGGGCTGCATAGGTTGAGGCAAACTCCAGGCCAATTGGCCCAGCGCCAATTACCGCTAGCCGCTGTGGCTTCAGCTGCCGGTTGAGCACCTCTGTACTGGTATAGACATGGGCCGTTTGCTCAATGCCAGCAATCGCCGGCATCACCGGCACTGCACCGGTATTAATGAATAACCGTTCTGCCTGCAGCTCAATGCGCTGCTCACCCGCCTGGACACTCACCGTGTGCGCATCAACAAACGACGCGGTGCCATCGATAACCATCACGCCCGGGTTATCCGCGAGCATGTGGTAGTTCTTGTTATTGAGCTTGGTTACGACTGCTGTTTTGCGCGCAAACGCTTCGTCGATCGACCGGCCAGCTGCCGCTGCACTCACCAGCGTTTTAGTCGGAATGCACGCAATATTAATACACGTCCCACCATACATCTGCGGCGATTGTTCCACCAGCGCTACCCGCTGGCCCGCCCCGGCTAGCGCTACCGCCAGCGTCTTGCCTGCCTTACCAAAACCAATAATCAGTGCATCGAATTGTGTGTGCATTCTACTTCTCCTTCGTCAACATTATCGCATAGATTACACCTAATGTAAATGAATTACAATAATGATTCGTTTAGTATACTATTCAAGAACAAGACGCGCGCGTCTGTCACCTATCCTACCTCATTTCACTCAAGTGTATAAAACTCAGCGCCGCCGCGCCAGCACTGGCTGCACCCGGTCAATCCGGTTCGTCCAGACATACCCGCCAAACTGTGGCGGTATCTGCGCCACACTTTCTGCTGTATCAAACCCAGCTGACCACTGTCCATCGCCTTCGACCAACATTACTCGCGTGTTTACCGCCGCCATCCGGTCAACAAACTTACCTGGCCAGCCCCATAGCAGTGGTGCATAGCGCCGCGGAATGTGCAGCTCCATATTGTGCAGCTCGTGCGGCACATAACCCGTCCAGCCAACCGCCACGTACCGCAGCAATCCGGCCTTCATCATTGCCTTGGAGCAGAGACGCAGCGTCGCGCTTTGTTGGCGCAGCCAGGCAATGCCATCATCGTTGCCGTAGACCGTCATCTGCTTGAAGCGTTCCGGGTCCATTGCTCGGAGCTTGCCCCACAGCACTTCGTATGTCTGGTGGTTGCCATCCTTAACATGCAAAAGAAGATCCTTGTGTGGAAAGGCTGCCAGCACCTCATCTAACGTGGGCATCAAGCCCACCCCTTTGCCGCGGAATGGAAAGGTTTTGCCACCATCCGCCGTGTAGCCATAACCAATGTCAAACTGCTTGAGCTCAGCCATAGTGTAGTTGCCAATCTCGCCCTTGGCTTCTGTGCGGTATTCCAATGTTGCATCATGGAAGACCGCTAATTGCTGATCCTTCGTGAGCTTGAGGTCAAGTTCTACCACATCCGCACCATGATCAAAGGCAGCGCGCATTGACGGGATTGTATTCTCAAGATAGGGGTGCTCGGGTTTATCCATAATGGCTGCAGTGTTGGTGTCATTGCCAACCTTGCTGTAGTCAAAGGTCTGTGCCAAGCCTCGGTGAGCGAGTATCTGTGGGTGCTGCCTTGGCATAAAGAGACTCGTATTATTAAGCCACAGCCCCATTACAATCACTACAATTACTGTCAAACCCCGCCAGTGCTGCTGACTCCATCGTGCTACTGCATGTGCTATTTTTCGAAATTTATAAGGCATTACTCCTCCTTACCTCTGGTATTTTCTCACTTATTATATCTTCACTCCACACGCTGAGCAAATAACTCCTCTATGCCGCGCAGGAAAATCTCTGCCGTCTTTGGCCCGACGCCGTAGAATTTTTGCAGACGTTTGGCGCACTCAGCTTCGCCCGAGCTACTGTCGATGAGTAGCATCAGCGAGCCATCATACCAGTCAATCAGCTGCTGTGCACAGAGTCGCAGCGCCGTCGCTGTTTTCTCATCATAGCGCGTGTATTTACCTTCATCCAGCAGCCGCACGAGACGTCTGCGCTCCACTGCAAGCAGCGCCCACGGCGTATCGAGTTGGTGCTCCACCAAGAGACGCCAGGTCTGCACCGCCACCGGTGATTGAATTGGCTTGCCCAGCAGATACACCAACAGAAACCAGCGAAAGAGATCTAGCTCATCATGCGCAATATCGAGCGCAAAGTCATCGGGATGGTGTGAGCGAGCAGAGCGAGCCATATTCCATATTATTCTCTAAATTGGAGCTTATTGTCAAATGAGACAAGCTGGACCATAGGTTCTGCATCATGTATCAGTAAACACAACCAATAAACAATTGCATTTCGTGCAACACATTGCTAGAATATACATAGAACATTTAGCTAACATCGATGGTCTATGGGGGTACATCATGTTTCGGAAACTCGTATCAAACTTATCGCTCAGCCCGGCGATCGTCGGCCAGCTGGGCTTCTATGCGAAGCGCCTGCGCAAGGAAGAAGCAACGCGCCGCTTGGGGCTGATCTTTACTGCGCTCGCACTCGTCGTGCAGTCGTTCACACTGCTTGCGCCACCAGAATCGGCTAACGCCGCCGACCCAAGCGATATGATCTACGGCGGTATTAGCAATGGCTCACAGCTCATGGCTCATTACGACGCCAACACCAACAACATCCGTGACCTCTACAGCACCATCGGCATTACTCGTGCCGAGCTACAGCAAGCGACAACTCGCCTGGAGACCCGGCGCAGCACCGAGAGCACCTACTCATGGGGGATGACACCGCACTTTAGTGCCGCTCAGGGCGAAGGCGTATACTCTGTGAAGGCAGCGCAAGGTGGAATGCGCAACTTCTACTACCGACCACATCACTTGTGGGGGAATTTCACCTACCGGGCATTCGTTGGCCACTCAGCAAAGTTTGGTTGGTTCGCCATTATGCTCAACTGTGGTAACCTCATTACCCAGACAGTGCCACCAGCACCTGTCTGCCCACCCGGCCAGGTCGGTACCTATCCAAACTGCAGCACGCCGCCATCCGTCATCAAGCCAACACCAGTGGCAAGCTGTAGCGGCCTCGCCATCAACAAAAACGACACCACCTACCAATTCACCGCTGCGGCATCTGCCCAGCATGGTGCTACCATCACTGGCTATGTCTTCCAAGTCTATCGCGATGGCAAGCTCGCTAAAACACTCGAGAGCAGTACGCCTACCGTCAGCTACAGCGAGAAAACGCCTGGCTCGTACCGCGTCGTCCTCACTGTCAAGACCTCTCTGGGCGACCGCACCAACGAAGCCTGCGCCAAGACCTTTGTCATCGCTGCACCCGCCCGCTGCCCGGTCAATCCTACCCTGCTCAAAGATGATGCCCGCTGCCAACCTTGCCCAGGCAACAGCACCCTCTGGCTCGAAGACAAAACCTGCGCTGCTAAATTTGTCCAGACCAAGAGTGGCCACAACCTCACCCAAAACAGTGCTGAGACGACCACCGTCACGGCCAAAGCCCACGACCGCATTACCTATAAGCTTAGCGTCACCAACAAAGGCCTCAACGCCGAGAAATTCACCTTTAGCGACAACCTCGGTGATGTCCTCCAATACGCTACGGTCGTTGACGCTGGTGGCGGCACACTTGCCAAAGACACCAACCAAAGCGCCAGCATCGATGCAACCATCCTCAGCTGGCCAGCTGTGGAGATCAAACCAGGCGAGAGCCAAGAGCGGCAATTTACCGTCCAGCTCAAAGACCACATTCCTTCAATGGGCACCGGCACCAGCAACGCAACCTCCTACGATTGCCGCATCGACAACACCTTTGGCAACACACTCAGCACTAAGGTAGACTGCCCCGCCGAGAAGCGCGTCGTCGAGCAAGTCGTGACGGAACTGCCTCACACCGGTAGCAGTGAGAATATCATCTTTGCCGGCATCGTCCTTGCAGTGGTGGTATTCTTCTACGCTCGCTCGCGCCAGCTCAGCACCGAGATCCGCCTCGTGCGCCGCAACTTTAACGCCGGAACAATCTAACCAAGGAGAAACCAATGGCAGAACGATTTACCACCAAGCGCCAACCCGAGCGCCACACCGAGCAAACCATCGAGCAATCACGTGCTGAGCAGCTAACCGCCCTGCGCCAATCTGGTGAGCATCGCCAGCTTGAGCACCCCAGCCTCCAGGGCGAAATGCGTCAGCAACACGAGGCCCTTAGGGCCGCTCGCCACGAAACCGAGCGAGTCTACGAGCAAGCTGCTGAGCAAGAACGAGCCACTGCCGAAGCTGAGCGCCGCCAGCACGAAACCCGCGAGCAGCAGCGCGCCGAGCGCCAACGCCAAACCAGCCCGGCTGCCCAGCAAGAACGCTTCGATAAAACCATGGCAGCTGTCCAATCCCAGCTCTCGCCCGCAAGCCGCGCCTTTAGCAAAGTCATCCACAACCCAGCCATTGAGAAGGCAAGCGAAGTCACTGGCAGCACCGTTGCTCGGCCCAACGCGCTGCTCTCCGGTGCCATCGCCGCCTTCGTGCTCACTCTAGCCATCTACCTCATCGCCCGCTTCAACGGCTACCCACTCTCCGGTGCCGAATCCATCGCTGCCTTCGCCCTCGGCTGGCTCTGCGGCCTTGCCTTCGACTTTGTGCGCATGATGATGCTCGGTCGGCGGAATGTGTAGCTTACTTCTGTAGAGCTCTGCTCGCTCAGCCACATGATTCAACCGCTTGGGACTTGTGCTTCGCATATGAATAGTGCTCTATTGATCAAATGTCAATATTCTAAGGGAGGTCGCTCGGGCTGGAGAGAAGTACTTGAACGACGGTTGTTACGTCTGTCATGAGCGAACGATATCACTGTCAGAGTCGCTAACGAATAGCTCAAATATCTAAGGAGTATCTTTGACAAAAGAACTATCGATAATAATCCTCCCAATCTACATCAAAGAGCCAGTGTTTCGTGACATTGTGAAATTCTATATCATCTCCATACGGACGGTCAGGTGTTGGCGTAAAAACATACTCTTTTAATTTCGTTTGAACAAACTCAAAGACGACATCATAGTCAAGCGTATTCATAATCAGGGGCTTTGCCTCATTATCGTCCTCAAAGTACCACCTGCCACGTAGATCATCAACGAACGAGGGTGAACAAACGGTGATCACGTAACGATCACCTTCTATAAGATACGGGTCGCCGATTTCGACATATTTTTGTAGAGTGAATCCAACTCCAAGTTCAATGAACCAAGGGCAAGTGTCGTCGGCACCGAATGTTGTCGTCGCAGACGTGAGCTTGTTTCGGCATGTTGTGTTATCAGGATCCAGCTCCCAATCGTCGCCGACATACTGTTGCCCCTGAAACAACTTTTGTAAAACATAATGAGTTTTCATAGACCTAGTATAATACGCATAATAACGAACGTCAAAAATAGTATACTTGCCGCTTGTGTTCTCTATCACCCGTATTAAGCGCTTATCAATGCAGCTTAATCGACACTTCCTGTGGCTCGCCACTCAGGTCACCATGAGTGTTGAGAGTGCCTTGGCGACGCAGGGCTTCGCGCTCCAGCTCTTCTGGCGATGGCATAGCTGACTCGGGAGCGGGTGGCGGTGTAACTGGTGGAGTAGGCTGGGTACGCGCCTCGGCCTGCTGACCACCGAGGATATTGGGCCGCGCAGCATGGCGTGCTCTATCCAGCACATCTTGCACCGCTGGCGACGGTGGTGAAGCAGGCTGAGCAGCCGACGATGGAGATGACGTGCTTGGATTTGGCATAGTGCGAGGAGCACCAACTGGCTGTGGCGCTTGGAAGGGCGAAGAAGCCGATGGCGCGGCTGGATGGGCACGCAATGGCTGAGCTGAGGAAGCTGGTGCAGTTTGCGGCCGAGCTGGTTGAGCAGCCGGGCTACCGGGCCGAGATGTTTGTGCGCTTGATGGTGCTGCCGCCGATTGCGGTTTCTTTGCATTCATCTGCTTACGCTTAGCTAGCCATTCATCGAGGAAGGACGACCCACCGCCAGCTCCAGCTGCACCCCCTGGGCGCCCTGCTCCAGCTGCTGGCTGGCTGGGCTGCTGCACACTAATACGGGCAGCTATATCGCGCTCAACTTGGTCGCGTGGCCGGCCGTACTTCGCGGCCGAGAGTTTCTTGAGAGCACCACTCAATTGCTGGTTTGGCTCGCCCATTGGCGGAATCCACGCCATACTGAATGGTGCTGATGGCGTACCATTAATCTGCGCTACGCAGACCGACTCGAAGTTTGGCAGCTTGGTCAAATCTTCGGCAGTAAAGACAGGTGTATAACGCTTGACCATAATCTCAGCATCGGTCGTACCAATTCGGCCGGTGATGGTTGTACCGACGTTACCAAGGATAGCCTCGCGCAGTTCTTCCTTGAGCTGCGTCATAAACTGGTTGGCCAGCACCAAAC
>CALHQH010000038.1 GCA_938036625.1 uncultured Candidatus Saccharibacteria bacterium | reverse complement strand
GTGTCGCTCTACACCTGTGGGCCAACAGTGTATAGCTACTTGCATGTTGGCAACTGGGCGGCGTACATCTACTGGGATATTCTGGTACGCATGCTCCAAGCGGAGGGCTACGAGGTGGAGCGTGTGATGAATATCACCGATGTCGGCCACCTGACAAGCGATGCCGATGAAGGCGAAGACAAGCTTGAGAAGGGCGCACGCCGCGAGGGCAAGACGGCCTGGCAGATTGCCAAGTTCTATGCCGACGACTTCGTCCGCGGGATGAACGCGCTGCACTTAACCCCGCCGAGCCAGCTGGCCCGTGCCACCGACTATATTGACGAGCAAGTCCAGCTCGCCATTACTCTCAAGCGCAAGGGGCACACCTACCAGACGAGTGATGGGATTTATTTTGATACCAGTACTTTCCCAGCCTATGCAGACTTTGCCCGGCTCGATCTGCGAGCCTTGCGGGCGGGGGCACGGATTGGTCCCAATAGCGAGAAGCGCCACGCGAGCGACTTTGCTCTATGGAAGTTCTCGCCAACTGGCGTCAAACGCGACATGGAGTGGCCCACGCCACCGGAGCTGCTCGACCAACCACCAACAGACGGCACCCCAGTGATGGGCTTCCCGGGGTGGCACCTGGAATGCTCGGCGATTGCAATGCACTTCCTTGGCGCGACGCTCGACATCCACACTGGTGGGATCGATCATATCCCCGTCCACCACAGCAACGAGATCGCTCAGAGTGAGGCTGCGACGGGCCAACCCTTTGCCCGCTACTGGCTGCACTGCAACCACCTCAAGGTTAATGGCACGAAGATCAGCAAGAGTCTGGGCAATGGCTATACCTTGGCCGACCTCGCCGAGCGGGGCTACACCCCCATGGAGTACAAGCTATTCGTCTTACAGAGCCACTACTCGCACGAGGGGAACTTTAGCTGGGAAAACCTCAGTGCAGCGCGCAACCGCCTGCGTAAGTGGTATGAAGTGGCGTGTCTGCGTCACCAGACGTATGAGAGTCTGGATGATGACCAGCGTAAGAGTGACGAACAATCGGGCCATGTGTCGCTCCTGGCAGCGAGCGGGGCAGTGCGCGAAGCGCTCGCCAATGACCTGAATACCCCCGAGGCGCTGCGGCTCATCGACGAAGCGTTTGATCGAGTGCTAGCGCGACCACTGGTAACAGTGTACCATCGTGGATTGGAGGAGTTGCTAGCGGTGATCGATCAGCTACTTGGCCTCGACCTCTGTGAGTCGACGCCGGACATTACCGATGAGGCTAAGCAGCTCATCCTCCAGCGCCAGCGTGCTCGCGAAGCCCGCGATTGGCCCACAGCCGACCGCCTGCGTGCCGAGCTTGCCACGCAGCACATTGCCGTGCGCGACACACCGCAAGGGCCAGTGTGGTGGTGGGCAGAAGAGTGATATGAATCACGAAAGTCTATCAGGAAAGACAGCTACACCACAGGCAGAGCAAGAACCATCGCCGTCAGACCAGAAGATTGCCGCCTTGACTGCGGTATATGATGCAGTGCGCTGCAGAGCATACGAGAATAGCGAATATAGTAATCATGATATTAACGAAGCAACGATTATACTGGGCGACCTCATTACGTGTGAAGCGTACCTCAGTGCTGGGCTGCCACCTGAGGACTTGCCGTTGACTGAGCGGACGGCCTATGATGCGGATAAAACCCTACCAGAGAATATCGACCTTGCCATCGCGGCATACCTGCCAGACTATGCCGAGAAGCTATCAGGCCTTGGCTACGACGGTAGTGGCTTGGCTGTGAGCTATGATAGATATAACGCATCCGAGGAGACTGAGGAGATACCCGACGCAGCATGGCAAACACTCGAGCTTGATATGTCTGATGAGCCGATGGCAACCGCGCCGCTTGTCGATCCGTTGCGTGCGCTGGTGCTAATGCATCATTATTACAATCTAGTCGTTGCGCCGATTGAATATGGCAGTGAGGGAGGGCCACGCTACGATTGGTCGTCGCCCGATACGCTCAAGACGGCAGGAGTTATTGCACCAGTTGTGCAGTTATGCATGCGAGACCAAACAGTGGTGTACCGCTGCGTGCCGAGATAGTATTATGACACGATGAACCACGCACAGAGCAGTAGTGTGATAGCACAAAATAGCGATGGTGTGTAGGATATGATGGTGGTATAATACTATCATCATGACATGGAACAGCATTACCTCACAAAAATTTGTCGAACTTGTAAATTACTGGGTCAACCAAGATTGGCCACTCACAGAAGATAAGTTGACAGCGGCTATGGAAAAACTGGGTTGGGATGAAAGTGATCCAAGTACTATCGCAAAGGATATTCCAGTTAGTCAGCCGAGACTGAGGGCAACCACATCCGATCCGGTTAGAGGACTTGACATGGTCTCATGGAGCCTAACAGATATTGATACAACAAAATCAATTGAACAAGACAGATTTATGAACGACGCTTTTGTCGGCTATGTAGAGGCAGGAACTGCCGTTTGGGGTAGACCTCGAATCAAGCGTGATGCTGAGCGTGAAATTGCATACTGGAAGGCAGAAAATGGCTGTGAGTTTCAAATATCCAATCGGCGTTCAGCTATCGCAGTATATATCCATTCCCCACAGTATGCGAATGTATTGAATAGCATTTAACATGGTGGTTTCAACATGCACCAATTCTCCTGGACACAGTTTGAGAATAAACTTGCGCGCGCACTCATGCGCGCTGGCGGTCGAGTACACATTGTACTGATCCCCGAAGTGTCTACAGAATATATGACACAGTACCTTCATTACGCCGTTAGCGACACGGCTATTGTCTGTGAACTACGTCTGTCTCCACAGACGCGGAATGTATCGAGTGCGTACAAGTCCAGTGCTATCAGCACTATGGTTAATCAAGGGTGGCAGCAAAGTAATGAAAATGAAGTTTACTCGCGTCATCTCCTGCTGCCGACGTATAGTTCGGCGTATGCCTCACTCACAGCACAATCGGTCCACATCCTGCGTGACATCCTTCAGATCAGTGAACCAACTTCATTGACTTACTACGCATGGCGTGCTCCTGAAGAACTAGAAGATGGTCGTTACTACTCCGCAGAAGAAGTAGATGAGCTGGACGTGGGTGAGGATCCGCTTGAGGTTGATCTGGGGATTGAGATGGCGTCGAGGCGACCAGAGTTATTATAGATTATTACACAGCAGGAAAATAATATGCCAACGATTCCAGACAATAACACCCAATCAGATAGTCAACGCGAGCTTGCAGCATACACACAGAAGCATGCACAGTATTTCATCGACTATATGTCAAAAGTACTGGGGCATGACCTTCATGGTATGCTTGATTATTCAGTAAAGAGTCTTGCAGTGGTGGATGATGTGCTTGATGTACTCTATCGAGAAGCTGCCGATACTACATCAAAGAACCATATGTTTGTTCTTGAGACAAAAGATACGGTAGCGATGGATGCAGGTTGTTATATCCTTGAGGTTGCCAAGCGAAACTTCGGTGGACGCTACGCGTGGATTACTGAGTGGGATGAGCCGACAATCGTGACAGGAGAGCCAGAGTATAGTGTTTCTCTTGGTGCGTGCAGTAAGGCTAAGGGGCGGATTGATAATGGTGATGAGGACAATATTCCCTTCTTCTTCGATGGGTATGTCGAGAGGGTTACACATCCACGGCCTGGACAGGAAATATTTATTAGTTAGAGTGTTTAAAGCTTTATTCTTCTCTAACTTATATGTAGATATATCGTAAGATTCTTACTGGTGTGGCTCTCGCTGTGAGGTTTTTATCCCTCGCCCTTAATCTTCTCCACCAGCTTGGCCAGTGGCTTGGTAGATTCTTCACGGGCGCGAGCGTTGTGCTCGAGGTAGTCGTCGAGTAGGACTTTGCAGCAGCCAGCAATGGGGATGGAGATGAGACCACCGATGATGCCAAAGATATAGAGGCCGATGGTGATGGCAACAAGGACAACTAGTGGCGTGAGATCAATTTTGCGCGACTGAATGGTGGGCGAGATGAAGTTATTCTCGATCTGCTGGTAGATGATGAAAAATGCCGCAAAGATGAGGCCACCTGGCAAGGCATTAAAGGCAAGCAAGAGGGAGATCATTACCCCAGCGATCGTGGCACCAAACATAGGGATGAGCGCTAGGACGAAGGTAACGGCAATCGTGACGAGCGCAAGGTTACTCGGAATAGCCGAGAAAAAGAGGCTCAGCACAAAGACTGCTGCCCCAGCAAAGAGGGCGCCAATGCCCGAGATGGTGAGCTGGCCCGTCACATAGCCTGCTACCACAGCATGCATGCGATGGGCGACCTTCTGGTGGCGTTCCATTGTAGATTGGTCGCGGTAGAGCCCCCAAAAGCGCTCTGCCCAGGCTGGCCCTTCCGTCAGCATCAAGAAGGTGAGGACGAGCACTAAGAACCCTGAGCCGACTGCAGAGAAGACGGAGCTAATGCCGGCAAGGAGGTTGCCACTGAGGCCACGCGTCCAGGACTCGACACTGCTGCGAGCACTCTCTACTACTTGATCTACCTGCGCTTGGATATGATACTGCTCGGCAAAAGTACCAAAGCTATGCCACTGCTCGCCCGCTGTATGGACCATCCCCGGCAGGGCGTCGACAAACTTGCTCGTCTGCTGGACGATGGGTGGTACCACGAGCACAAGAACCACTCCAAGTAGCGCCACAATGCTAATGAAGGCAAGTGCGGTGCTGAGTGTGCGGCTGCGGTTAGGCAAGCGCTCGACGATGGCATTGACTGGCCCATTGAGTGCCAGCGCGAGGAACCCCGCCGTGCCAATCATAATCAAGGCAGTCTGCGCCAGATAAATCGCGAGGATTGCAAAGGCAAAACCAATTACTACCAGCCAAAACCGCACAAAGGTCTTTGTGTCTATCTCTATTCGTACTCTCATGGTCTTTAGTATACCACAATTTGCTGGTCGGTGAGCGATGGGTGGCTGATGCTAGCATTACTCGAATGGAGCGGGAGTAGATGACTCAGTCGGTGCTGAGGGTTGAGTAGCCTGCGGCTGCTGTGGCGGTAGTGGATCAGCTGGCGATGAAGACTGTGCTGTTGGCTGCACCATAGGCGTCTGCGCTGGTGTAACTTGCTGAGCTGGTGGATATGGTTGAGGTTGAGGCTGAGGTGGATAATATGATTGCTGGACGGGTGGTTGTGGCTGACCTGTGTAGCCAACGGATGGTTGCCCAGGCTGCGCTGTTGGCTGTAATGGGTAGGGATAATGCGGCTGAGTAGAGTTCTTCTTGCGGGTGCCAGCCCAGATAGCGAAGCCAATTACTGCAATCGCGACCACGACAATCACCATAAAGCAGATGATAAGTATGACAACCGTACTACGTTCGCTTGATGTGAGCGGAGTGTAGGAGTAATCGATGCTAGTATCAGGATTTGTACTTGGGTCTGCATTGCGAGCATCTGGGCTAGGTGTTGTAGTCTGGTCGGTTTCATCTCGTGGTTGATTCTGGGCGGTTGATAGGAATTTTGTTACAAGATAATTACCTGGGTATTTGCTGTTGAGGCTACTAAATGACCGTGCTGCAGCGCTGTAGCGCCCAGCAACAAATTCATCGATACCCGTCTGCCATAGTTTGGTGAGTTCACCGTTGGTGGTAATGGAGACACGCTGCTTGGTTGCCATAGTTTGTGCGTCTTGTGCATCTCGGGCAATACCACTACCAAAGCACGATTCTTCTTTCGTGCATGATTCTCGCGCATATGTTGTGATACCAACTTGCTCACCCTTCGCATTAAAAGCAGGGCCACCACTACTGCCAGAAGAGATCTCGGTAGTAGTCAAAATAAGTGAGTGCCCGCCGCCATCACGCAGTGTCCTGCTTGTCGTACCAGTAGAAACGGTGGGTATGGTGCGAGACTGCTTAGTGCTAATGCCACCATCAACAAGCGCTGGGTACCCTACTGCGGTAATGCGGTCGCCGTTTTGGACCGAGCTGAGCGACGACAGCCGCTGGATTGTTGGGAATGTACCGCTCATCTTGAGGAGTGCAACGTCGGTATATCGAGACGAGAGATCAACATCACCTGTATCAACTTCTTTGTCAATGAGTGTCGCAGTTTTGTTAGTGGCAGATTTTTGCCAGGTATTTTCTTCTGTAAGGCGGATTGGGTCATCAGATGTCTGGATAACGTAGTCGGTGCGACTGTTGCTTACTGTAATGTTAGACTTTGGCACAAGCTGCAGATAGGCTATCAGCTTTTGGGCGGCAGCCATATCATCGTTTTCGACTTGGCTGATAAGCTCGCGTATCTGCGTCTCAGTTGCATAACCCGCTCCAGTGACAAATTGAATATAGTTGTCCCACTCTTGTTGGGAGGTTGGAAAGGCGTTGGCAAGGAGATCAGTATCGGTTGTTTCGACAACGTGGCCATTAGTAACAACAATGCCATCCGATGACACAATCGACCCACTCCCAATGCCGCCATTACAAGCCTTTGCTAGTGTGAGAGTATTACTCTGGACGCGAAAGGTGAGGCGAGCACAGCGCATTGCACCAACTCTAACTGTTGCTAACTGATTTTTTGCTACCACACTGAGCATAATGTCGTCGCCGACTGTGCCGTGGATGTTAGCGGTGTCGGTTGGTGTATTGGCTGCGGCTAAGCGTGCGATCACGGGCTGGCTAGAAGATAGCGCACCGTCCTGTGGCTGTGTGTAGGAGACGCGAGAGATCACATTTTGCCAGGTAGCGAGCGCATCACGGTCATTGGCAGGTAGGTTGGTTACGGCAAGCCAGTATGGTCGGTCGTGCTGGACGGTTAGGTAGTAGTAGGATTGTCGCCAGATAGTGAGCTGACCATTAAGAGCTTTGAGGCGATGTTTGACGTGAAGCTCACGATATTTTTTGCCTGCGATAGTAATAGCGCGTTCGTTGATCTCATCATCACGTCCAGCATGAGCAAGGCTTTTGCGTTTCTCTTGCGTGATGATGTCAAGGTTAGACTTCCCCTTGTACTCAGGGATGCTGTCTTTGCTACCGAAGTAATTTTTGTTACGGTTAGCGGTAATAGTAAGCTGTGACTGCTGCGCAGCGACTGGCTGTGGTGTACTAGACGTCTTGTTAGTGAGGTGTAGGGTAATGATGCCGTAGTTGCGCGCCTCTTGGAGTTGATCGCCATTGTATGTTTGCCCCTGGAATGTCCCTGGCGCGCTGTTGGGGTTTTGGACAATCCCCTCTGCTGTCATAGCTCCTGGGTCGTACTCTAGACTAAAACCCAACTGCGAGGTGATGCGACGCTGCTGCGTTTGGGTATTTGTCTTGGTAAGAAGGTCGATTGTTTTTTTGCGGCCATTGGGTGACTGAGCACTTGGCTGCGATACTAAATAGAGAGCAATAATACTCCCTACAAGCAGGGCAATGCTCACACCAAGTGCAACAAAAAGCACCGGGCGCCGCCGCCCCTTAAAAATAGAAAAACGATGTGCCATAATGACACACTATAGCACACCATAACATACTATGCCATAACTGAGAGCGCTTTAATTATTAATCGGCTGATTATCAACTCTTGCTTGTGAACAGCGTGGTATTTATCATTGAAAATGAAATATAACTACGGGTGGCCTGGTTAGTTTAGTGTGCTTACTCCACAATCACCGTCATCCGTACCATCAAACACAGCAAGACAAGCCCTGTGCCAGCTAGCACCGAGACGGCGATGGTCATGCGGTTGGGGTAGTAGTCGACCGTCTTGGGCTGTTTGGTGTGGCGCGATGAGGGGTGAGTGGCTGGTGCGCCGGTGCGCTTCGATGATTTTTTGGCTGCTGGTTTGGTTTTGGTTACAGTGGTGTGTGGAGCTTTTGTCATGGCTTTAGTATACGCCGATGCGTGGTAATTTGTCCAGAACGCTTATGCTTGGTGTGCTATAATAGATCTATTATGACATACCATGCCAAGACTCCCCAGCAGACGATGGCCGACCTATCGTCTAGCGTCCGTGGCCTCGATGATGCTGTTGTGGCTGAGCGGCTGGAACACTACGGCCCTAATATTATCCGCGTTGTGCACGAACCACTGTGGCGGCGGCTCATCAAGCCATTTTGCTCGGTGTTTATGTTGGTGCTGTTTGCGGCAGCGGCGATTAGCTTCTTCCACCAGGCGGTGGTGGATGGGCTGATTATTTTGGCGATTATTGTGGTGAGTGCACTGATCGATTACACGCAGCAGCTCTCTACCGAGCGTATCATTCGCTCGTTGCAAAAGAAAGCTCCGCTGCAGGTGCGCGTCCGTCGGCACGAGGGGGAGCAATCGCTCGATGCGGAGCAGCTGGTGCCAGGTGATGTGATCATCGTGGAAGAGGGCGATAAGATTCCGGCTGATGCGCGGGTGCTCGAGGCGCGCTCGCTCCGGGTGGACGAATCACAGCTGACAGGTGAGTCGCTCCCGATCGAGAAAAACAGTGCGACTCTACCGATGGCAACGGCGCTCTATGAGCGGCGAAATTGTTTGTATCAGGGGTCATTTGTAATTGGTGGCAGTGCGCTTGCTATTGTGACGGCAACTGGGAATGCAACTGAGTATGGCAAACTGGCTGCTCTCTCGGGCCAGCCACGCGAGACGAGCCCAGTGGAGCGGACGATCGATAAGCTGGTGAGCCAAATCGTCATCGTTGTGTTGCTGGCGTCAGTGGTAGCGCTGGGGTTGGCGCTGTGGCGTGGTATGGAGCTTACGGCGGCGCTGCAGTTTGTGATAGCGCTTGCCGTTAGCGCAGTGCCGGAGGGGTTACCAGTGGCAATATCGGTCATTTTGGCTATTGGTATGCAGCGGATGGCGCGGCGCAAGGCGCTAGTGCGGACGATGGCGGCAATTGAGACAATTGGCGTCGTGACGACAATCGCTACAGACAAGACGGGCACCCTCACGCGCAATAAGCTCACTGTCCAAGCCATCTGGGCGCCAGGCAATCGCACCGAGCCACTACTCCAGACACTGGCTGGCAGCACCTTGCCTAATAGCCGAAGCAAGATGTATGATCCACTCGATCGAGCCTTTGCCGCCTATTGCAACGAGCAGCGCGTCTCGCGGCCGCAGCGCCGGGCGGGTTTGACACTCTTTCCTTTTGAGCACAAGCTGGCGATGAGTGGCACACTCCAGGCAGTTGGTACTGGGCAATATCGCCTGTGCGTAAAGGGTGCGCCAGAGGCGATCATTCGCCATGCCCGGCTTTCCAGCACAGATAAGCGCGCGACGCTCCAGGCTTTGCAGCAGCTCACGGGGCAGGGGCATCGAGTGATTGCCTTGGCATATACGGCACTTCGCGCGCCGATTGATTCGCTGGAGCAGCTGCCAGCCCGTCAGGGGTTGCAGTTTGTTGGGCTGGTTGGTGTGGCAGATAGTGTGCGGCCAGAGGCTCGGCCGTCGATTGCTCGAGCTCGCCAAGCGGGCATCACAGTGCGGATGATTACTGGCGATCATTTCGAGACGGCGTATCAGATTGGGCGACAACTCGGCCTTGTACGGGGGCGTGATGAGGTGTATGATTGCCGGCGGCTTGACCAATTGAGCGACGGCGAGCTGGCTACTGTAGTGGCCCGGGCGCGCGTTTTCTCGCGGGTCATACCAGAGCACAAGCATCGCATCCTCACAGCGCTCAATGCGACGGACATTACTGCCATGACGGGCGATGGCGTTAATGATATTCCCGCACTGACCAATGCTAACGTCGGTATCGCGATGGGCTCGGGGGCGCAGATAGCGCGCGATGCTGGTGATATTATCTTGCTTGACAACAACTTCCGCTCCATCATTAGTGCTGTGCACGAGGGGCGGACGATCTACGCTAATATCAAGCGTATGGTGGTGTATTTGCTTGCGACGAACCTTGGTGAGGTGTTGGTGTCGATCGGTTCACTGCTGGTGGGCTTGTCTATCCCGCTTTTGCCGGTGCAGATCTTGTGGGTCAATTTGGTGACGGATACAACGATGGTTATTCCATTGGGTGTTGAGCCAGGCTCACCCCAAGCAATGCGGCGGTCGCCATACCACCCCAAGGCGCCACTACTCAGCCGCTTTATGCTGAGCCGGGTTGGGCTCATCGCGGTGGTGATGGCGGTTATTACATTGGGGCTCTACAGCATGTACTATCACTCGCACGGCGAAGGATATGCGCGCACTATTGCCTTCTGTGCACTGGTGGTGATGCAGTGGGCGAGCGCTCTCGCTGCCCGCAGCGACTACGAGCCCGTCTGGCGCCGCGCTCGGCGGTGGAGTATGGCATTTTATGGTGGCTTGGCGGTCTCGATTGTGCTCCAGCTGGTCGCGCTGTTTGGGCCGCTCGAGCAGTGGCTTCATGTAACGCCCATCTCGTGGAGCGATGGCGTCTTCGTTTGGATCGTGGCGTTCTTCGTCCCACTTGCGATTATTGAAGGGCACAAGTGGCTTGGGCGCACCTACTTTGGCAAAGGGCGCACTGTGGTACGTTCGCGCCGACGGCGGTGAGGCGTTGTTAATCTTGATGTTCGTGCCATTGCTGTTGATTTATGACGGTTGGTGTGGTTTTATAAACATATGACAATACACCATGAAACTACCCCCCCTCGATTGCTGACGCCTATGACCAGCAGCCGACACCTACGCCAATGACGCGCCTGGAGGCGATCGAGTATATAGTAAGTAGAACAGATTTCGATTATCCTGAAACACCATTTCGATGGAGAGATCCATATACCGTAACATTAAAAGGCCAGAGTTATAGATACCAGAATTTGACGAAATATTCGCAAGAGAACTGGGCCTATGTGGCATATCTCTCGCTATATCTCGCTCTAAGGATGAAAGCTCCTCAATAGAGTAATCGCATCCTCGAGTTTCTGTCTACTGTCCTCATGCGTCAAGTGCTTTCTGGCGTCCTCGATCGAAAGCCACAAATTTTCTATACCCTCATCATTTTCGTGCTCTTCTCGGTTGGGCTCTGGGGCTTCGTTTTCGTCCACCAATTCCAGCAGATAATGATAAACCGTCTTTCGGTATCGCTTGCCGTCGTCCTCGTCAAATTCATAGGACACCTCACCAAGCGGAGCTCTAACCTTAACATGATAGCCAGTCTCTTCTAAAACCTCGCGAACTGCTGCCTCTTCTGGGCTTTCACCAGGCTCAATGGCCCCCTTTGGAAATACGATTTCACCGTATTTGGTTACATTTAGTGTGAGGATCTTGCCTTTTGAGCAGCAAACTATTCCGCCGGCTGATTTTTTGTGGATGATGTTTTCTTCTAGCATAATTACTATTGTACTATGATTGTATGCTATCCTCCGGCACCTTTCCAGCCGGGCCAGGATAGATACGTTCTCGCGTACTATGGACCACGTGATCCATTATGGTACAGGAAGGGGTAGTCATTCAATTAAATTGGAAAGATCCCAGATGCAACAATACAAAGCTGTCGTGCTGCGATCTATCAGGCGCTTCGCCGACAATGATAAGTTGCCGTCGCCTAGTCAAGGTGGCTCGTCTATACGACTGTACGCAAGATGGGCCGAGCTTTCCAGTAGAGAGGAAACTGGTCAATATCTAGGGAAGAAGATACGGTCAGCAGATGACGCGATAAGCTTTGTACTGCAATTTGCAGGAGTCTGGCACACTATAGGAAAAAGTAACCATACATATAGAGATTTAACACTAGACGCAATACTCAGTATAGATGCTATTATTAGCATTGATACTATACACCAAATTATCACGTCTGATCCGCGATATGGCAACCTAATAAATACGAAGGAGTCAGACCTTGTCCTGTTCGAGCGTCCGAGGGTACGTGATATTCATACTATCGCAAAGGTAGGAAATGAGAAATCACCCGAATTTAAGGAAGCTATGGTAAAACAATTTATCTATTTATTTAACAAAAGACGAGAAGCGAAAGAATAGAGGCCCCAGAAGCTCATAAGTCACGGCTGTGCAACACGAACGCTACGGCCCCTTAATATCTTTTCAGCCAGTTCAAGCTTGCGGTTTGATTGGCTATAGTGATCAAAAAATATATCTATATCATCGTCACTTCTCCATGTTGCACAATTATTATAAAGCCAGATTAATATTCTAATAGCAGCTTCAGCGTACTGCTTGGACCAGTTTAGGTAGTAGTCAGGGGCGCCTCCCGTGCTAGAGACACCCTGATGGACATAGATATTACGAGTCTCCTTTATCAGGAATCCTTGCTGCTCCCAATATCTCTCTCCAGGGATATAATTTTTAAATATATCCAATACCTCAGCCTCTCTGCGAGTTTGGCCATTTGCTTTTCTGGTGGTAATTTCTAGACACCTCTAAAACCCCAACAAGCCAAGATTTACATCTTCCGCGTCCAGTGCAGATGCAAATTCCATAACAACACACCTCAACCGCTCAGCAGCGGCAAAATTATTATCCTGAAATGCCCTCAGCAAGACCCTAAGAAAGCCCTTTTTGCCAGTATCTAGAGCATTAAGCTTTTCTGAAGGCAGGGCATGTCTCCTTGTTGTAGACCAAAATATTTCAGCCCTGCCGTCTCTCTCGGCTATAAATATGCCGACACTACTTATAGCCGTCTTATTGCTGCTCGGACCATACAACAGATTGCGCTCCTGATAATTAAATACTTGTACAACATTAATACAGTCCATGAATCCCTGAAAGGTTCTGGCGGCTTTATTAACAGCCGCTTCCATATTGCGATTGGCGACCTTAGCCTTAACAGTATAGGTATTAGACTCGTTATCAAGCTTCGGAAATACTTCACTCCGACGCCATCGATACTCTCTTATATCACCAGTCTTCTTTACTGTCCTCCAAAAATCGCGCTCACTACACCAGGTAAACTTAATGCCGGAAAGCGTAAGCCGTGTTTTAAATAAATCTGTTTTTGTGCTTTTTGATAGAAAATATATCTGAAAGTAAATTGTAAAGGTCTTGTTCTGTTGGTGCTGCGGCTTTACCGCTAGCGCCCGTCTATCATATTCATCATTGTTGTAGACCATATTAAGAAGCTTACTGTCAAATTCGGCACGCATCGCGATTCTGTCGTTGACTTTTTTGTGCAGTGTTCGAAACAGCAACTCTGCGGGAATATTGTAGGGGCCATAAAACCATCCAGGAGATCTCACGCCCACAAGGCGATCATCTGTTTTTTGATCTGCAAGCCATTCACGATATGCGTCACGGCACTGCATGTATAGCTCTTTATCGCTGCTCTTACTCATTGATACTTATTATATGTCAAATAGCGGATACTAGCAGAAAGTCACAGAACCAAATCACAAAACAAACCGTCCAGCCGCTCCGGACTGGACGATAATTCCTATTTGACCAAGCTTTACAACAGAGGTAGTTATTCATGGTAGCTAAAGATCACGGAACCTTGTCACTCACTCTGTTATACAGCTTGGCTGGGGTGGAGGGATTCGAACCCCCGCATGACGGGACCAGAACCCGTTGCCTTACCACTTGGCGACACCCCATCGCTGTAGATACTGTAGCACAGGCAGAGGTGGTTTTCAAGCTGTTTGCACCGGAACCGATCGGCTTTATAGTATTGCCCACTAACCTTCTTTCTTGTCGTTCATTTGAAGAAATGGTAGCCTGTCACCAGGCAAATAAGTTCTCTAGCTTCGCATGCGAAATGAATAACTCAATAGAGACATTCATTCTCTCATTGCACGAGCGGGAAGTGTGAGGTAAGTAGAGGGAGTGAAGCCCTCAAGTGCTAGTAGCCAAGGTATCAGGTGTGTAATCTACGAGCGCTGAAATTCATCCTTCACTTCGTGCGCAACATACAGCGCCGCCAGTGCAAACAGCAGCGACACGAGCGACACCAGCACGGCCAGTGGCATCATAAATATATTGAGGATAAAGCCAATCACCGCAAAGAGACCAGTCACTAGCATACTACACACCGCAAGCACCCACCCCTGTTTGCCCCGTTCGCGCAAGGGGAGTACCGCAACACCAGCCATGACTGCCTGGGTAATAACACACAGCAATGCCACCACGAGATACACCCGTCGCGCAGTCAGCGACGAAGATGTGTGTGGCGCAACCATCACCAGCCAAGCACTCACCTTTGCCGTCAAGGCCTGATACAGCTGGATGAGCAA
>CALHQH010000037.1 GCA_938036625.1 uncultured Candidatus Saccharibacteria bacterium | reverse complement strand
GCTTTTTAGCTCGGAGGTTGTCTCGAAGAGCAGAAAGCAGCTCTTTAGCCTCTGGATCCGAAAGGAAGATCATCATGACGATGAAGAAGTACAAGGTCGAGGTTGACACAACCACTGGCGGGTCTTACCCGCTAGAAAAGACCTTTAAGAGCCCAGATTATGCTGCTACCTTTTTACAAGGAGCAGTAACACGTGGGGATTTTCTACCCACGACCCTGAGCTCCTACGTCAATGCAAAGCTCATAGTATCATTTAGGTGCTATGAGGACAGGGGCTAAATAGCCCACCAACACAGCCCGCCAATCACCACGCCTGATCGAGTACTCTAGAGTATTCTCGGGCCTGGAAACCCGATTTGGCCGTGGCAGTTGGTGGGCTGTGTTTTTGCCAAGAAAAAACCGGCTGGTATGAGCCGGTTTTTTATTCTTTCTCCCCTACCCCTGATGCTCGAGGAGCCAGTTGTTGGCTGCTACCCAGGTCTCGAGCGTGCCAGTGTCGAGGTAGTGGCCCTTGGTGGGGACGACGGCCATGTGGCCACCAGCAGCGAGGTAGTCGTTGAAGGGGTCGGTGATGTAGTATTCGCCCGCGACATCCTCACGGTCGGCGTGGGCGGCAATGCGCTGCAGGAGGTCGTAGCTGAGGACGTATTTGCTGACATTAATCATTTCGCTCGGTGCCTTACCTGGCGCTGGTTTCTCTACCACACCGCGCAGCCGACCATCTTCGGCGACGTCGAGCACACCATAGTGGCTGAGCTGGTCGGGCGGCATGTGCACGCCCAGGATGGCCGAGCGATCCTCCCCCGCTGCCTCAATGAGGCGCGCCACCTCTGATGTGCCGTCAGCATTGTACACGCAGTCATCACCCATCAGCACGACCACTGGCTCACCAGGGTCGAGCTGCGGCACCACCAGGCTCACCGGGATGGCTGTGCCGTACTTGCCATAGCTGGACTGCACCATGTAGTGTAGATTAACCTTTGGTGGAGCGATGAGGGGCAAGAGATCTGCCTTGCCGTTGCGGCGTAGGTAGTTGTTGAGGTCGACGTTGGAGCGGTAGAAGTCGCGAATCTGCGTGCTTTGCTCGCTCACCACGAAGTAGATATCGCGGATGCCCGCCGCGATGCAGTCTTGCACGGCGTAGTCTACCACCGGGCGGTTACCCAGCGGCAGCATGCATTTTTCGATCGTCTTGGTGACGGGCAGGCGCCGTGTCCCCCAGCCTGCCACGGGGATGATTGCTTTGGTGCATTGCATACTCGATGTCTCCTTGTATGATATTAGTTGCTTGAGCTAACGTATGACAAATGGGCCAGTCTCCTGAGCGCCAATTGATAGAGCGCGGTGTAAGCTGGCCAGTGTGGTCGATCTGCACGCAGCGGATGGGCGGGTCTGGCTCGGGCGCAAAGGCAACGGCAACGGGCTTATCGTCGATCAGGTAGATTGTCTGGCCGGGGTTTGCAGCGGCAGCACGGCGCAGCCACTGAGCTTTATCTTGCAAGGTAGTAATAATCACCTGCCCACCCTGCTGAGCCACGAGCGCACGCACTGCTGGGCACAGACGGGCTTTGCAGTGCGGCGTGATGGGATCACCATAGGTCAGTATCTGCACCGTGCCATAGTGGCTGAGCGTGCGCAGCATCTGTGCCACGCCTGGGTATTGGAGATGGCCATCGGCAAGAGCCGTCTGCTCGAGCTGCTCAATAACAGACGCCGCATCTAGGCCCAGCGCTGCAAGCTGCGCTGCCAAGACGTAGGTCGGCGCGGTGGGGTTCGTCTTGGGCCGGAGCATATAGCGAGGCTGCGCCGCCAAGAATTCCTGAGCGGTCACCTGCGCTGGGTAGAGCTGGGCTAGTGCCTCCGCTATCTCGCGCAGCCACTGCGTAGTGTTGATGATCGTCCGGTCAAGGTCGACATAGATGTGATAGTGGCCCGTCATATGCTCCATGATCTTTACAGTATAGCCAGTCCTTGATATTTATGCAAAGTATATCCGCATCAGCTGGCGCGCCACGACGTCGGGGTCGTGCCGGATGAAGCTGCGCGTGCTAGCCAATGGATCGCTAGCCTGAGCACCATCCCACACGTCTTGTGCGAGGACTGGTGCGGCGCGGTAGCGATAGTGCTGGCGATGCATCTCGTCCATGTCGTACTCGACCATCAGCTCGCCATCGTGAGCATACTTGTCCATCAGCTCAGGGCTGGGACGCGTGTTGTTAAAGACGACATAGTCAAGGAACTGGCTGCCCGCTAGACGCTCGATCTCACTCGCGAAGTCACTCACCGAGAAGCCGTCTGTTGGGCCAGGTTTGGTGACGAGGTTGCAGACAAAGACGCAGCGTGCCTTGGTGGCAGCAAGCGCCTCTTGAATCTCGCGAATGACCAAGACAGGTGCCAAGCTACCATAGAGGTTGCCAGGAGCCACCACGACCATATCGGCGGTGCGAATTGCCTCCACCGCGGCGGGGTTGGCCTGGGCTTCTGGCTCGAGCCAAATCTTGGGCTGGCGCGCCAGCGCCTGCTGTGAGATGACATACTCTCCCTTGATGGGCTGGCCGTCCTCGCCCTCCGCGCAGAGCGTCACATTGCTGAGTGTTGCGGGCACAACGCACCCATCGATATTAAGCACCTGGCTAGCCAGTGCCACCGCCTCGGCGAAGCTGCCGGTCATTTTCTCAAGCGCTGTGAGGAAGAGATTGCCAAAGGCATGCCCCTTGAAGCTCCCTTCATCGAAGCGATAATTAAAGAGGTCGCGCACCTTAGGGCTATTGCTCAGCGCCACGAGGCACTGGCGCACATCACCAGGCGGCAAGACGCCGAGCTCATCGCGCAGTTGACCCGTCGAGCCGCCATCATCTGCCATATTGACGAGCGCGGTGACCTGCGACGCATACTGCCTCAGGCCTGTTAGGAGCGTAAAGCTCCCCGTCCCGCCGCCGATGACGACGACGCGTGCTCCACCATTGCTCTGTGCCATATATTATTCCTCCCGATTATTATGACTACGTGAACGACTACGTGATGCAACTGCTGGCCGGCGCGGTGGTGCAATCACCCCGCTGGAGCGTGCCGCTGGCCCTGGTGTAGATGGTGGCATTTGGGGTGTTTGGGGTGGCGTTGGCGGCGTCGGTTTGGGTGGCACGGCTGGTGTAGAGCGAACAGAGCGCGGCGATGATGATGTAGCTTGCGCCTGTGCGGTAGCTGGCTTAGCACTTGGCTTCTTGCGCGTTGGTACAGACGGCAATGGCTCGATGGGCTGCTGCGCCTGTTTCTTCTGCTGTTGCAATACGCGAGCAAACCACAGCGCACTGGGCCGCGGTGTCCGCTTATACGTCTTGTAGTCGACCGCAAAGAGGCCAAAGCGTGGCCAAAACCCTTTATCCCACTCAAAGTTATCGAGGAAGCTCCAGTGCATATATCCCAGCAGCTCTACCCCGCTACCAAGAGCGCGCTGCATAGCGAGGATAGACTGCGTGAGCCATTGCTTGCGGAACTGGTCGCGCTCGTCGGCCACACCGTTCTCTGTCACGAGCAAAGGCAGCTTGTAGCGGCCCCAGAGGCGTTCCAGCGCAAGCTCGAGATGATCGGGCTGCATCGTCCAGCCAAGGTCGTTTGGCGTGGTCTCAGGGTTGTGTATGCGATAGCCATAGATGCGATTGCTAAAGTAATAATTAACGGCAATGTAATCACTCTGCCGCACCACCTTGCGCAGGAAATAATCGTCCTGGAAGAACTGCACCACCCGCGCTGTCGCTCGGCTGAGCCAGGCGTCGTCACCCGGGTAGGTGTAGGCCGAATTCTTGGCCACCGCCACCTTGAAGCGCCGACTCTTAGCATGGAGGACTTTGGCTACTTGGTTGTGCGCGTAGGCAAGGTTGCTCAGCACGCGGTAGGTTTGCCACTTGCTGCGCACATTGGGCGGCCAAGTGCCGTTATAGTAGCTCTCCGTCACGTAGACACACGGCTCGTTGATGGTAATGACGTAGCGCACTGTGGCGCCAATCTCATCCATCAACTTATCGACAAAGCGTACGAAATACTTCACATTATCGCGCTTTGCAAAGCCCCCCTGGGCGGCAAACCACACCGGCAGGGTGAAGTGAAACAGCGTCACGACGGGCTCTAGCCCAGCATCGGCCAGCGCGGCGAGGTACGCCTTGTAGTATTTGATCGCCTCGGCATTCCACGCACCCTCCTCCGGCTCGATGCGCGACCACTCCACACTAAAGCGCCACGAGGTGAGGCCCATCTTCTTGGCCAGGGCGAAGTCTTGTGCGTAGAGCTCGGCGTGATTGGCGGCTTTGCCCGAGATATAATTGTTTGGATCTTTGGCGGCACTGGCAATGTGCGACCAGTTGGGCAAGTCGCCATATTGATATTGGCTCTGAGCAGCGAGGGTCTTGGCCTGAGCTTTTTCCCACTCTGACCACTGGTTGTGCATACCACCCTCGACCTGATGCGCACTCGTCGCAGCGCCCCAGAGGAAATGTTTTGGAAATTGCACCGTAGATTGTTGCTTAGCCATAATGCTTATTGTACCATCAGCAGAGGATTAAGAAAAATAGAATTATTGGGTGGATGCAGTTATCACGAGCGGCTACCTCAGAGGCTAGTATCATGCCATCGAACCGAAAATGTTCCGGCCAGATGATATAACAGAGCTCTCCCGCTTGCTTGGTCGCTGGCCTCCAGATATTTTCTTGTCCAATAGCATGATACTAGCTAGACACAGAAAATATCTCTTCCCTACTCCGGCAATTGCTCATTCTCGCGCAAGATCTTCTTGCCGCGCATTTCGTATTTGACGCCGGTCAGGTCGCTCGTGACGTAGTCGTCGTTGAGGAGATTGACGAAAACGGCCGCATCCTTGGCATCCATGATAATGATACTCCCTGCCGCGTCGTCCGTCATCAGGCCGAGGCCCATTTCGTCAGCGTGGTCGACGAGTTGATCTTGTGTCACTTGGGCGGGATCGAGCTTTTGCAGTTTAGCCACCAGCGCTGGCGTGTCGCGCACCAGGCGATCGAGCGTCAAACCCTCAGGCAAGGTAAGCTTGAACTGCTGAGTGATGGCAGCAATCTTCTCCTCCGCCACAGCGTGTTTCTTGGCATCGTAGCCAAAGAGCCGGACGAATTTACTCTCGCTAAAGGCAAAGATATCGTTGCCAACGATCAATACCTGATTATCCGGCGTGATGCGTAGGCCAGCATCAGCCACAAATGGCTGGAACGACCCACCACTGTACATCCAGGCGGTTGCTCCCTTGAGCACCTGCGACTGTGGTAGTAGCTTGGCCACAAAGAATGGCTCGCCATCTGTGCCCATCCGGAAGCGCGCAATGATACCCTTAACCTTCTTAAACTCATGGTCACCCTCGTTGAAGGTCTCGAGATCTGCCTCGCTGTAGGTGATCTGCTCGATGACTTCCTGAGCGTGCACCACCCGGTCGAGCGTGGTGCGCTCGAGGACATTCTCCTCCGCCTTGGCCGCCTCAAAGTCCCGCACCATCAGGCCAGTCGCTGCACCCGTCTGCACTGCTGTGATCATATCGTAGAGGAAGAGCACCTTGAGCTGCGCCTTGAGCTCAGCTGCATAGTTGGTGGCATATACTGTATAGCCCTTGGTAAAGAGAAAGAGATCCACCTCCAGCTGGTCTTTGTCGCGGTCGGCTTGGTTTGCCCAGAGGAAGATGTCGGTAGCATTGGTAGACGTGTCAGCAGTAGGCTGTGTGGTAGTATCTGTTGGCTGAGCCTCGGCATGGGCGGCTACGTCTGCATCACTCTGCGGCGCAGCAGCTAGCTCTGGTGGCGTTACTGGGGTGGTATCGGTGGTGGGGGTTTGTGTGTTTGGTTCGTTATGCATGTAGCTATTCTACTACAACTATACCTTTATAACTAAACTTGTTACTGTTTGTTAGTTACCGTATCGCCAATATAGTCAGCAAAATCAATATAGACACCATCCCAAAATATCCCTTCTTTGCCATCCATACGGCCACTCGCAAGAGAGTGACCTTGCGAGTTAAGCTCATATGGCAAGAGGAGGACTTGTGCGTTTTTGCCCAGCTGCGCTATTGTAGTATTGATCTGATCCATATAATGCCATTCTCGAAACACTCCCCGTCGCTTACCATAATCCTGATCATAGCGACTCGATGCAGGATATGAAACAACATACAATGGCGTATTTTGGGTGTCGTCTTTTTCTACTTGGTAGCGAAAAGTATAGAGGTCCCGATTGACCGGACTATCTTTTCTTGTTATGCGGCTATCCTGACTCAGAGCATCATAATGCGAAACAAATGATTGAATTTTTCCATCTCGATTTTTTGCAAAACCAGCCACACCAGTGCAGCCCATCAACCCGCTCGTCGCTATCACACCCGTCTCGTTTTTTTCAAGAGATACCCTTCCAGACGAGTTCATCTCTACATAGGCAATATCATGTGAATTAAGCCGCATGGTCGCTTGAGATTCCTTTACATACCCTAACATAATGAAACTAGTGTCTTTCATCTTTTCTCGAGCGCTAAGGAAAACACTATTCTGTCGGATGGAGGCAGTGCCTGTTGGTTGTTTTATGATACTGGCTGTACTTGGTGATGTATTTTCTAGCGTGATTACACGATGGGTCAACAACTGGCCCAACGACTGGATGATCGTGGAGTCTTCTATACTTCGGCGCTCAGCGCTGTCTGTTAAGGCTCTCTCTCTCTCTCTCTGGATTTGCCATATTTTCTCCTTATTGTCTAGATTACTTTATTGTAAGAGATATCTAGGAGATTTGTCAATTAGTAAACTACGGGAGCTGCTCAGAAGTTTGCAACGCTCGTATAGGAGCTGAGCATGTTATAAGAACATTCATTTTTGTTTACTGTAATCTATTGAGAAGCATGAAACGACCCCAGACTTTGAGGTAACAATGCGCTACTGCACCGCATCCTCGCCAAAATGCTTTTGCAGTCGCATTTTTATCGAACCTTCGTGCCGGCCGAGGGTACGGCTGAGCTGGCGGATACTCACGCCCTGGACGAAGGCCTGCTTGAGCGTCTCATCGTCAACTTTTGTCCATGGTTTGTAGGCGTTGGGGTGGGTCTGGCGCATTGTGGCGATCTTGGCCGCCCAGCTGGTGCTGCCAGTTTTGCCCGTTGGCTTCTTCTGCGGCATCGTAGCACGCTGAGCAGCCTGTTCGCGCAGATGGGCAAAGCGCTCGGCATCTTGGGCGGCACGAGTGCGAAGCTGCGTATCAATGATATAGGCTTCGTCACTCATGGTAAGCGCCATGCGGTTGATGCCAGTGAGATATATATTGTCGAGACTTTTGACGCGGCTCAGTGCCACATAGCCCATGCCCGGGACGAAGGCTTTGCGCAGGTCGATGCGCGCGCTATCGAGCGTCATCCCCTGGCTCTTGTGCACAGTAATCGCCCAAGCCAGGCGCAGCGGCAACTGCGAGATACTGGCCCGCTTGCGCGTACCATCGCGCAGCTCCCAGGTGTCGGGCTGCATTGTCACCACATGGCCATTACGAAATTCCACCACCGGGTAGTCTGTGTCTGGCTCGAAGCCTGCTACCTGGCCAATGCTCCCATTAGCAAAGCGCCGTGCTTGGTCGTTCTTGATAGCCATCACCAGTGCACCCCGCTTGAGCACCAGCACCTCTGGCGCGAGGATGCTCCGCTGCAAGGCATCGACATAATTTTGCCCACCAGTGCTGCTGCGCTGGTACGATACTTCGTCGCCAGGCAGCTCAGCGAGGCGGGCTTGGTTGATCCGATCGACGTCGATATTGACGGTATGAAGCTCGGTTAGGTCGCTCTCGTGAGGTGGCTCTACCTCTGTGCGGGCCAGTAATTGCTCGGCATGGCGTCGGCGCAGATCACCAGCTCGCATAGCCGTTAGGATATCGAGCAGAGCGTCGCCCTCTTGCTGGCGGTATTGCTGGTCGAGGTACAGAATGGCTGGGTCGAGCTGACGCCAGGCTTGCGACTGCACCACAAAGCTCCCCTGCCGCCCGCCATCGCGATTAACAGGCGGGAGCTGAAAGAAGTCTCCGCTCATCACTACCTGCAGCCCACCAAAAGGCTGATTCGGCACCTCACGCACCCGGCGGCACACTTCGTCGATCATATCCAGGCGATAGTCGTGTAGCATACTAATCTCATCGATGATAAGCACATCTGTCTTAGTAATGATATCGCGCCGCGTCTTCGACAGGTGATCAAAAAAATTGTTCGGCAAGCTATCGTGGATGCCAATCCCCGCCCATGCGTGGATGGTGCTGCCACCCAGGTGTGTCGCCGCAAGCCCCGTCGTGGCGGTGACGGACACATACTTGCCATCCGCCTTACACTGGCGGATGAACTGCCCCAACACATACGTCTTGCCCGTGCCCGCTGGCCCTGTCAGCAGCGCACTCTGACCACTACGCAAAATCTCCTGTGCAAGTGTCTGATCCATAGGCTCTAGTATACAAGGTTGTGGGGTGAGAGGCAAAATATGTGTAGTCTATTGTGGTAATGTTGCACTACCAGGGATGAGCTGCGCGTAGTGCGTTTGCTCAAGTGCTTGCAGTTGCGCTGTATTAAATGACTGCATTGCCACTGCTTGCCGACTACTAAGGTGCGCAAGGAGTGTCTGCTGTGGATTATCCAGAAAATGTGCTACTACCAAGCCACCAAGTGCCAATATACGCCGCGTTTCTTTGGGCGTCTGCATGCTTGTCTCGCGCAAATTATATGTATCGTACGCCACACTACCACCAAGTGTTTCATCAAACCACCCACGCGCCATGCCTTGGTCATATGCACAGCACAGTGGCAATGGTGCACGCAAATTATGCTTACCAGCCCGCCGAGCAAGCTGCGAGTGTGCTCCATAATTACCAATTGCTATATCAAACTCTGGCATGCCTCTACTATCAAAGGTAAGGTCGGTCACCATACCAAGCCGCGCTGCTGGGCGCTCTTCACCAACAAAAAACGCACTTACATACGCAGTTGCTGCTGATTTGGGTGTCACAATTGTTTCGCGCATAGAATTATTATAGTAAAGCACAATGGGGCGAAAAATGCAATCACACAAACACGGTTACATCTACTTCACTCACAAATCCACAGCCTTGACATTACAACAACACGCTTCTACTATAGGTATATTACTTATTCTAAGCGAGAGGAGAGACGTATGGCACTGCTATCTCGATACAACTACGCCCCCAAAGATATAAATGACGGAGTACATGTGTGGGCCGATTGCCCGCAGCCCCTGCTCGACGCTGTCGATCCAGACGCCACCATCGCCTACATCCGCAGTCGCAATCACAAAGTGCTACCACAGTTTGGCGAACGAGATGTGACACTGCTTGAAGAGTACGCCGAAGCCGGTCTAAGCATTGGCACACTTGGTGCATGCGCAATGGCTGCGGCAACCTATGCGTATGGATTTGACGGCACACCAATGCAAGAAATGGTAACAGGCTTTACGATTGGGTCTGCTGCATCACTGATTGGCACTCCTGCTGCTGTTTGCGGCCGAGCTATGTTGGCCGACCATGGGCATTATAGCCCATTTGCTCATTGGCGCGCTCACCGGAAGACACAGCAGCTGCGCAAGCTCATCGGTGAGCAATACCAGCCCGTCACCAGCACGGTGCGCGACTTGCAACAGATGATACATGAGCGTAATAGTGAGCAAGACTCATCCGTACTAATCAACCCATTCGACACAGCTGCACTAGCGCAAGTCGTAGATCGCGTTATGCCAGATCAGTCTGCCCTCCTTGCCCAGTATGAAATAAGCGATGCGCTGCGCGACCCATCTGGCTACGAGACACTACAACACGACGTGCGCGAGACACTCTCTCCCTACCTCGACGCAGTGTACGAGAGCTACGATCAGCACGATACTACTCATAGCACAGTTTAATTAGCTGCTCGCTCAAAAAAATACTACAATTCTTTCTCTATAGTGAGGTGGTTTTTGAGAGATGTAACGGAACAGAATGAGAAAAGAATTGTACAAGATTTAGACACTCATATCCTACCAGTAAGGGCTCAACCTAGCACCCTACCGATCCCACACAAACCCCTCGCCAAAGTGCCCCCAGCGAGCGGTTGGCTCGTAGATGGGCTGAGTGAGCTGGAGTGTGGTGATAATGCCATGCGGGCTGAGGTCGTAGCCTGTGATGGGCTGCTCTACCCCATCGATGATGGCGGTCGCCTCGACGGGCTGGTCGTGGCCGATTGCATACGCCAGGCGCACCAGCACCTCCTGCGCATGATGCTGCTGCAGATAATCCACCGCAATGCGCCGCGCCATATACGCCGCCGAGCGATCCACCTTGGTGGCATCCTTACCGCTAAAGGCCCCACCACCAATTGGCACGCGTGGCCCATAATTATCAACGATGAGCTTGCGCCCCGTCAGGCCAGCATCAGCCGCAAAGCCACCAATCTGCCAATCCCCTGCTGGGTTGCAGAGCAAGACTGGCGCATCATATTGTTTATCCTTAAAAAATATGTTCACATACGTCTGCTGCTGAAGCCACTCCTCTACCGCCTCTGTTAATTCGTCTTTTGGCGTGTGTTGGAAGCTTGCAACAATTGCCGTTATCTGCCCGCCACGCAGTGTTACTTGCGTTTTGCCATCGTAGGGCCAACGTTGATACAAAAATTGGTTCAATCGCCGCGCCAGCACTGTTTCGAGTGGGAGCAGCTCAGGCGTTTCGTTGCAGGCATAGCCAATCATCACCCCTTGGTCACCTGCCCCGCCATCATCCACACCGCGAGCAATCTCTGGGCTCTGCTGAGCAATATGCTCAATTATCTCTACCTCATTCCCCGCCAAACGCTGCACAATCGGTGCCACTGCCACCGTCACCTGCGACGTCACTTCGCCTGTCACAAACACCGTGCCATGGCCACCGCACACTTCCACTGCCACGCGCGCCTGTGGGTCGCAGGCTAGATAGGCATCAAGGATGGCGTCGCTCATTTGGTCGCACAGCTTATCGGGGTGGCCTGGGCTCACGCTCTCGGCGGTGCGGAATTGTGCTGATGCTATAGTCGTTGCTGTCATAAAAAACTCCCTTCTCTTATCCTGCACTACCAGGCGAGAAAGGAGCTGCTCTCTTACGCGTCTCATATCTTCCCTGCGCACAGGCTGGAATTAGCACCTTACTCGCTTCCCGAGCAGGTTGCTGGCGAGTCATCGGGCCAGTCCCTCGTCGCACTCTGGATATTAGTGATATTGGTAATAGTATAGCATATATTTATGCTAGAGATACCTACCTCGTCGATGCAGCACAACACGACAAGAAAGATACTGCTGCCCAAGCTACCGCTCAAGCAGCAGCCAGCTCTAAGTTAGAGGAAGAACGAGCTATTCAGCTGCTTGGCTACGATCCAAGGCTATTCAACGAGCTTGAGTCTGGTACATAGGGTATACATTCTTTTATACAGAGTAAGCACTCCGCAGCCAGATTTTCCATAACTAAAAAACCGGTCGCTATGACCGGTTTCTTGCTGTTCATTCCCCTCCAAGCCGCTTCCCAGCTCGTGCTCGGTTAGCCCATTGGTCGGCCAGCTCGTTTTGCTCATGGCCGTTGTGGCCGCGCACCCAGATGAGCTTCGGCTGCACGGTGGTATAAAGCGCATAGGCTTCTTGGACGAGCTCAAGGTTCTTGATGGGCCCGCTGCTCTTGCGCCAGCCCTTGGCTGCCCAGCCAGGTGCCCACTTGGTAAGGACATTAACCCAAAATTCGCTATCGGTATGAATCTCACACTCCTCAGCCCCAGCCAGCTGCATGGCTGCGATGAGGGCCATCCCCTCCATACGAATGTTCGTCGTGTTGCCTGGCTCGCTGCCCAGCGCTACGGGCTTACCCTGCTCAATAACGGCATAGCCTCCCGGGCCAGGGTTGGGGCTGGCGCTGCCATCGGTATAGAAGATGCGTGGAGTGGCTGCCATGCTAGTTACCGCGATCCACGCGCTGGAACTCCATCCAGTCTGATGGCCGATACCACTTGGTGTCATTATTGTAGCGCTCGTCAAACTTCGCCTGGTGCCGTGCTAAGAAGTAATGCCTGCCACCATCGTGCTCGGCTTCGTAGCGGATATACATTTGGTCTGGATAATTCTTGGGTGCGCCGCTGTAGAGCATCACATCTACTGTGTTCCCCGGGTTAAGCGTGTGCGACTCGTTGCGCATATTTCCCAGATACTCCCAGCTCACAACCTTCACCTGCCGGTCGGACTCATTCTTGATGCGTGCCCACACGTCAATTTTCGACGCGCTCTCATTCCGCACATCAACACGCTCGACGCGCACTACCGGAAAATTACTCATCTGCTTGTCTCCTTGTTTATGGGGTTATCGAGGTAATTATACCATATGGTGTGTGGAGTGCTTGCCAAATACAGCATTATGTTGATGCCGCGCACCATCACTACCCCTGTTATGATCAAGAGTTCTATCCTTACCTACGCTATATATAGCGTGCCCATATCTAGTGTCTAGGATGGTGTGGAAAAGTCGTGGAGATTTTTTACCGACACTAGACCACTGTGAGGTAGTCATTTTCTTCGCTTTTGCATTGCTGTATAGCTATCCACACCACTATTCATTCCATTGCGTGTGATAGTGAGGGGTGAAAATAATACCCATACCCCTATCACCCATCTGTACTTATCTATCATTTCACCTTACGAAGCCATTGCCTCTGTCATCATTTGTGGCATATACTGGGAGACAACATACTAAGCGGTATATCACAAGGAGGTACCTCATGATCGACCACTTCGGCATCATCGTCAACGATATTGAAGCAAGTAAGGCTTTTTATGAAGCAGTGTTGACACCGCTAGGTTATGCCAAAACAATTGACGAATCATATGGCGTAGGCTTTAGCAGCCCAGTCCGGATGCAACACACCGGGATACTTTGGCTTGGGCAAGGCGAGCCATCATCGCCACTGCACTTTGCCTTTGCTGCACCATCGCGGGCAGCAGTTGATGCATTCTATGCAGCTGGCCTAGCAGCAGGAGCACAGGACAATGGCGCACCAGGCGTGCGAGCGATCTATCATCCAAACTATTACGGTGCCTTCCTCATCGACCCAAACGGGCATAATATTGAGGCAGTGTGTCACACTGATGCATAGGGGTAGCCCTATCCTATCAGTGGGTGGCAGGGTATCTACGTGAAGATTATTTTCTCAATCAATAGTAGCTAAGCACAACAGTTTGACCTCTCCGCGAGTAGCGATTCTTTACCCCCGCCAAAAGCAAAGAAGCTCGTATGAACTATCGAGCTTCTTATGTTTCCACAGGCTTGTAATATAGTGTGCCTATACCCCTTGCGAGGCATGAGCTTACGGCAGGAGTATTGCTACATCACCACGCTTTTTATGCTTGTTCATGGTTTTTTGCAGTATCTTCGTATCAAAGGTCATATCTGCATCGGCCTGCTTGTCAAGGAGCAGGTACTGGGCCATTGCCATAGCAGCGAGCTTACCAATGTGCCGTGCGCGCACTACCTCTGGGTTGTGCCGCTCATTAACCATACCTCTCTTTGCAACGTCAACCGGCCGAATAAGCGCGAGGACATTCACCACTCCATCATCTTCGCCCATCCAGCCACGCATCTCACCCGTCACGCCAGGTAGCGCTGCTGTTGTAAATCCATAGTCTGACACGATACCTCGATCAAGAAAATCCTTGTGGCTCCCCTGCGTCGTATGGACGACATCCACCACCAATTGCTGCTTGCGCCCCTCACCTTCTAGACGTATGTCAGTTGCTAGGCTAACCGGTGTGGTATACGCACCGTCGTAGCGCTTGATCGATGGCGGAACGACAGAATCAGTATGAATCCGTACGTGATTCGGAATTGAACTTTTTTCAAATAATTTCATAATGCTCCTTATCATATATGATATATTGATAATTTGCAAGTCATATTACCTCTGTTCTTACCAATACCCCATAGGCCACCCCCTATATGGACTCATAGGTGAATTTAATAGAATTACACTCAAGCAAGATATAGCTAATATCTAGCTCTGACTATCACCTAAAGATTGCGCTATAGCCTACTGCCTATGTAGGCTAAGGGGTATGTTTTTACACAAGAAGTAGACAAATAATACGTATTCTTACATCAAAACCATTTTTACCTATGCGAGCCTCTTCCCTACCACCTCATTTGGTAAATAATACGTGCATCACATGAGCTAACTTTCCTCCAACTCTTAGCGGTCGATATAACGAATACGTCGGCCATTCATAGCTTGATGGAAGTATAAGTATAGCAAGCGGAAGATGAGTAAAATCGAGCCTAGAGCTCTTACTGCTGGTAGCGCTGCACAAACCGGCGCAGGATCTTGACTGGCTCGGTGACGGTTTGCTGGCGGGCATTGGCAATGAGCGTATCGGCCTCATCTGGAGCGCAGTAGCCAGCGTGGCGGTAGATATCAATGCGCAAGGCAAGACTCTCGGGGTCGAGCTCGGGATGAAACTGTGTGGCATACACGTTGCGCCCCACTCGCAGCATCTGCACGCAGGTACGCGAGCGTGCTAAGACGGTGCAGACAGCTGGTGGCTCGAGCACTCCTTCTTTGTGCCCAACGAAGCCGTCGAAGGTAGTGGGCAAGTCGGCAAGGAGTGGGTCGTCCCTAGCTGCTGGCGTGAGGGTGATCGGCACAGCACCAATTGCCTCACCATACGCAAAGCTCGGCGTACCACCCAGCGCCGAGACCAGTGCGCCAACGCCCAGGCAAGCACCAAGAAATGGCACATCGCGAGCAATGATCTCGCGCAGGAGCGGCATCATTACGGCCTCGAACTGGCGCTGCTCGGTGGGTTTCTCAACCGGAGCGTAGGCAAAGTTGGCTGGCCCACCGCCCATCAAGACGCCACTATAGGCCTCAAGTGGCTGCGTGGGGCGCTGCCCTGCCTCGATGCGCACTCGCTCAAGCTCTGCCGGTGCAAGGCCACCAAAGTGCAAAAATGCCTGATATTCGTTATCCGACGCCTCATCCTCAGGGCGCGACTGCAGCAGTACAAATGGTTTCGTCATACTCCTTAGTGTAGCATGGCCTGGCGGTAGCTAATACCCCCTGCATGCATGTGCTATGGGGTGTGGGGTATTTATGTGAGGCTATCGCGAGAGTATACCACTCGCTTGCGGAATATCCTAGTAGCCAACGCCTCGCAAATGTGCACTCACACCAAAAGAGCTGCTCCTATATATGGAGCAGCTCTGGTGGCCATAAAAGACGCAGGATTTATTGATCCATCTTGCCCTTTACTTCGTGAATTTTATTCTCAGCGTCGTTTGCCTTTTCCTTTACGGTATCGACGGCGTTTTCTGCAGCGTCTTTAGCCTTCTCAGCTACTTCTTCGGCTTTGTCTTGTACGTCATCAGCTACTTTTTGAGCTTTGGCTTTGATGTCGTCAGTAAGTCCCATGTGATATCCTCCATGGTTAGTGTTAGTACAGTTCTATTATAGCAATGTTGGGCGATAATAGCTAGATGCCCGATAGGCAAAAAAGAGTGGCCGTTATAGCCTCAGACCCTTGTTCTAATAAACATCCTTCGTTGCTAATATTCCATTGATGAACCATGAAGATTCGCTATTGTGGTAATTTTTGCGTTCTTGCCCGGGCTTTACCTGACCGATAGCACCCCTGTAACACTCCAGCGAGGTGCGTAATAATAGACATATCACACAAGAAGTGCCGTTTCTCCTAAATCTCTCCCCTATTGATACACTAGGCTCAGCCTATTTACTCGCCGCATCGCTTGGGCCGCTCAGATACTCCTCAGCATCGTGGATAAGGAAGAGGCTCACGTCGTCGCGCGTTTTGCCGGCCTTGTGGAAGGGTGTGCCGATGACATGAATGAGGATGATCATATACACCAAGATGAAGCTAATCAGCCCCACCACCGTCAGGCTGGCGACAAATGGGTCGATATTAGTAATGAGCAAGAGGCCAAGCAACGCCACCACAATGGAGCGCGCCAAGATAGATGCCGAGGGGATAAAGCGAATCCGCTGGATGTAATCCACCCGGTGGCGATGGCGGAGCAGCACCATCTGCTGCTGCTTGAGCTTGACGATGAAGGGGGGCGGTACATTGCCCTGCTCCATCGTGGCAAAATACGGCGTCAAACCCCGGATGTCCTGCCGGGCATCATAGGCTGAGTGACGCACATCGTCCGAGAACCCTTGGGCCACAGCATGCAGCTGGCGTCGAAAGCCATCGATATCAAATACCGGATAGCTCTGATGAATCGCCGCGGCATCATCATACATATCTTCTAGTAGCGCTGCAAACTCCGCTGGGATTCGCTCCGACTCTTTGTAGTCTGCGATCGTAGCCGAGAGCAAAAAACCAATCACAAAGGTCACGCTGGATATGACGCTATTGTGCAGCGAGCTCTGCTCAATCGGCTCCCATCCCAGGCGGTGCAGGACGAACTTCACGCTCACCACCACTGTCGCCACTGCCAATGCCTGCCAAAAAATCCGCAGGAGTTTGCCCTGCTGCTTGATCTGTTTTATCTGTTTGATTGGTCGATTCATAATTTCTCTATTATACCGTATGAAGCGCAGAAGGCAATTGTCTTGCCCTGTTGTATATGTAATCGACTAGTTTTAGCCACACCGCTAGATAAGAATAGATATACCCACACCCCTACTCCCCCCTATAGGCTGCCCCTATGGCGCGGCGCAAGCTCCTCCACCGAGGCAACATCGCGCAGCCACGGGAAGTGCCGCAGTAGCACCTCTGATTGCACAAGCTCCTGCCAGGTAGTCGTTCGAGTGGTAATCCGCTCGCCTGCATCGTAGCGCGGTGGCATGTAACGCACGGGTTGCTGGGCCAACACAAGGTGGACGAACCACTCCATCTTTGGCTCGGGCTGCACCACCTCCAGTAGCTGCCAGTTGGCAAACTCCCAGCCTGTCTCCTCGCGCAGTTCGCGCTGTGCCGCCGCGATGATAGTTGCATCCTCAGGGTCGACCCGCCCGGCTGGCAAGTGGCCACGCCGCACGATGCCACCTGGCTGCTCTTCATCATTCACCAGCACGTTGCCCGCATCATCCACTGCAATAACGAACACTGTATCGGGCCGGCGCACCATCTCGAAGGTCGCCACTGAGCCATCATACAGTCGCTGTGGCCACTGATAAACACTAAATATCTCGCCCATAAAGACGCACTGTGCCTCGGGCGGAATCATCCGAGCATGGGGCGGAATGGTACGTTGTGTCATAATGGTATTGTAGCATTGTTCACATCTCCACGCATTTCTCACTGCACATCATCTTCCAAAAATTCGCCCCCACACCCCATATCTGCTACAATAATCCTTATGCATAATGATATCGAAACAATCCTCTTTACCAACGATGATATTGCGCGGGCGGTGGCGCGCCTGGGCCAGCAGCTTGGCCAAGAATATGCCGATAAAAATCCGCTGGTGGTGGGGATTTTGCGCGGGGCAGCACCCTTTATGATCGACCTAGTGCGAGCGATGGATTGTATGCTGGAAATCGACTTCATGGACGTTTCGAGCTATGGCGATGAACTTACCTCGACTGGTAATGTGCGCATCCTCAAGGACCTCGACACAGACGTGGCTGGCCGGCATGTGCTGCTGGTGGAAGACATTGTAGATACGGGCCACACTGCCCAGGCGCTGTTTGAACTCTTTGCCGGGCGCCACACCGCCAGCACTAAGCTCTGCACCCTGCTAGATAAGCCCGAGCGCCGCACGGTGGATGTGCAGGCAGACTACATCGGCATCCCCACCCCCAATGAATTCGTGGTGGGCTACGGCCTCGACTACCGCCAGCACTACCGCAACCTGCCGTATATTGGTGTGCTAAAGCCGGCGGTGTATCAGTAAGCACGCCCGGCACCTAGCACCCAACAACCCCACGCTATCGCTAGCGTGGGGTTGCTTGTATGTGCTGCGGAGCGCGGCTTAGTTATCAAACGACGCGACAATATTCATATGGCCAGTTGAGGTGCCGTCAGGGTTATTTACCCAGTTACTGACAAACATCCAACCATAGGTTGCCGAGCCGTAGCGCCGCTTGTTTCGGTTATAGCCTGGAGCCCAATGTGTTTCACTAACATCATTCATGGTGCGATCAGCCACAGTCATCCGAAGATAGCCACTATCTTGCGGTTTGGTCGTGACACGGCGTGAGGCCTGGAACCACTCTGGTGCTGGCTGTGCCTTGGCGCGCTTGTCCCACCAGTGTTGACCGGGCTGGTTGATCTTGGTACCGCGGCGTGGCAAGGTCCAGTACCAGCTGGATGCCCACACAGCCTTGTTGTCCTTGTCGTACACGACGATATTGCGGTCACTCTGGAAGGCTAGGCGCGTGCCCTTGCCCTGAGTGTTGGATGACCACTGGGCAGCACCGGTGTGGCTGTAGAGTACCAGGTTGCCATCCTTTTGGAAGGTGAGGATAAATTCGCGGCCACCGCTGGTTTTGCCCGTCGTCAGGCAGAAGTTGTTTGGCGTAAAGTTGACGGTCTTGTTGCCCCATTCGAAAATACTAGTGCGTTCATACACGGCCTTCGTCTTTTTATCATAATACTCACCGCCACTCAGCTGCCAGTGGTAGGTGTCGAAAAATTCATTCTTGGGGCCACCTGCAGCACCTAGGCCACGACCGTCCTCGGTTGTCTTCCAGTATTCGTATGAGTTCATGCTTTTGACCCGGCCGATCATTGCACTACACGTATTGCGAGCATCATTGATCTCGCGCTGGGTCGCACCAGCTTGTGCACCACCAAAGCACACCAATGCGGCCGCAACTGCCGCGCCGGCCAGCGGGTAGATTACTAACTTTTTCATTGTCATCACTCCTTTGTAGAGAAGAGTTAGGCTAATATTATGTGTTGATTATAGCCGATGCATATAAAACAAAAAAGACACAAATGATGCATCATTGACAACTATCTGAGATAATCCGGCACTTACGGAGGCAACCATACTACTCTCCCCCACCCCTCACCTCTGATGCTAGCTACTTTGCCCACCAAAAACCCCGCACCATTATCTGATGCGGGGTTGGCGAACCAAGCGAGCTATTAGCCCACTCGCGACGGGCGCTGCTTAGTTGTCGAACGTCCCAACGATGTTGACGTGGTTTCGTATGCCATCGCCTCGTGCTTCGTTGGTTACCACTACCGAGCCATAGGTAGCGCGCTGTGGGTACTGTGGCGAGGCCCAGTTGGTCTCGGGGATACCCTCGATGGTGCGGTCGGTGGCACGCAGGGTGAGCACGCCAGTGTCTTGCGGCTTGGTTGTGACGCGGCGCGACGCATGGAACCACTCTGGTGTTTGCTGCGCCTTGCTATAGCCGTGCCACCAGCGCTGGCCAGGCTGAGCAATCTTGGCACCGCGGCGTGGCGTGCTCCACTGCCAGCTCGATGCCCAGATGGCCTTATCGTTCTTGTCGTATACGACGATATTGCGGTCGCCCTGGAAGGCCAGGCGTGCACCCTTACCTTGAGTATTCGATGCCCACTGGGCCGTGCCAGTGTGGCTATAGAGCACGAGGTTACCATCCTTTTGGAAGGTGAGAAGGAGCTCGCGGCCACCCGTTGTCTTGCCACTACTCAAGCAGAAGTTGCCTGGCGCAAAGTTGACCGTCTTGCTACCCCAGACGAAGCGCCCACTGTTGGCAAATGATTCGTTAGATGCCCAGTCGTACACCTCTGTGCCGGCTACCACCCAGCCATGCTGCTGGCGAAAGCTGTTGGTCGCGTCGGCGCTGTGGTCTTCTGGGTAGCCCTCCGGCATCTTCCAGTAGGCATATGCTTTGGCCGCCTTGACCTGCCCTACCACTGTGCTACACGCCGCACGCGCTGCGCTGAGCTCTTGCTCGGTAGCATGAGCTGGCGCACCACCCAGGCACACCATGGCTGCGGCCACTGCCACGCCTGCCAGCGAATAGTTAATTAACTTCGTCATACACCCTCCTTTGTGTTAGGTTGTTGTGCCTCTAGTATACCCCACTATCATCTGTTGTAATAGCCCAAAAGACCACCCCTTATTACCCCATCTCTGTAGCAGTGTAAAAACCACATCGTGCTGTGGAAATCACGTGGATAACTGCCCGCACTGCGAGAATATACAGTGCTCTCTCGCCCTAGCAAAAATCTGCACTATGCAGCGAGTCTTGCAAGATTATGGGCCTAACCCCTTGCAAAAAACTAACCATAAGCGTTATAATCATGCTCATAAACGTTTTTAGACAAAAACAGGGGGGACAAAACGGTGATAAAAAAAGCAATTATTGTGCTTGCGGCACTTGGTAGTGTTGTGTTGCTTGCACTTCTCTATCACGGCACAACACATGCCGACCAATGGGGTATGGTGTGGCACGACGAGTTTACTGGCTCGGCTGTGTCTGGCGAGTGGGACATACTGAAGCAAAATACTGACAACTTGCGCAATACCCACCTCGCCTACAGCCCAAATAATCTCAAGGTTGCCAACAGCCATCTCGAGATCACCACGCAGCGCCACTGTGTGAGCAATTTGAACGAGCCGCTCACCAGTGCCAACATGAGTGAGCAACCCTGCCCCAGCGGCACCACAACGCGCTACCTCAGTGGACGGGTCAAAAACAAGGGCAAGGTTGTGGACGGCACGAAGCCATTCCGAGCCGAGATTCGGGCGAAGTTTAATTGGAATGGCAAGCGTGGCACGCGGCCATCGCTGTGGATGGTGAGTGGCAATACGCTACAAAACTGCAACGACAACCCCAAAGCCAACGACCCATACGGCGAGCTAGACATCATTGAGTGGTATTCATCCACACCAAATTACGCGTGGTCCACCACCCACATGTCGTGCTACCACCACGGCGTCGATGGCAAATGGAAGACCGGCTGGCGGACACGCTCCCTCTCGCACAGTGGTGAGCACTATGCTGGTGCGCGGCCAGGCTCATTTGCCTACGAGTGGCACACCTGGGCCGTTGAGTACGACGGCACGACGGTCAAGTACTTTGTAGACGACCAGCCCATCAAGGTGTATCGCTACCATGTGAGCCCTACCAATGACGGCAACATCACTCCTCGGAAGGACTCTGAGCCACTCACGAAGGTTGCGAGCCAAGAGAATATCAATGGGGCATTCCACCGTGGCTGGCAATTTATCCTCAACGACTATGTAGAGATTAGCAAAAACCTCAGCCCTATCGACCCATCCGAACCATTCCCCACCCAGACGATGCTGATCGACTATGTGCGCGTCTTCCAAAAGGGTGCGGGCACACAGCCACCTGCAACAGTAGTGCCCGAAACCGGCACAAAATGGGCCAAGCATGATGCCGCGGGCGACCGCAAATGGTCGGCCCTTGCCAGCTCGGCCGATGGAAGTAACCTAGCGGCTGCCGCCTGGGGTGGCACAATCCACACCTCGCGCGATGGTGGCGCAACCTGGACGGAGCAGCCAAAGTCTGAGGTGCGCAACTGGGTGAGCATCGCAAGCTCGGCCGATGGAAGCAAGCTTGCAGCACTCTACGACTGGGGCGGCTACATCATCACATCACAAGACGGCGGCGCGACGTGGCACAAGCACGCGATGAGTGGCTCGATCAACTGGATGTCGATCGCGAGCTCGGCTGATGGTAATAAGCTGGTGGCTGTCGCCAAGGATCACGTTATCTACACCTCGCGCGATAGCGGTGCAACGTGGACGGAGCAGCCAAAGTCGGGCAGCCGCAAATGGCGCGCCGTCACGAGCTCGGCTGATGGCAATAAACTAGCTGCAGTCGTCGAAGACGGTGCTATCTACACCTCCTTAGACGGCGGCAAGACCTGGACAGAACGCGCCCAAGCTGGCAACCGCACCTGGACATCAATTGCCAGCTCGCCCGATGGCACAAAACTGGTCGCAACAGCCGCTGGTGGCTATATCTACACTTCGGCCGACGGTGGCGCGACGTGGACGGAGCGCAGCGTGGACGGCCGGCACAACTGGACAGCAGCAACCATCTCGGCCGATGGCAGTACCCTCGCTGCAACAGCTGGCGGTGGTGGTTATATCTACGTATCGACCGACGGCGGTGCAACGTGGGTAGCTCAGACGTCGCCTGGCGTGCCCAACTGGTCGGCTCTTGCCAGCTCGGCTGATGGGAGCAAGCTGGTAGCTGCTGCCTACGGTGGCATGGTGTACACCACTACCCCACCGGTAGAGGACGGCACACTGGCCGCTGCCAAAGCTGCTGTGGCCCGAGCCGAAGCCAGCAAGAGCCCTGCAGACATTGCCGCAGCCCAGGCCCGCATTGCCGCCGTTAAGGATGCACGCAAACAAGCCGCTCTCCAGGCTCGACTAAATGCCATCACATCTGCCCCATCCACACCAACACCCAAGCAGCCAAAGCAGCCAACCAACTCAACTACCATTACCCAGCCACACGGCGGTGCGGTATCGCTCGCTACGGCCGGCAAACCGTGCAGCCACATTGCCTCAGCCGAGCCAGCAACCGCCCCCGCACAGTACCAAGGCCGAGCGCTGCGCTATAGCGTGCGCTTTACCATCACCTGTGCTGAGCACACATCCCACACTGGCTACACTACCCATGTAGCCCTCACACTGAGCAAGCACTACCGTGACCCAAGCCGCCTCACCGTGCTCAAGCTGGCCAAAGGTGGCTCGATCATCGAAGACATCACAAGCCGGATCAACTTTGGCACAAACCCGAGCGGTACACGCACAACAATTGCCTACGATGTGACCGACGGCGGCTTTGGTGACGAAGATGGCACTGCCAACGGCACGATCCTCGACCCAATCGCCATCTACGAAGATACATCGCACACTGGCTCTACCAGCAACTCATTGCGCCCTAGTAGCCTCCTCGCCAACACTGGTGATAGCATCTTCCCCACTGCCCTCGCTGCAATTGCACTGGGCAGCGGCGGGGTGTGGATACTCCGCAAACGGCGCTCGTAGCGCACTACTACCCCGCACAGGTACACCTCGGCTTGGATACTATGCTATCCAAGCCGATTTCTTTTGCTCTTCTGCTGCGCCTGGCGAGAGTATCAGATTCGTCACTATTATGTATAGTTACAATATACGTGACACACGGCAATGCCCCAGCGGCAACTGCAGGCTATTCGCCAGTGTGGCGGCTTGCAGACCCTCTGGTGTGTGGTTCGATGCTCTTACCTCCCTTCTTTATCCTACTTTGGTGAGGTATAGCCGCGCGAGACAGCCCCTACTACAAGCCACGGTCGCGGCCATGACGCCATACTACAGAGCAAATAAGCCCTATTAGAAGCGCGCTCCTGCCGGCTTTTGCATATTGTTATTACGTATGCTCGGGGCATCTCTACGGCGCATAAATGCCGGAGAAGGAGACAAAATATACACCAGTACCAACCTCCTAGAGGCCACTTGCTTATCTCACCCCTCACCTTCTCTCTGCAGAAGATTACTGCAAAAGGCCTGGCATTAGCCACATAGCCTAGCCCACACCACCGTTCGCTCTACTCAAGATAGTAGACCACTCTCTTTATGCGTCTGCCAACCAAAAAAAGAGAAAGGCATACGGTATGCCTTTCTCTTGGGTATAGAGACGCTGTAGTGCAGTGCTCTAGTTCTTGCGGCTCTTGACGAACCAGAAGCTTCCGGCGCCAAGACCGCTGGCTGCGAGGGCAGCGACGAGCCATACGCTGTCACCGGTGTCGGCAAGAGCTGGACCTTCGTGCTTAGCAGTAGCGGCAGCCTCTGCTGCTGGTTTAGCTGCAGGTGCTGGGTTGGCTGCTGGTGCTTGCTCTGCAGCTGGAGCCGGCTCTTCTGCTGGTGCAGGTTCTACGGCTGGCTCAGCTGGAGCTGGATTTGCAGGCGCGGGTGTAGCAGGTGCCGGGGTAGCTGGAGCTGGGGTTGCGGGCGCAGGTGTGGCCGGAGCGGGTGTAGCAGGCGCAGGGGTAGCTGGAGCAGGATTTGCTGGGGCCGGAGTCGCAGGTGCGGGCGTCGCTGGAGCGGGTGTAGCGGGCGCAGGATTTGCAGGGGCCGGGGTAGCGGGAGCTGGGTTAGCTGGAGCTGGATTTGCGGGCGCTGGGTTGGCCGGAGCTGGCTGCACAACTGGCTTGTCCTTAGCTGTTGCTGTGTTGATGTTGCCACCGTTGAGTGCTGCAGCGAGGTTAGCACCGTCGTTCGACATAACAACAGCCGACCACGCACCGGTAGCAGCGCTGTCATTTTCCATCCAGGTTGCACCACCGTCATCTGAAGTGTAGATCTTGCCACCATTGACGGTTGCAGCAAGCTTCATACCATCAGCCGAGCTAGCGATTGATGTCCACTTCTGAGTGCCAGCAGCGGCTTGCTCTGTCCAAGTCTCACCACCGTCTGTCGAGGTGTAGACAACGCCGTCGGCAACAGTTGCAGCGAGCTTGGTGCCATCAGCCGAGCCGGCGATCGATGTCCACTTCTTCGCACCTGGGTTGGCTTGCTCTTTCCAGCTTGCGCCAGAGTTAGTAGAGGTAAATACCCCACGGTTGGTTGCCACAGCAGCGAGCTTGGTGCCGTCAGCCGAGCTCGTCACAGACACCCAGTCACCAGCAGCTCCTGGGAGACCATTCTTCGTCCAGGTAGCACCTGAGTCATTCGAAGTGTACATGTAGCCACCCCATTGGTAAAAGGCAGCGATCTTACTACCATCAGCCGAGCTGGCAAGAGCCGTCCACTTTTGCGGCGCAGGAAGGCCGGTTATTGGTCGTTCCATCCAGGTGACACCACTGTCTGTCGAGGTGTAGACATTCCCGACATTCACTGCTGCAACGAGCTTGGTGCCGTCTGTCGAGCCAGCCATTGCCGACCAGTTCTTTGTACCAGAGCCAGCTTGCTCCTTCCAAGCTACCTCTTGGGCAGCCCGTGTAGGCTGGCCAAACAGTGCCACCATAGCGGCTACCGCCACCAGGCATCCAGCCTGAGACACGCGAGCGAGCGTTCTCCATTTATTATACTTTGCTTGCCTGAGTTCCCTCATGCAAAACCCTCCTTTTCTGTTGTGAAACACAACACCTTAATATAACGTTCGCATTATATCATTATTGTGCTTATGGTAACAAGGGGGTAATTGAGCAATGACCGGTGGTACACCTCACGATGCGCTATGAGTGGTGGTGCTTGTCGTTGTTACTGGAGCTGTGTTTGGTAGCAATCCACCGCGCCATATGGTATACCACAAGCCCCAGCACAAGCAGCAACGATAGATACACTAGTACGAATTTTGCCATCGTCGCTACTGTTGTGCTAGCCGCAAGTGCTGGGTGCACGAGTGCCGGAAATTGGCTCAGCATGAACGCAAAAGCTACATTTTCCCACCAGTCGCAAACAGCAGCCACCACAGGCAGCACAACTATCCACCGGGCCCAGCCCAGCTTCCACCGCTGCAGCGGGAGACGTCGGAGAAAAAACGCCAATGTGCAAGCATAAAACACCGCATAGATAACTGCATAACAGGCGTCGATCGGCAAAAAGACATGGAGATACGCGCTTCTGCCAGCCTCACCCAGAGCGGCCAATGTATGGTTAATGTGGGCGGTATTGTTGCCAAAGTTAAGGTCAAGGATTGCCACACCACCAGACACCTGCGACACATATCGAGCCGCCTGTCGCATCGCAGCCATACCAAGGAGAAAAATTACCAGCAGTCCCCCAATATGACGAAGCTTTACCGCTTGAATACGACGAGTTATATGCATGATTTTATTATATCTCTAGAGTAGTAGTTTAGCGGAATCGACCCCCCCCTAAATGAGACAGTCCGCTTATACTCGCTTTGTGACAGATGCACAAGCAGTGCTTATATAGCTTATATAGCAACCCGCAAACACTACCAGCCACGCCACAAGCGAGACAACGCCTACTGCTGAGCTAGCCAACAGTGAGCTCCCACCAACGACCAGAAGTAGCATAACTTGCGAGAAGCCATTAAACGTCCCATGCAGCACGGCAGCAAGCCACACACTTCGGGTTCGCTCAACGACAAAACCAAGCACAAGCGACATAACTACACAAAATCCCACAAACAGCACTACTCCCGGAAGTGCGTTCGCTGCGCCATAGTTATACCCTAGAGCAATCAGCGGAATATGCCACAACCCCCATAGCACGCCTATTGTCGCATATTTTTTGCAAAATGACAGCCCAACAAACGCCTGCGCGAGGTAACCACGCCACATGATCTCCTCTGTCATCGCAAAGATCGCATTTACCGTTAGCCCAGCCATCAATGCACCAACGATGCCAAGTGGCAACATGACAAGCGGCGTTGGTGGCATATTCATCGTGCTAGTATCGACTGATGTACCGATGAGCTTCTCAAGATTATATACCAAGTGCTCATTCGTCGTCGCTAGGTGACCAAACGTCTCTGGCCACAACCAGCCAAGAACCGCAACGGAGCCAATCATCAATACTGCCCAGGCCAAGAATAGCCCAGCGACCAATGCATACTTCTTCACGGTGATATGCCTCAATGATAACAACGCACGAAATGGTATTGGTATGCCAAGCATCAATCGACTCAGTAAGAGCGTATACAGTGGTACCGGCATATACAAAACCGCGATGTACGCCAAGCGCAATGCTAGCGCTACTGGCGGCGCGCTACTGCTTGTCGCAGCTACAACTGCCCAGTAGCCGCCTCCGGCGAGCGCCGTCAAGAGAAAGAGGGTGATGAGTACTTTGTTGCGATGCTCTTTTTTAATGGGAGGGAGTGAATTAGATGTTTTTTCTGTCGTGTTACTCATATGTATACACCTAGCCTTTTGCGGTTTTGTTCGTATGAGGTGATTATACCACCTTGAAGCTTTTCTCGCTATTTACTTATATAGATAATTATCCACCATAACTAGATCAGCTCATTTGCTTTATTCTTCTATCGTCGCTACAATAGAGCTATTAAGACGAAAAGGTTCAGAACAGTTAATTGCCTAAGGACTCTTTTCTATTTTGCGCCGGACAGCTAACTTACTGCCTTAAGCTATACAACCGCCACCTCCCCCATCACCCGCACCTGCCACTGGCGCTCGCGGGCAGCGGCGGCTCGGTCGCCGGGGTGAAGGAGGTTGATAACCTTGATGGCGTGGTCGCTAGCCACCATGGCGTGCTCTGGCATGTGGCCGGTGCCGATGGCTTGGCCTACTACGCGCAGCGCCGCCGTGGTGAGCTCATCCGGCGCTTGGCGCGCTAGCTTGTGCACCGCAAAGCCCGCTTGGCGCACATCGTGCATGCGGGCTACACCAGCCTGCCACTGGCGGTTGACGGCAAAACCGGCGGTAATGGCCGGGTTGTGCGGGTCATTGTAGCCCGCAGTCTCCATAATGTGCACTGCCAGCCGCAAAGCATAGCGGCACAGCGCCACCTGGCTGGCGCCCGCGTACAAGGCATCGAGCGCCGCCCGGCCAGCGTTGTCGTCGTTAATTGTGATTTTTACGCGTGTTGGCATGGTGGTTCCTTATGAGATTTTAAAGGCTGCCCCTCTCATAGAGAGTCGTTACTTGCCGTGTTGTATCTATCAGGTACGTCGATGACTCACTACTAGTTACACTCGAGGTGATTCAGATAAACACCGCGTGGCATGACGAAAGCCGATCTGCTCATCACCCTTATGGATATCCTGGAGAGATAATACAACATAACCACTGTCATCCCATGCAATATACGGAGCATACAGAGACTGCTCTGGTGCCTTGCAGTATGCTCCATAGACTTGATAGCCCGGTGCTTGTGACTCTCCTTCGATAATCCGACTCAGCTCGGCAGTCAGGGCTTCTGCGATGGTTTGGCTGTCGTAACCATATCGCTTATAGAGATTCGGGTCTTTATCGAGCGGAGATTGATTCTGCCCTTCTGTAGCTACTGCATCAAGACTTTTCGCATGCATCTGATCGGAGTTTTGCTTCTGCTCAGATTTACGAGGAAAACGAATTGGAATCCCTCCAACCGAAACAAAGCCAGGAATGGCAAAGGTCAGTGTTGGATCGGGCTTTTTACCTTCTTTGGATGACTGTTGACCGCTCTGGTCTATGAGTGCAGTCGCCACCTGTGATAGCGCCTGTTCGACCGACGGATCAGGCCCTTTTATATCGACCCAATCTAGCTTGTGGACTTTTTGGTAGCTCATCCCTAGAAACCGCGGCTTTTGCCTACCAACAATAACACTTGCCGTACAGGGGATGCCATCAGGGCTATAAAAAACCGCTGTACCCTCTGGAACTGTATTGAATTTTGGCCACGCATCATGGGATAGACTCCTGCGGACATGTAGGCCATATATCGTTCGCTTCATATCGTGTGTTGTATCAATTTGCTGCCGCAACGGGTTATTCTCGATGCTATCATCTTCCATCGCTCGCCGAAAGGCTTGCTCCCACAGATTGCGGCTGAGATTATACGGCGTTACAACAACACGTGGGTCATCCTCCCGCTCTTTGAGTTTTTCATACCGCTGAGCTAAGCGCAAAAGCCCTCTGGTGGCACTTGTGCCGAGCGGCGCGCAGCTTTTTAGCCCCATCTCATGATACGGTTGGCCCGTCGCATAGCTAATAATGCGAGATGTCGACCGCAGCGCCTGAAAGAAAGACTTGCCGAATTCCCGATACTCTTCCTTATCGAAGATCTCATTCTTCGCTTCCTCAACAAATGAGATCTCACCGCGCCGATCTAAAGACAACAGTCTCTCTTGGGGCTGCTTTGCCACCTCGATAGACACACCCTTTTTTGGAATGATAAATTCCGTCTCTTCACCTGTTACTGAGTATGTGTATGATTCCCAGCCATTCGGGATAGATTTCTCTCCGTTCATCGGTCGCTCCTTCTGTGTATAATTCAATTACCGTTTTTGCATAGTATATTGCAATTGTAGTGTTTCGGCAATAAGCGGACGTACTACCGCTATACTAGCTTATCGACGACAACCCGCCTCTGCTCCGTCGTATCTCGCTCGCGGACGGTGACGGTGCCGTCCTCGAGCGTCTGGAAGTCGATCACCACGCAGTACGGCGTGCCGATTTCATCCTGGCGGCGGTAGCGTTTGCCGATGTTGCCGTTGTCGTCCCACATCACCCGGCCGGGGTTGGCTTTGGCGAGGCTGGCGTAGACATCACGGGCTTTTTCCACCAATTCTGGCTTGTTTTTCAGCAGCGGTGAAACGGCAAATTTGACTGGCGCCAAATGCTCTGGCAGCGCCAAATACACCCGCTTTTCGCCGTTTTGCTCGTCCTCGCGGTAGCTACTGGCCAGCACCGCCATCAGCGCCCGCTCGACACCAAACGACGGCTCGATGACATGCGGCACAAATTTTGTGTTCGTCCCTTTGACGGTGTACTCCATGCTCTTGCCGCTGGCGCGTTGGATGTTCATCAGGTCAAAGTCGGTGCGATACGCAATGCCCATCAGCTCCTCGCGGCCAATTGGATAATCATACTCAATGTCGATCGTCTTTTTGCTGTAGTGCGCCCGATCCTCCGCCGGCACGTCCAGCTCGTGGATGTGCTCTGGTTTCAAGCCCAATTCTGCCAAAAATACATGTGTCGCCGCCAGCAGCTCATCAAACGCCTCCTGCCAATGCTCCGGATCCACAAAGTATTCAATCTCCATCTGCTCAAACTCGCGGCTGCGGAAGACAAAGTCGCGCGGCGCGATTTCGTTGCGGAAGGCCTTGCCCTGCTGAGCGATACCAAACGGTAGGTTCGGGTAAAAACTGTCGACGACGTTTTTGAAATTAGTGAAGATACCTTGGGCGGTCTCTGGGCGGAGATACGTTTTTGCTCCCTTATCAAAATACATTAGCCCATTAATCTGATCAGTCTTCGTCAAAGGTGTATCCTGCATAGTTTGCTCGCCATTTTTATCAAATGACCTAAACTCAGCTGTTATATAGCCTCCATTATCTATGGTTTCGGCCATACCCCACTTTGCGCCAACAATAGTGCTAAACATCATATTAAACTGGAAAGGATTTCCCCATTTTTTTTCCGAACCACAATTTGGACATTTTAGCTCAGTTAAATCGTTTACATAAAACTGTGCAAAGTTTCCAGTGTATTTTCTTGCCTCTTTAAGGAGGGCGCGCAAACGATCATTGATTGTTATGTCAGTCTTTACTTCATTTACAAGACCATAGAATAGGTCCTTAATGTATTCAAAGTTGTACGAGCTATTTCTATAATAATCCGTAAATGCGCTCTTTAGCTCATCTATCTTTTCCATATTTTGTTCATCATCAGCTTTGACGATCTCATCACAGTAATTAATAGCTTGAGCATAGTGTTCAGTATCGATAAGCTTATCAAAACGAAAACGCATCCTACAATGAGAACATTCAATTAGCGGATCAGAAAAGGTATCCACATGCCCACTCGCCTGCCAGACTTTCTGATTCATTAAAATCGCCGCATCCACACCATACATGTCGTCGCGCTCGTCAACAAACCTGCGCCACCACAAATTCATGATATTACGCTTCAGCTGCACACCCAGCGGACCATAATCCCAGGTGCCAGAAAGACCGCCATAGACATCCGACCCCTGGTAAATAAAGCCTCGGCGCTTGCACAGGCTAATAATTGCTTCCATTGTTACATTACTCGTTGCGCTACTCACACGCGTCCTTTCTCCGCGTTGGCAACGCGGCAGCTTCATGATTGGTTCTTTGGTATTATTATAGCATTTTCCTAAAGTAGAGTGTGTCTTATGGCCAAGCATGGCATTGATACCTCCATCTCAATAACCTCACGCTCTACCCCCAAGCAACTTACAAAACAAGAAAATATATGGAGGCCAGCGATCAAACAGACGGAAGAGTGCTGTGCATAATCTGGCCGGAACATTTTCGGTGCGGTGAGCTGCTATGGGGCGACAGGAAGGATTTAAGGTTCAGGCTATAGCATTACACCCCAGCATGCTGCCGTGCCACCAGCCAGCACTCGGGCAGGATGGCTAGCACACCACCGACCTGTGATACCACTGTGGGTGGACGTGTAGCGAGCAGGCGGAGCAGCTTGATGTGCGCTGCGGTAATGTCGCCTTGGTCGCTGAGGCGCAGGCCACGTTCTGACCCGTCATACATATATCGCCGCTCGGGCTGGAGGGGCTGGCCTACAACGTCGCGCAGCAGGTTAAGCTCGTAGCCCTGCAGCGCTGCATAGTGGATGGCTAGCCAGGCTTGAGTAAGCATGACGGGTACGCTAGGCTGATTGAGCCCCTCATACACCAAGCGCAGCACCTCATACCACGCTGGCTCGTCTAGCATGCGACTAGCTTGTGTCACCAGTTGGATGGCGGCATAGCCAGCTTGTAGGCGATCGTAATCGGCCACGATTGTCTGATAATACTTCGTCAGGCGGGCCTGTGTTAGCACGCCCAGCTCACTGCGCCCCTGGCGGATGACGACATCGCTGATCGCAAAGAGCTCAACCGCCCCAGCTAGTCGGCTCTTTTCGCGCCGGACACCCTTGGCGATTACTGCTCGCTGCCCCTCTGGCGTGAGCAATTGCAGCACGCGGTCGGCCTCGCCATAGTTGGTGCGGCGCAGGACGATCGCTGTGGTGCGCTGCATACTCATGTCGCTACCTCGCTTGGGATATACCTGCATAGTAAGTTCGTCACGTCGCTCGGATGCATCGTTGTTTTGTCCAGCAAGGCCACCACACCGTAGGGCGCAAGATCGGCTAGCGTCATGTCGCTCGCATTATTACTACAGATGATAATGGGGATGCGCGCTGTGTCGCTATACGATTGCAGTTCGTGGAGCAGCACCAGGCCATTACCCCCTGGCATGAACATATCGAGGATGATCACTGCTGGGAGTGCCTCGTCGAGCGCTGCCATGCCAGCCAGCACATCGGCCGCATAGACAGGCACCATACCAGCCCGCTGCACTGCCGCAAGCTGCAGCTCAGCAAACCATTGATCATCGTCGATGACCAACACCCGCGGTGGCGATTGCGTCATAATAACCTCTGTTGATACACCGCCTGGAGATCGATGTAGAAGGTGGCGCCATCGCGGTGCCGCACTGCCCCAATCTGCGTCTCCATCGCGCTGGCAAATTGCCCCGCAATGTAGAGCCCTAGGCCACTGCTGCCTGGCCGGCTGTGCAATGGCTGTGCGCTGACACCAAGGCGCTGTTCCAATTGCCGCCAGAGTGATGGCGCAATAGCTGGGCCATAGTCGCGCACCGCTAGGCGGATTACCTGGCCGCCAGCTCGCCGGGAGAGTCGCACCACCACGGGTGCATCGCCTTCGCCACTGTAGTGGAGTGCATTGTCGGCGAAGTTGCACAGGATGCGCCGCAGAAGGTCGCGGTTGCCAAGACCTACCACTGCCCGTCGCGGCACGTGCACCGCTAGGCGCCGCCCCTTGGCGGCGTAGAGTGGCTGCAGCTCGGCCACGACGTCGCGCGCTACCAACGCCAAGTTGAGCGGCTCGGTGCCAAATAATTCCTCGTGGAGGCGGGTGGACTGCGTTAAGTCGGTGGTGAGGCGCAAGGCCCGCTCGCTGGTTAGTGCCATCCGCCGGGCTAGCTCGGCCACCTCGACAGGCGACAGGCCCCCAGCCTCCAAGCTCAGCGCCAATTGCCGCAGCAGCGCCAGTGGCGACTTGAGGTCGTGTGCCGCCGCAACAAAGAGCGACGCCTCCCCCCAGGAAGCGCCGCTCATCATAACCGCATTCCCCTCCGTGCTCATACCAGCTGCATTGTAGCACAGATCGTCGCAATGTTCTATATTTATTCGTTAAATTTAATGGTTTTTATCAGGGCTTCGTAGTCGTTATTAAACACGTCGGCATCCGTCCGCACCGTGAGCGTCCGGTCGCGCATCTTGATCACCACTGCGGTGCCGCGGATATCTTTGCTAAAGTTCCCTTCCAGGCGCGTGCCCGTCAGGCCTTTGTCATTGCTCCAGGCGCTCGACTTCAGCTCGCCTTTTTTGATTTGGCTGTCGTAGTCGGCGACCGCTTTGTCGTAGATCTTTTGCTCGATGCTAATCCGAATGGCAATCTTCTGCGTGTCTGTCACTGGTGGCACCACACGGGGGTTGAGGTACGCCTCATACGTCTTGCCACCACCCTCGCTCACATCGGTGGCTTGGTAGGCACTCCAGGTCTTGGGGTAGTCGAAGGTCAGGCGGCCATAGTCATCTGGCCCAACGAACTGCAGCATCGGCTGCTTCTCGCGCTCGGCAAATTTCTTCTCGTCTTCGTCTGCTTGCGTCTTCTTGGCCTCAGCTTGCGCTGCGGTAATTTTGCTATCGAGGTTGCTCTTGGCCTCGGTATAGTTGGTGTAGGCCCAGGCCGAAAACCCACCAAAGAGCACCACCAGCAGTGCCAGCCCGATAATGGCAAAGGTGCTGCCACTAAGAAAACTTCGTCGTTTGTAAGATTGCTTCGTCATATCCCTATTATACTTATGCCTGGGGCGATAGACAAGAGCGGGATAAGGATTTGCCATTATTGGCACTATGTGCTATTCATAAATATATGAAGCAGCTCCGTCTCCCCACAACACCACGCAGTATTAGCCTTGCCATCATCGCTGTGCTCCTCTTGGGCATACTTGGCTATGGGGTGTATCACTGGCGAGCGACGCGAATCGACTTCACCCACTTCGAGCCGTCCTATCTGCCAGCCAGCGGGACGCTTGCCCAGCGGCGCCTTATCAAGGACGAGCGCAATAATGGTACATTTATTCGCACGACGCAGAACTTCCGGGCAAAAGATGGCTGGTACTATGGTATTACGCAGTGGCCAGGCCAGCATGCATCGGCAGGTGGCGGCCTCACCAAAGATCCTCGCATAGCCTCTTGTCGCTGGGTCGAGACGCCGCACAAGCAAACCTACCGCTTATGCTATCACCATGCCGACGAGATGCTCACCACTCATGTTGAGCTTAATCGAGGCACCACCTATCTCGAGCTGTACTTTCCTCGCCGTATTGAGCAAGCAGATATTACTACGATGATCGACTCACTCAAGCCAGCCAGCACCCTGTGGCTACCTGTGATACATCCATCAAGCGAGGACTAGCAGAGCTTATGTATCGCGCTCTGCTCGCACCCGGTACAGCTTGTGCGCACCTTGCTCGCGCACTGGTGTCCAGCCAGGCACGGCAAAGGCGTAGGAGATGAACCATAGGTCTGTGCCGAGGTGGGTGGCTTGCTGCTGCACATGGGCAGCCATCCGAGCGATGTCGCGCGAGTCACCAAAAGTGTAAATGACTGTAGTGCCAGCGGGAAAGTTCGTGCGATAGAGATTGCCGCACACTACCATAGCCTTGGCATCGCCACGCAAACGCCAGCGCGAGAGCAGGACGAGGAGTGGGTTGAGCTCCACGCCAAAGGCCCAAGCCCCTTGCTGGCGAGCAATCTTTAAGACAACGCCATCGCCCGAGCCCATATCCACTAAGCAATCCTCCGGCCCGAGGCTATAGAGCTTGGTCAGCGCCTGCTGCACATCGCGGTGGTGCGATGGCACATAGGGCGCGCCCGTCAGCGCCGTCACGCAAAACAGCAGGATGATGACGAGGAGTGCCCACCACATCATCAGGCGGCTGCGTCCTCTGTGATGATGGTTACTTTGTTTTTGATCTCTGTCAAGCGTTGGTCGATCTGCTCGGCAACGCGTGCAGCCTGTTGGTAGCGTTCTACCGCCGCCTCGAGCTCAAACTCATCACTGTCAAACCACGCCAAGATTTCTTCCAACTGCTCCATTTGCTCACGCAGTGAAGGGTTATCTGCGTTGCTCTGCTGGTCAGGCTGCGGCGCTGATGAGGCGGCCGATACACTGCTGGTCTGACTATAATCCGGCGTGATTCCCTCTGCTGCGAGGGCCATCGCCAGCTGGTCGTCATCGCTGAGGGTGGTGCGCTTGGCTCGAGTAGCTGATGACGTGCGCCGAGTGCTGGCATTGGGCGTGGTGGTTGTTTTAGCTGATTTTGGTGGTTGTTTTGCGTTCGACATGGGTTACCTCCGCTGTTATCATATCGCTATATCGCTCGATGGTGATCGCCTGGCCGACGGCGGCTTGGCCGCGCACCAGGGCATAGCCACGCGCCAAGGTCGCTGTGGGGTTATACAGCCGGAGCCGGGCCTGCAGCGCTGCGCATTGCTGCTCAAGTGCCTGCTGCCGCCTGGCTAGCCTTGCCCGAGCTTCGGCCAGTTGATGCTGCACCGATACTAGCTCATCATCTGCTGTGGCAATAATCGTTCGCTTCATTGCCTGTAACTGTTCGGCTAGTCGCGCTTGCACTGCCATGGCATCAGGTGTGATGAGCTGAGCAGCGTTGGTTGGCGTCACAGCCCGAACGTCAGCGGCGAGGTCGGCCAACGTCTCATCGGTGTCGTGCCCCACCCCGACCACCGTTGGCACGCGGCTTGCAGCGATCGCCCGCACCAGCGCTTCGTCGTTAAAGACTTGCAAATCATCGGCGCTGCCACCACCGCGCACAATCGCCAGCACCTGCGGCACGGTTGCCTGGCGGTTGCAGCGCTCAATGGCGCGGATGATCCGGTCGGCCGCGCCAGCACCCTGGACTGGCACTGCATAGACATCGACCTGCATGCCGCCCCAGCGCTGGCCAATGATGGTCATAAAGTCGGCATACCCCGCTGCCTGGGGGCTGCTCACCACAGCAATGTGCTCGGGCCACTCGGGTACTGGTCGCTTGCGCTCTGGAGCAAAGAGCCCCTCCGCGCCAAGGCGCTGGCGCAGCAGCTCGAAGTTTTTCTTAATGCTCCCCTGCCCGACTGGTCGCACCTGCTGCACGGTCAGGCTGAATTTGCCGCGCGCCGTGAGCTTGGGCACGGCTTGCACTGCTACCTGCATGCCATCCTCGAGCGCCACCCGGAGCTGCCACACCATCATAAAGCAGCTCACGCTGCCTGTCTCGTCCTTGAGGTCAAAAAAGACAAACTTCCCCTGGCGCACCGCCATACTGGCTACCTCGCCCTCGACCGTCAGTACCGGAAACGCCCCCTCCAACACCTCGCTCGCACAGGTGAGGAAATCGCTAACGCTCAGCGGTGGGAGGTTTGTCGCGTCCATAGCGCATGATGGTTAGTTGGTAAAATGCATAGCCAAACACCAGTGTAGTCACGATGGCAATCACGCGGTAGAGCATCGTCCCAGCGATGGCTTGGCCCTGACTCACACCCGAGAGTGCCAAGATCCCCACCATGACCGCCTCATATGCACCAGCTCCACCAGGGGTAGCGACCACCACCGCCATTGTTGTAGCCACGCCATAGGCGATCAGGATCGATGCTGGATTGACCGATACCCCCAGCGATTGGAAGGTCATCCAGAAGGGTAAGATTTCCATAATCGTAAAGATAATACTCCAGACAAAGGGCTGCCACAGCAGCTTCTTGTCGCGCCGCAGCTCGAGGAAGTCAGTATGAAGGTCGTCGCAGTAGCGCCGCACCGCAGCTTCGTCCATCACTGGCTTTGTGCGCCGCAGGATGCGCCGCGCTAGGCCGTTGATTGTCAGCGTGACCTGATGCGCTGCCTTGTGGAGCCGCTGCTGGCTCGTCAGCAAATATACTCCCAGTAGCGTGATCATCGTCAAGCAAAATACCAGCCCCCCACTCATCAAGATAATCCAGCGGTTCACGCCGCTATCGATCGTCACTATCACCACTGCTACCGCCAAGAACAATACTACCGCCACAAAGCCCATGACATAGCGCACCATCTGGGCCATCGTCGCCCGCCCCGTCGAGACGCCGTATTTGCGCAGGCGCCAGTTGGCGTATGATATACCGCTCAGGCCGCCACTGGGAAAGGCATGGTTGACGAAGTTCAGCTCCAGCGACAAGCGCATCAACGCAAAGGGGCTCACATCGCGCACGAAGCCCTTTTGCCGCAGATATGAGAAGATCATCTCACCCGCTGCCAAGTACCCCAGCGCCGCCACCGGGAAGACGGCAATCAACACCCATATATTGACCTGCTGTAGCAAGTGCCACGCCTGGAGAAGCTCGTGCCGCGACAAGAATAGAATCAAGGCGATCAGCACAAACGTCATAATACTCAGCCAGGTGCGGAAGGACAGCTGTTTCATTTTTTTCATATATTTCTGCATAGCTAGGGTATATTATACCACGAAGCGGATTGCAGCTACTCCAGCATACTCGCCGGGCACGCAATCGTCGCCTCATAAGCCGTCCACTCGTCGTACTCGGTGTCGTACAGCCAGTCTTTCGTCGCTTCATAGAATTCTCTGTCGGTTCCGAATGGGTCATCGACCGTTGGGACATGCCGGTATGCTGCAAGCTTCGCCTCGACAAACTCCGCTATCTCGACGAAGTCAAGCTGGGGCATGACTAGTGGTTTAACTGGGTCGCCATCAAAATACTCTGCACCAGCAGGATCATCCAAAAATGACTGAGAACACACCGTGAGGATATAGCGCCCTGGCTCGGTCGTGCCCACGCCAACATCCTGATTAGGGGAGATGTCCATCTTCTCACGGACTGACTTATCGCGCGGTGCGATACAGACACCAACCTCAATCGCCCACGGGCAGCGTGCATCACCAAATGACAGGTAGGGACTCTTCGGGTTGTCAGGTTGATGAATCCATGGCCAATCAATCTCCCACCCCATACCGACAAAACGCCTGTCATCATAGGTGAGAAGGCGGGCTATTGTGTAATATGATGTCATAGGCGTATGATATGCCTCCTGGTCGCTCTTGTCAATTCTCGGGCCGGTTGCTTATTCCCTCCATTCTTACCCACTTTTGCGCTATACTAGGCATATGTATATTGCAATTCTTGGCCGGCAGCCGGCCCTCGGCGTGGCGGAGCTGGAGTGTTTGTATGGCGGGGCGGCGGTGCGTTGGTTTGGAGCGCAGGCCGCTACTATTACCTCTGATAATTTCGCCTTTGAGCGTCTGGGTGGCAGCCAAAAGGCGGGCCGGGTGGTGTTAGAGCTGCGCGGTAACTGGCTGGCGGTGAGTCGGCAGATTGTCCGCCACTATAGCGCGCAGTGGCAGGGCGCGTCGCACAAGATTACGCTTGGCATCAGTGCCTATGGCTTCTCTGCCACCGCCCGCGAGGTGCAAAAGACTGGCCTTATTCTCAAGGCAAAGCTGCGCGCTTCTGGCACGAGCCTACGCCTCATCCCCAACGCCGCTCCGGCACTCAACACCGCCACCAGCCACCACAACAAGCTTGGTCGCTCACCGCATCATATCGAGCTGCTAGTAGTGCGAGCCCAGGATGGGCGCGTTATTGTGGCGGAGAGTGTTGGCGCGCAAAACATTTCTGCCCTGGCCGCACGCGACCAAGCCCGCCCGCGCACCGATGCCTTCGTCGGTATGCTGCCACCCAAGCTCGCCCGCATGATGGTTAATATGGCTGGGCCACTAGTGCAGCCTTCACCTACGACCGAGCACTCAGCGCCGCGCCCCGTGCTGCTCGACCCCTTCTGCGGCACTGGCACTGTCTTGCAAGAGGCGCTCCTCCTGGGCTACGATGTGTGCGGCAGCGACCTCAACCCCAAGATGGTCAGCTACACCAATGAGAACCTCGCCTGGCTGCAGCGCCGCTCTGCCGCGGCTACTCCTGGCGCGGTGCAGGACGTTACTCAGGCTGATGCCACTACTCATCAGTGGGCAGACGCCCAGCGGCTCAGCGCCGTTGTCTGTGAGACATACCTTGGTCAGCCCTTCTCTGCCCCACCCGCTCCTGCCAAGCTTAGCGCTGTGCGTACCACCTGCAACCATATCATCAGCCATTTTCTCACTAATCTTCGTCCCCAGCTGAGCCCTGGCACACCACTGGTTATTGCGGTGCCCGCTTGGCGCGGCAGCGACGGGCAGTTTACTCACCTGCCGCTCATCACCCAGCTCGAGCACCTGGGCTACCGGCGCCGCCTACTTCAGCACGTCCGCCCCACCGACCTCTGTTATTACCGCGAGAATCAGGTAGTAGCGCGGGAGTTGTTGGTGGTGGAAGTAAAATAATATTCACTAAAATAAAAGGTCTCGGCTATATCCGCTGAGACCTTTGTGGGCGAAGATTAGAGCTACTACCCTAACTCGTTATATTGTTTGTGCATACCTTCCAAGGCGACTGCGTCTTGATGCGCTGCAGTGCCAACAATTGTTGCCGCTTTATCGAGAAAATAGGAGTTGACTCCTTCTAGAGATTTATGTACGTTCCCTACTATCTCTCGCACAGCACCTGGGTCAATTGCTTGATTGTATTCTTCTGCTCGTGCCATTTCCGCCTGGAGCGCTTCTAGTTGCTCCTTGGCTTTTGCAACGGCTACTAATGTTTCGCGTAGTTCCCTCTCAGTCTGCCACTTCTCCTCGACTTCAACCGCTTTTGTATTAATCTCAGCAACAGTTGGCGGTACTTCGGTTGCATCCAGAGAAGACACTGGTGCTTCTTGTGTGCCTGTTTTACCATGAAGCGATGCGAGTATTTGATCCCGATCTTGTGGCCCTGTCGACTCGCTAGACTTGGTAGAACCAGCAATTCCCTTTAATCTCTCTCGAAGCTCAGCTGCAGTGGGCGCAGGAGCACCCTGCCGAGCACCTTCCTCCCCCTGCCCTGACGGCAAATTACTCTCATCAACATATCGAAGCGCCTCAAGTCGCGCCAAACCTGCCTTAGTCTCCGAGCTACCACTCGGTCCACTGCCCGAATACGGCCACTCACCCTGCGATCCGGGCTTATCATATCGTCCTGCCATCATCACTCCTTTTTCATATCATTATTGCAATCTATAATATAGCTAATTATACCACCATAGCGCCAGCTATCCAACTCTGCTCAGTTAATACTGCGTCACTGTCTATGTTTTGTCCCCTTTTTGTCAGGCCTACAGCTCAATGTCTTGCTCGCTTGTGCACTCCTCTTGCCGCTCTCTTCTCTCGCGTTATAACAGTCGGCATTCTTACGGCTGCTATTCAATCCACACCGCTTGACTTCGCCCGCGCCCTCACGTATAATCGTATAGATTGTTTATATTAGCTAAAGGAGTGATATGTCAAAAGTCAAAGCAGGTGGCTCAAGCAAGAACGTCCACAATAACGCTGGGGCGCGCCTTGGCGTCAAGCGCTTCGGTGGCCAGCAGGTCAACGCTGGTGAAGTCCTCGTCCGCCAGACAGGCGCTACGAAGATCGCCGGCCCTGGCACATACATGAGCCGCAACTACACCATCCACGCCGCTCACAGTGGTGTCGTCAGCTTCAAGAAGGTCAAGAAGTCTACCTTCACTGGCAAGACCCAGCCACGCACCCAGGTGTGCGTTAGCGCAGCGTAAGTGTTTTATAGCGCACATGCAAGCGAAAAAGCCGCTCACAAAGAGCGGTTCTTTTCTTGCTATTGCTCGGTCACTCATACTATATTACACAAGCTACTTGTAATGCGTCATATATTACCCTATAATCACTGTATTATGTACGACAAAAGAAACCAACAATGGACCGTTGCAGACGAGGCAAGCAGCCACAGTAAAGAAGCCTCAGCCAAAGACTACATACGAGTGCACGTAGGTGGTATAGCTGGCAAGCTTGTTATCCTCCCACTAGCCAGCACGCACCAGCTCTTATACAACGATATAGAAAAGGGCAACATGCCAGAAACAATGAGCCCTCCTGACGGCGTTGGTGTATGGAATTTTAACATGCACCACGAGCTTGGTATACCGTACAGTGAGAAAAACTTGAACAAAGGAGATACGCTGCGACATGACTTTTATATACTCCAGAAGCCCTCGTTAACTGTTGATTGGCTTTGTGGCCGCCTAGATCCTACTATACAAGCCGAGCTTGCCAAACAGCCACCCAACCATTTTCGAGGTCGTGATTCTTGTACCATCGACTGGCATTGGTATAAGGATATGAGCAACCAGCTTCGTGAACCAGAGCTCGAAATGGTCATCGACGATGTCGTACGCAAAACCCACCAGCACATTACTATTACTGACGAAGCACTGCAGCATGGTATTAAAATAGATGATCGTGCCCTCCGCGAGCCAATCCGCCGCATCAAACGGCAAACAGAGCTCGCAACCATTGCACTCAAAAATCTGATGACAGACAAATACTTAGACAAGATGCGGCACTGGCAGCGCCCTGAGCTACCATCGCATGAGCGTGAGGAAAGCGCCATACGTGCAAAGCTTGAAGCTATGTATGGATCCGATGATCCGGATTACGATCAATAACTTTCACGCTACCTCTGTTGTCATATAGTCAAAAGATTTGAGGGTAGCCTATATTGCTCCCTGTCTGACGTGTCTACCACTTTATCGTTTTAGCGCTCGCCGCACCAGTAGGCTATTATCCACCTCTCCGTCGCTCGCTTTTGCTGCCACACTCCCGACTAATCGGCGAGCGCTATCCCCATCGAGATGATCATATGTATTGTCACTTTGAGTGGGCAGTATTTCTGTTTCTTGTTCATCAGTTGAGTCATTCTGGTGAGTAGTATGAGTGGTATCAGCAACGGGCTGCAGCTTGCCATCCTCCATCATCACACCATAGGCTCTTTGCAGGTATGCATTAGTGAAGTCAATGTTTTGCTCCTGCAGCACCGCGAGCGGTACACATTTCTCGAGCTGATGGATATTGCTTCGGTTGACTAGCTTAGTCATCCGCACTAGCACCGTGCCATCCTTGTCGATAATCTCTCTATCAATCCACCCTTCGTCGAGCTGACCGCTGCTGCGCAAGACATTCCACAGATGCTGCGGCACATCGTCGCGCTTGGGAATACTGTGCGTATCGGGATGAGTTGCACACTCTTTTGGCGTGCCGTCCGTCGTGATTGGCTGGGTCAAGAGGTACTCAGGCTGCCGTGGTGGGAGTGATGCCGAATATTTTTCCGTCATCTTTTTATAATACCATGAAACAATGCTGAAGAAAAATCACTCAGAAGCAAGGGATCGCTGCACGCTTTGTTCGACAGCCCTCTGGCCTCTGTTATTCTTGGCTCATGCCCAGGTGATACTTAATGCGGGCCACTACGTCACCAATCATCACTTGCGACTTGACGAGGTAGTCATCCACTCCCAGCTGCTTGGCCCGCTCTTTGTCCTTGGGCTGGCTCAGCGCCGTCAGCATGATAACGCGGACGTTGGTAGTGTCTGGGGTGTTACGCAAAATATCGAGCACATCGAAGCCGCTGATCTTAGGGATCATCACATCAAGCAAGATGAGATCGGGCCGAACGTCGACCACTGCCGAGAGCGCATCCTCACCATTGTGCACTTCGCTCACCGCAAAGCCCTCCAGCTCGAGCCGCGAGCGATACACCGCTAGCAGCGCGGTGTCGTCTTCTACCAAGAGAATCTTCTTTCGCCTGTCCATATGCCTTTATGGTAGCGTAGATTTAGAACAAATACAATACTTTTAGCGAACAATCGTTTGTATTTTGTTGGATATATGTCTACTCTGCAAACTTTTGCAGTGCGCTATCGAGCTGTGGGTCGCGGCCAGCGTTACGGTCATCGGTGCTCATTTTGACCTCAGTATCTGGCGCAATGCCGCCCTGCGAGATATTGCGGCCACTTGGGGTATACCAACGCGCCACGGTGATCTTGAGCTTACGGCCGTCGGGTAGATCAAATAGCTTCTGCACCGTACCCTTGCCGAAGGTCTTTTCGCCGAGTAATGTCGCTGCCTTATGGTCGTGCAGTGCCCCCGCTACGATCTCACTGGCACTGGCGCTATTGCCGTTGACGAGGACGATTGTCTTCATTCCTTTGAGCAGCGCCTGGCCACTGCTGTGCACGGTGTCACGCACGACGTCGCCAGACTTCTCTACTACTACGACTTTGTTCTCAAGCCACAGGCTTGCGACCTCGCGAGCAGCCGTTACATAGCCGCCACCGTTGTCGCGTAGGTCGAGCACCACCGCCCGCACCCCCTGCTGGACGAACTGCTCTGCCGCTTGGCGGGCGAGTCGGCCAGTTTGGTCATCAAACCGGGTAATGGTGAGGATACCCACGCCGTCGCGAATCTGGCTACGGACACTGGCGTCGCTCACCTTGGCCCGGACGATGGTATATTCCTCGGTCGATTCCTCACGCTGCATCACGAGCTTGACGGTCGTGCCAGCCTCGCCCCGCACTTTGCTTGCCACTACCTCAGAGTTCTGCCCCACCACCGATTGGCCATTAATACTGCGGAAGATATCGCCGGCCCGCAGGCCTGCTTTGGCCGCTGGTGAGTCATCGACGACGCGCACTACTGTAGCGTGGTTACCCCGCGATGCGATCTCCACGCCAATGCCGCTCACTTCGCCATTGAGGCTACGGTCGAACTGCTCGGTCTCTTGCTTGTCCATATAGGTGGTGTAGGGGTCGCCGGTAGCTGCAGCTAGGCCACGGTTAGCGCCATCGATCAGCTTGGTGTCGTCCAGTTTACCATCATATTCTGCTTTGAGTTTGCGATAGGTCTGCTGCACACTGCTGAGGTCGATGCTATCGGCTGACACTTTGAAGCCAAAGACTGGTGCAATCGCCGCATAGAGCTTGTCGGCATACATCCCTGCCATAAAGCCAGCCCCCAGCAGCAGCACCGCCACCAGCAAGGCTGTGAGCTGCGAGATGGTCAGCTTTTTTGGTTCATCATAGTCATATTTCGAGCGGTTCGCGCTCGTTGTGTCACTCTGTACCATACTATGGTATTATACTACGCTCGGGCGGTGTGGCAAAAGAATGTTAATAGCACACCAAGGATCCAACCCCCTTGCATTTTTGCCTCATCCTCGTATAATAGACAATTACCATTCTTTAATCAAAACGAGTGAGGTTATCTAATGTCTCTTGCCGTTGTCAGCTCAGAAGCAGCGCCTGTTTGCCCATTACCATCCACTGTTGAGAGCGACTTACAACTGCTTGCTGAGCGCACTTCTTCTCGGGCTAGTCAGGTTGGTTATCTTGCGCTTGTTGCCGAATTGCCGACTGCTCCATGCCGTAGCAATGAGGAGCTCGATGTGATGTGTATCATCGACCGCGAACGCCACCAGCGCGAGCAAATCCTCCACGGTATCATCGACAGCCTCACACGCATTATTGCCGGGATGAGAAATAGTGCCCGTGGTGACCAGCCGCCCATCACCATCACACATAGCGAGATTACCTACGCGGTGCACTACTTCTACGAGCGCTGCCTTGACTGCTGCGATTGCAGCTACGGTTTTGATCAAGATCTCTTAGCACAGGAGCAGCACGGCTTTATCTATGGTGGCGAGAAGCCACCCAGCACGAGCGAGGCGGTTAGCAACGTCAAAGAGCTCTTTGCCCTGCTGGCTCAGATGGCTCAGGCCGATACACGCACCGCCTTTAGCAACAGCTACATTGCCCAGCTGCCCACTGATACCCAGCCCCTCCGGCGCTGCGAGAGGGATGACCCGATTGGTACAGAGTATAACCAGTATGGGTACCGGGTTGGCCCGCCCGAGACGAGCACTACCCCTGATATAACCATCGCCCAAACCGAAGCCCCGCACCAGCCCACCCTATCTGCAGCGTAAACCTATAAGCTCTCGCCTACCACAAACGACTAAAACGACCACCGTTACTTAGGTGGTCGTTTGCGCTATGTATTCTCTCCTACAGATAGATATACGTATCGTACGTACTGGCAGGCACCGTCATTTCGCTATAATGACCCCAGCCAGGGCCGCCGGCGTTGAAGTAATTGAACTGGCTAATGCGGACAGTGTTGCTACCGGCATCGTAGCCTTCGATGTAGACGATGTGCCCATACTGCCCTGCCGAGATGACGCCAAGGGCGTTAGCTCGTGGAGTACGGCCAGTCGAGAAGCCAGCATTACGCGCAGCAGCCGGCCACATATTGGCATTGCCCCAGTAGCGTGGTGCGTAGCCAGTCTTTTGGTAAGTCTTCCAGGCGGTGTAGCTTACACACTGACGGCAGCCATAGCCCAGTGGGTCTTCGCCACCACCAGATGCGCCACCGTGCGACAGCGCATTGGCATCAACGGTACAGCCGCCAGCCCATGGGTAGCCACCCATCGAGCCATCACCAGAGGTAATACCAAGTGAACCACCACCGCCAGCGTTGCGGATGGCCGCTTGGATGGCATCCTGCTGCGCCTTTTGGACGCGGGCTTTCTCACTCTCGCGGTCGGCGGTGAGTTTTTGGTAGTTTGCTTCTTCATTTTGGGTGCGGGCAAGGAGGTCAGCTTGCTCACGCTCTTTGGCGGCGAGGGCTTCGCGGGCATTCTTTTGGTCTGCCAGGACACGCTCAACTTCCTTCTTTTGCTCTTCTAGCTGCTTTTTGAGCTTATTGACCCGGGTAATCGTCTCGCTCAGCGTGGTCTGGATGCTATCGCGGCGATCTTGCTCCACCACATAGTCACCAAGGTTCCGGCTGCTGGCCAGCATCTCCAGCGGGCTAATGGTGCGGTCGACGTACATATCGGCCAGCGTGTCGCCCAAGGCGTCTTGGTTGGCCTTGATGTCGCGCTTGGTCTGGGCAATCTTCTCCTGCAGTTGGTCGTGCTTCTTCTGGCTGATATCAATCTGCGCTTGGATCATCGCCTTCTGCTTCGACAAGACCTCGAGTTCATTTTGCAAGCTCTTCGCCTTCTCGTTCAGCTCCTTAGCCTGCGACTGATACTGCCCAATCTCCTTATTGAGCGCATCGATCTGTCGCTGGTATTCCTCCTGCGACACGGCCGAGGCAGTCCCGGTGGTCACTCCGAGGTAGGTGCTAACTGGCGTACTGAGCGCCATAATTACGGCAGCTGCCACAATGACCGACTTGGTGGCAAGCCCCTTGGTTTTTTTGGGTGCGGCCACAGCAGTGTGGGCACACGAAACAGATGTGGTGGATTGTTTCATATTTCTTATGGTAACAAGCGGTGTGTGCTTTGTCAACACGGGCCTCCTTTGTATCAATGCTAAATCTTTAGGTAACGGCGAGTGGCCACCAGCGATGAGATGACGCCAATGCATGCGCCTAGTGCCATCATCACCAGGGCAATGAGCCACCAGTAGGATGCTGCCATATCAATCGTGGGCTGGAGAGCGACTCCCCACTTCTTGAGCGAATTGCCCGAGAGGAATAGCGTAATGATGCCAAGCGTGGTTGCGATCACTGCGGCAATCACCCCATATACCACTGCCTCCACGAGGAATGGCCCTCGAATAAAGCCCCGGTCGGCACCGATCAGCTTCATCATCTCGATCTCATCGCGCCGGTTGAAGATTGCCATACGGATGGTATTGAAAATGATCAAGAAAGAGATAGCGATAAAGAGCACGCTGGCAGCCACCCCAGCTTTTTGCGACATATGCGTCCACTCTGCGATGCGTGTCGTACCGTTGCGCCGCTGGCTCATAAAGGTTGGCGTTTGGGTGGCGCTAATCAGTGGTTTGAGCGCAGAATTGGTATTGACGAAATCTATCAGCTGCGATGTGTCGTTATTGTCGTGCAGCGTGATACGGATCGTCGCAGGCAGTGAATTCGTCGCCTCCTTAAGGGCGTTCAGTTTAGCCTCATCGTCCTTATTAGCCTTGGCAAACTGCTCCTTGGCTTCCTCAGTACTAATAAAGCGGACTGACTCGACGTTGCTCAGGCGGCGCAAACTTACTAGCACCGGCTGAGCGCGCTCCTCCGAGACATCAGGGCGGAGGTAGATCGAGCGGTCGATATCCTTGTTGATAGCCTGAGCGGTGTCGGCCAGCGAGCGCTGCGCAACAAAGGTAGTAAAGACAATAAGCAGTGTAATCGTCATCACAAGTGTCGCAGCAACCGTCAGCCACGCGTTGCGGCTAAAGTTGTTGATGCCGTAGCGGCACATCCGGACAAACGTCAACCACTGGCGGCGACGGCGCTTTTGCTGCATCAGGGCGCGGGCGGTATCTTTGCGGCGGCTCATTGGCGGTAACTCCCTCTGGCTTGGTCATGCGTGATCTTGCCATGCTCAATGGTGATGACGCGGCGCTTGAGCCGGTTAACGATCTCGACATTGTGGGTAGTCAGCAGCACGGTCGTGCCATATTTATTAATCTTCTCGAGCAAACGGACGATATCCCAGCTGTGCTTAGGGTCAAGGTTACCAGTGGGCTCATCAGCAATGAGAATTTTGGGCTGGCGCACAACGGCACGGGCAATCGCCACGCGCTGGCGCTCACCACCACTGAGCTGGTGCGGAAATTGCTTCTCTTTACCCCGGAGGCCGACGAGATCGATCACCTTAGGTACTGTGTTCTTGATCTCGCGGTTGCTCATACCTGCAATCTCCAGCGCAAAGGCAACGTTCTCAAACACCGTGCGCTGCGGCAACAGCTTGAAATCCTGAAACACCACACCAATCTTGCGGCGCAGCAGTGGAATATGCTTATCCTTAAGGGTGTCGTAGTCGATACCACCGACCACAATCTTACCCGTTGTGGGCTTCTCTTCGCGGGTAAGGAGCTTGAGCAACGTGCTCTTGCCCGCCCCGCTCGTACCAATAATAACGACGAACTCATTGGGCTCAACATGCAAGCTCACCCGATCGAGCGCCGGCTTGGCATCCTTATCATACCGTTTGGTTACTCTGTCTAACAATATCACTATACCAGTATAGCATATGGCTGAGGGATGGAGCGAGAAAGGAGTGGTTGATCAAACAAAATATAGCCAAGCACCATCCCTCATCTTATTTTCGGAACTCAACAACCCTATCTCGACGGTATCGATATGGGCGATCTACCCCTTGCTTTGCAGCATATAGATATGTCGCATCGTATTTGTATAGCGTTAGCTCTCGAAATGAGCGGGCACTCCCCGAGCGTGTTGATTGGTATCGAATCTTGATCATCTGCCCAATACGAGAAGATAGATACCAATCGAATTGATTTTGGTCTACTTCCCTGTCTCCAACAGTGAAGGTGTGCTTGTTACGTGCATCAGGTGTATTAGAGCTAACTGTTTCTTGTTGCACCTCTTCCGCGTTAGTATATTGATGCGATTGTTTTATGCGTGTTTTGTAGACATCTTGTCTTTTATCTGCTGGGAGGGTGCATTTTTGTTGTAGATCATGAATGATTGGCATATCTTGGCGATCAATATCACCTACAAAGTAGTCAGCGATATATTGTACAAGATCTTGACGTGCATTATCTCTCATGTTATACCAATCAAAAAATGATATCCTATAAAAACTCCAACCAGCCGTCCCAAGTACACTTTGCCTCTCCCAGTCACTCTGGACGTATACTTGACCATCTCCATGCTCAAAATGGGTTGGCCCATCGCACTCAATAGCCAGCTTCTTGCCACTTTTTATATCGGTAATTACTTGATCAATTTTAAACCCGCAGCTTTCAACTTGTGTTTGAATAAGATAGTCTTCTGGCGATAGTTTATTCATAAGATAGTCATACACATCTTCTTCAAACTTTGAATCAAATTGTAGCTCGCTCTTTTCGTGGCGTCTTACAAAACCATGCGCATCTACATATGCGAGATACTTCTTGATCCATACACCATCCGGCCAGCTTATTGGTGGTATACATGTCACGCAGTGGACTTGTTGGCGCGCACGACTAAACGCCACATTCACTCGCCCTTCGTTTGCGCTCTTCTTGATTTCACCACCTTCGCCAGTGAGCGCTTGGTAGCGCCTCTTGCCACTGGTTGGATCGGTAATAACAAACGAATAAATGATGATATCTCGCTCATCTCCTTGGATGCCTTCAATCGTTGATATCTTTATCGAATCATCATCAATCTCTCGAGCTAGTAGCTCTGCCTGTTCATTAAAAAAGGTGAGGACCGCTATCGATTTGTTTTTTAATCGCTTATCCTTGCGGATATCTTGGATAAGCCGACGAATATATCTTGCCTCTGAGTGGTTTGTTTTTACCGAGTCCTCCAGCCGTGGATCAACATCTATCACATGATTAAGCAAGACACGGTTTGTATCTTGGTAGGTCAAAATGTTATCATTGACGACATCTAGTGCGCGACCAACTTTTTCATAAAAATTCTGATTCGAAAACCCAATAAGCTCTTTGGGTGATCGATAGTGATTCTTCAGTACTGCCGTCTTAAACCCTGCGAGCCCTGCAATATCCATAATCGACTTAATTGTATCTTCTTCTGCTTTTATCTGAAATTGCTCAGGTACCGCATGCTTCTTGGCAATTGCAGTGAGTTGCTCATTCGACTTAAAGAGCGTATTTGTATCGCGCATTTGGAGGCTGTCGCCAAAGAATATAACATGCTTCGCACGGAACATTGCTGGGAGTGCGTATGCGAGATTACACTGCGATGCTTCATCGATAACAACATAATCAAAAGCTCCAGCTTGCAGAGGAATAATACGGCTCACATCGTCAAGCGACATCATCCAAATTGGTAATACATCCGACATCACATCAAAGTTGTGTTGATCATGCTTGAGTTTATCGAATGTCCGGTATGCTTTTTTGCTTTTTGTCAAAGAGCGTGCTATTTGCCTTAGTTTAGACCGAGTTTCCTTTGATTGCTTTAGCTCATCCAGATTAGCAAGCACCCTATTGCGCACAAAACCAATCGTGTCTTCTCGATAAAACTTTCGCAAGTCACAGATCGCTTTGCGTATATCATTGACTGTCCCATACCCATGCTGTGCATTAGAGTCAATCGAGCGCCGCAAACCATCAAGTTCTTGCTGCAGCTGGCGATAAGATGCAATATGATCAAATACCTGCTCTTTACCCTCCGCCTTGATAAGTTTGTTAAGTGCAGCAAGAATGCCTCGATTCTTCAAGAAGCTGTCTTTGCCCATCGACATGAGATCGTCTTTTTGTGCAACAAGGTTGCTATACACAAAATAGTCCTTCAGGAGACGCAATTGTTTTAGTTTTTGCGTTTTTGTCAGACTATCATCAAACAAAACTGCTTCAATATCTCGATATATCTCCTGCGCAAGATCCTTAGCAGTAGTCTTGAGTATTGCTGCGAGCTTAATATTAATGATTGTTTTATTAATAAAACCTGATCGCTCAGGTAGAATTTCCTCACACTTTTTGATAATAGCTGCAATTGTCTCGATTTCAGCATCTAGTGTAATTTCTAGGTCTTGGTATGCTCTGTCTTTCTGGTCAACATATGTCTGGTGGTCTTGCTCAAACTGGTTAGCTTGTTGTGTGACAGTAATCAGTTTTTTGATGTAATCTACCTGCTCATCGTATTGCTCTTCTGTCATCGAGCAATCAGCAAAATCCTTATATTTTGCTAAGGCATTCATTTCATTTGTAATGGCAAATATTTTGCGTTCTATTGCAGCGTGGTCATTAAACTTTTCTTTAAAACCACTAATCAAGGTTAGTGGGACTTTTTGGTCGGGCAACAGTGCTCTCTTTTCAAACTCTCTATCGAGCGATACCAGTGTATTTGCCGCACTATCTCTCTCGTCGTTTTCTGAATGAAGGCGCGATTCTCTGTCTGGAATATAGCCAAACAAAAACGGTATTGCGAGCTCCTTGAGCTTGTCTTTTACACCACGAACTGCTTGGTCTTTTTGGCTAGCGAAGAGGACTTTATTGCCAGTTGCTGCTAGATGCACAAGCAAGTTTGCAATTGTTTGCGACTTACCAGTACCAGGAGGACCTTCAACAATAACTGCTTTATTCTTAATAATACCAAGTGTCCGTAACTGCCACTTATCATACGAAAATGGGAAGAATATCTCCGTTTCACCTTTGTCATCAACCGCTTCTTCGATATCCATCTGGTCACTAGATATGAAGCTACTTATCGCTGTGTCTATAAGGGATTGTTCGTCCAGCTTTGTCATTACATCAAGGTCCTCTGACAAAAAGTAGTTTGCTTTGCTCACCAGCATAATACGGCATTCTGTATAGTTTGGCGTCTCAGTCAGCGCTTCTGCGCCAATCCTATGAAGAATAGCAAAAAATCTACTCCAGACTTGTTCGATAAACTGCTTTTTTAGTGGTAAATAATGCCTTTCCTCTACCTCCAGCTCAGCAATGTATGAGAATAGCTCATCGAAGTCTTCCTGCGGAATGCAATCTCGAAATTGGTTAACAAGAATAGAAACACTTTCATCCAATAGCGTAATATTGACTCGAGTGCTGTATTGATCAGGCTTTACTGAGAGCTGAATAGGAATTCGTATCAGTGCACGAGAGAACTTTTCAAGCTCGTCCCCTTCTTCCTCCTCTGTATTATTTGCAAAAAATGCTCGCTTGATCTTCTTAGCTCGAAAATCAACAAAGCCAGTTTCGAGCACGACCTGCTTTGTATAACCATTGACACGAAATTTTCTATCAATCTTAGCAATTGCCTCAGCAATCGGTGTATCTCGTACAATGACCTGCCGAAGCGCTTCAATCTCTGCTTCCTCTAGGCTACTGTATTCCTTCTGACTGATTGCCGTACGCAAATCAAAAGAGTATCCGTCTGTATTGCTAAAAATAATACGATCAAGATCGATTAGCTCCCTTGGGATCAGATGTGTGCTGATTGGCCGCATCAACGTTGGTGATGCTGTTAAATTTGCATAATCAAGGCAATATGCCACCAATTGCTTGATGGAAAAATCAGTTTCTCTCATATGCCCTTATTGTACCACTTATTACCACAGATAGATGCTATTTTGATCTATTTTTGTCGTACATTATAAGATGGTCTAGTATACCACTCAAGGCACTGTTCTTGCCTGTATATTTATTACTTCTCCCCCACCCCCATCGCCAGATACGCCTCGATAAAGCCGTCGATGGCGCCGTCGAGGACAGCTTGGGCGTCGTGGGCTTCGTGTTTGGTGCGAGTGTCTTTGACGAGGGTATAGGGATGAAGCACATAGTTGCGGATCTGTGCACCCCAGCTAGCGGACTCACCGGTGCGGAGGTCAGCAAGGCTGGCGGCTTGCTGCTCGTGCTGGAGCTGAGCGAGGCGCGAGCGCAGGATAGTGAGCGCGGTCTCGCGGTTTTGGATCTGGCTGCGTTCGTTTTGAATCGCAACGACGATACCAGTTGGCAAATGGGTAACGCGCACCGCCGAGTCGGTCGTATTAACGCCCTGTCCGCCCTTGCCACCACTGCGGTAGACGTCGATCCGGAGGTCTTTGTCCTCAAGCTGCACCTGCTCAGGCTCAGCGATCTCGGGCATCACCTCCACCAGAGCAAAGCTCGTCTGGCGCAAATGGTCGGCATTAAACGGGCTGAGCCGCACCAGGCGGTGCACACCATGCTCGCTACGCAGCTGGCCATAGGCATACGCACCATGGAGGCTGTATGTCGCACTCTTGATGCCCGCTTCTTCGCCCGTCGAGCGCTCGAGAAGCTCCGCTTGAAGGCTATGCTGCTCAGCAAAGCGCAGGTACATCCGCTCGAGCATCGCTGCCCAATCCTGTGCATCGGTACCACCGGCCCCGGCACTGATCTTGATAATAGCCGGTTGGTCGTCGTGCTCACCACTGTAGAGGAGGTCACGGTGGCGCGCTTGGTAGTCGTGCTCGAGGGCAGCAAGCTGCTGCTCGAACTCTGGTATCATTGAATCATCGCCAAGATCCATGAGCTCCACAATGTCGCTCGCCTGAGCCTGTAACACTCGCCATGGCTCTATCTGCCCCCGCAGGGCTGCTGCCTGGCGTGACACTTGCTGAGCGTGGGCTGGATTGGCCCAAATTTGCGAGTCGGCCAGCTGCGCCTCGAGCTGAGTGAGCTGAGTAGCTTTGTCCGTAATTTGCAAACGACGAATCGCATCGAGAATATCGGCGAGGAGCTGTGCGGCGCGCTTTTTGAGTGGTTGCATAGGTCTATTATACCGCACTCTTGAGGTGCTGGCTCTACTTATGGCGCAAAGCATTGCTGAGCATAACTAGGCCTGAATCTCACAGAGTATTGCGACACGCGTTCACTCGCTCCATAACTTCGTTCAGGCAAAGTGCGGAACATCGTTATTATAACAATATTTTCAGCGCTGATACTGGCAAGCTTATAACCAAGAGAGGTGCATCGCTTGAGAAGAGGAACAAAAGGAAAAGGTGCAAGTGATCGATGAACCTTTGCGGTCGAAGTGTGCACTATCGTAGGTATAGAGCAAAACCAAGAAACCACCATCGCAGAGATAGTGGCCTCTGTACACACGGCGATGTATCGCCTTGCACTCCCCTACTGCGGTTGGACTGGTGTCGTGGGCTGGACTGGCGCACCTGACGCTTGAGGTGCGAGGAGTTTGGCGGCCATCTCATCAATGTGATCAAGCCGGCGCACAAGGTATGGGTGGTCGCTCAAGGTCTGGGCAAAGCGGTTCATTGGCCGGTTGGCGGTGTAGCGCTGCCACTGGCGAGCAGTCTCATTCATCCCCTCCGCCACATCAGGGCCAATGTGCACCTTGACGAGCGCATTCTTGACGAGCTCTGGATCTTCGGTGTAGGTAAGCGCCAAGCGGTCGGCCGTATACTCGGTGCGGCGCTGCCAAAAGCCCGCCAGCCAGCCAGACACCGAGGAGACAAACGGCAATGCCAAGAACGGCTGCAAGTACAGCATAGCCACGGTGTGCTTGTACTTAATGTGCCCCATCTCGTGGATGACGACCGCCTTGAGCTCATCGGGTGTGAGGTAGCGAATCGAGCCAGAGTGCAGCACAATACAGTATGGATTCATAAAGCCAAAGGCATAGGCATTGATGACTGGGTTCTGCGTGACGAAGATCTCTACCCGTGGCAAACCGAGGTCGGCCGCTGTGACGTTGGCCCAATCGCGCAGCCACGCATAATCGCTATACTCTACTTGCATAGCATTGCCCAGCATCTTCTGCCGCTCCATCCGGATGAAAAACATCCCAACAAGGAGGATAATACCAAAGAGGATAGCACCACCAAACAAAGCTAGGATCAGCCTCAGCCAGAGTGGAACTTGTTCTGCCTCCACACCAGTACCTTCTACGCTAAAATGCTCGGCCAGCGCCGTAAAAATAAAATACGCCGACGTCATAAAAAAGAAGCCAATAAAGGTGACTGCCAGCACGGTGTTGTCGCTAGACATAGCAGCACGGGCCACGGCAAGCTGCCCCTTGCTATACTGCGGCGCAGCAGCAGGCTGCGGTGAATTAGTATATGGTTGCTGATTCATGAGACTATTCGTTCCTTATCTTGTATTACTTACACGTTGCTTATTTTTTATTATAGTATATCCTGCTCAATTGCAAAATAGCCCTTTTCCCCGCCAAGATCATTACTTCATTCGGAGTACACATTGCACATCATAGCTGCGAGCAATTCTCGGACACGAAGTGAATATTTTGGAGGTGTATTCATCCTTATATCAGTTTAATTATGAAAAGCGCGCGGACAAAGCGGCTTACACTCCGCCGCCCTGCACTGCTGCAATAAATTGCTCACCACGGTCGGCATAGCTACGGTATTGGTCGAAGCTCGCGGCAGCGGGGCTTAGGATGACGACATCACCCGGCTCGGCCTGCTGCTTGACGGCAGCCACAACCTCTGTCATAGGCACACTACCGAGCGTGATGATAGGCGCAGTAACACCATAGCTTTGCAATACCGCGGCAATCGCCGAAGCATTCGCTCCCATCGTGATGATGGCGCGGACAGACTCACCCTGAGCATACACTTCTTGCGCCAGTGGCTCATAATCACCGCCTTTGTCTGCCCCACCAACGATGAGCACCTTGGGCTCTGCAAAGGCACGCAGCGCTGCAATGGCACTGCCCGGTGTGGTAGCAATACTATCATCATAATACCGTACCTCATCCTGCTCTGCCACGAAGGCCAAGCGATGCGGCAAGCCAGCAAAGCTGGCCAGCCCCTCCGCCAGGCGCTGCGGCACAGCTTGTGGATCGAAGGCAAGCACCGCGCTCAGCGCCGCACAAGCATTCTCAATATTGTGCGCACCGGGCAGCTGCAGGCGATCCGTTGCGCAAAGCCGCCGCTCACCCTGCCAAAAGGCGTCATCTTTCACATACACCATGCCATCATCTGGCGTGCCATAGCGATACGCCGGTGGTGGCGTACCCAGGCTGCCACGCGCAACATCCGTGTCGAGCGACTCAGCGATCTGCGCGGCATATGGATTGCTCGGATGATAAATACACACATCGCCCGGCCGCTGGTGCCGCCGAATGTTCGCCTTGGCATCGACGTATTCGGCGAAATTAACGTGTTTGTCGAGGTGGTCGGGCTCAATCATCAGCACTACTGCGATCTGCGGTGAACGCTCGGCATCCCACAATTGGAAGCTACTCAGCTCATACACCACCACATCATCTGGGCTAATCTGCCCTAGCTGTGCCAAGGCTGGCTGGCCAATATTGCCCACCACATGGACGGTGCGCCCAAGGGCTTGCAGCATCGCAGCGATGAGGCTCACCGTTGTACCCTTGCCCTTTGTACCTGTCACGCCAATGATCGGCGCGGGGCAGCGTGCGAAGAACTCATTCGTGGCCGACCACACTGTGCCGTCTGTCTCGATCCGCCACGGCGCCAGCCCAGGGGTACGCATGACGATATCGGCATCGCCCAGCTGAGCAAAGGCATCTGGGCCCGTCAATACATCTACCACCCCAGGCGGCACATCAGTAATGCGCCGCTCATCGGCTATCACAATCTCCGCCGCAGGCCACACCTGCCGCGCATAATCATACGTCGCACGACCCTCAACGTCGTACCCAGCAATCGCAACTTTCATACCGCCATTATAGCATACACAGCACCCAAAACACAGAATATACAGAGGTCAGAGAGTGTATCATACTGCCCTTGTTCTTGGCGCGCTCTCATCATTATGATCGCTATCTCTCGTAGCGGTATTATTGCTTTTTCGCTTGTTTCTTGTATACCACGCGCACTGGTACATCACCATATGTAACAGACCGCAACAGCTCTTCTTCCGTCAATTTGCGCTCACTGCAACTATTGCTATAATATATAGTCTATAGGTAATTTTAGTATCAACAACGAAGATAAAGGACACAAGCAATGGACACCCAGCCCACCTCTGGCCACAGCCAACCAGCTATGACCTCACCAACGAACACCATGAATATGAATGCATCACAGTCTAGCAATACCCCGCAGCCACCTCGCTCGGGTAACAAACTGCTGGCAAATAAGAAGCTGCTGTATGGGCTGATTGCCGGCGCGGTGGGCATTGTACTAGTCATCATCATTATCATCGTTGTAACCATCCAGTCGGCACCACCAAGCCGCAAAGACCTGCAAGATGCCCAGGCACTCATTCGCAGCCATAGCCGCACCGAGGAGCGCCTGCTGCAGCCGCTTTCTCGCGGTGAGATGATCGACGCCAAGGCATTTGCAGACAACCGCAAAGAACTCATCAGCAAGCTTGGTAGCTCGCGCGCCATGCACGACGAAGATATCAAACGTGCGTACGAGCAGTACAAGCGCGAGACAGACGCAGCCATCACTGCGCTTGGCAAGCTGCCCAGCTACTACTCCACCGTCGCCACCTTTATCAAAGAGTGCGCTGACACTCGCGTGCTCAACCGCCAGATTCTCAACTTTGACTTCCGCAAGGGTGGCAGTGCAGCGCTTACGAGCGCTCCTGCACTGACCGATAGCGAGATCGAAAAGGAAGCAAGCAAAACCTACGGCTCGTGCATAGAGCAAGCCAAAAAAGTGCAAAACATCAGCGAAAACGACAACGCACGCGCACTTGGCGGCGAATACCTGAAGTATTATCAAGCGGTCAAAGACCACCGTCTCAAAGCTGCCCAATACTACCGCACCCACAGTGACCTAACCAGCCGCAGCAAATACAGCGGGCAAAACACCGCGCCCAAAGTCCCCGAAAACAGAGACAGCAAGGCCGAGACATACGTCATCGACGACGGCGTCCTCCACAAAAAGGATAGTAGCCTCACCGAGATGAACAAACTGCTCAACGCGAAGATGGCAGTGTACCGCGCAGCTTAAGAGCGCAAACGCACAACCAACACATACAGCCGACCGTTTATGGTCGGCTGTCTAGCAGGTAGGAGTGCCCCACACTAAACGACTATCGCGACGCGGTCTTGTGCCATGTATCCCGATACGCTGAAATACTTCGTCAAAGTTATCGGGGAGGAAGCAATCGGGCATATCCTTAGGGTTGTAGCCGTACTTCTGGATGTCGGCCTGTGCTTCCTCGCTCATAACCATTCCTCATATAAAGTACGTGCCAATGCGCGTGACGGTATGACATTATGCTGGCGCTATGTATTATTATCGCTTGTTTTAGCGACTCCTGTACCTGTAACGATTGCTTAAAGCATGTAATTAACTTGGTTCATGAGATTCAGCCTGGCTGCGACGAAACTTGCCGATTTTATGACTGACTTCTATCAGACTGTCCCGCGTTGCCATTCCCATGACTTTTTCCATCCAGTCCCAGTCTTCGTCAGAAGGGGAAAATCCACCCATTGTAAACTCAGTAATTACATCCATTATGTCTGAACACTCTCTGTCGGTCAGAGTGAGCGTGATAGGTTTGTTGTAGCCAAGCTTTTCATCCCCAGGGCGGTAACTTGCGCTGTTGGTTGGATTGACGTCACTCATATATTGTTCTCCTATGCTATTACTTCAATAATACAACAAAATCCAATGAATGCAAGTATCTCTCCTTGCCTTCACTAAAAATAGTAACAATAATTTGATCAAATTATATAAGCAGATAGGCCAAGCATCGCCACAAAAACTTCGACTCTTGTAGCGCAAAGGCAGGCAACTATGCTAAGCTGAGGAGCTTCTACCTCTGTGCAAACAACTCCTCCAGCTGCTCTCCCAGCCGCACGATGTCGCTGCGCTCACCGCTGCTTACGCCAGCGAGTGCCCAGGTGTTAGCGGCAATGAATTCACGCGCCACAGCATTCATTTGCTCGAGGGTTGTACCTTTGATCTCTTGTGGCACCTTGGCATAGTCCTTCACATACCCATCCCAGAAGAAGCGGCCAGTGTAGAATCCGCTAATCTGCGCCACCGTCTGCGCCCCCATTTGGTAACGCCCCAGGCCGTAGGATTTGGCTGCCTCAAGCTCGGCCTCGGTAATCTCACCACGCAGCACCGCCTGGAGCTCACTGACAATCAGGCCAAAGAGCCGCTCTGCCTTATCGCACTCTACCTCGCCACCAAAGTCCCAGCTGCTCTCATATTTGCCCACCGAGCCATCACTAAACATCCCATAGGCCATGCCCTGCTTGCGCGCCTTACCAAAGATGCGCGAGTGCATCGTGCCGGTGAGGATGTGGTTGAGGCAATCTAGTGCGGCGTCTTCTTTGTCGCTGAGCTCGCGCGGGATCTCCATCGACCAGCCAAAGGTGAGGTTGCTGGCCTCTTTGCGACGGATGAGGGTAGGTTTACCACTGTGAAGTTCGTCGTGCGGCACCGCAAATCGCTCACCACGCGGCAGCTGCCAGCTCTCGAGCATGCGCTTGATCTGCGCCTTGCGCCCCGCCATTTTGCCAGCAATGACAAAGCGAAGGTTGTCGCTGGTGTGGGTGCGCCGGTAGTGTTCCTGAATATCGCTCAGCTGCACGTGAGCAATGGTGCGTACGCGCTGGTGGAAGGTGTAGATGTCATTCCCTAGCAGCTGCTGGATCTTGGGCCACAGCACTCGATTATGGTTGTTGAGGTAGCCGACAAGCTCGCTGCGCACATTACCCTTCTCGGCTTCGAGCTCCGTCTGGTTGAACTTTGGCTGAGTGATAGCCACCTGCTGCAACTGCAAAATACGCTCCCACTCAAAGTCCGCACAGTCCGCCACATACACCATAGACAAATCGCTCGTCCAGGCATTGTGGTAGGCACCGTTTTTAATAAACTCTGCCTCGTACTCGTGCTCGCTCGCAAACTGAGCATTAGCACCAAAGGCCATATGCTCCATAATGTGCGCCGTCTCGTAGATGTCCTTGCTCGCAACATAGCGGTTGCCCGCCCGGAATTGGAACTGGAAGCTCATCACGGTTGCACCAGGAACGTCAATGAGAAGGCCACGGGCACCATTCTTTAGCCTGACCTCTGTTACTGTGTGTTGCATCTAGCGGTTCTTTTTGCGATTCTGCCGCTGGGCTTTCTTTTTCTTGCGGGCGGCGTTACGTTTGCGGTTGACGTCGGCAGTAGTTGGTGCCGCTTTTGTTTTGGTAAAGTCCTGATCACGATTGGCTTCCCCGCTCGTGATTTCATTCACACCGCGCTCCACTGAGGTTTCGGCCAGGCGAGTGAGCTCGGTGTCGTGCTCGTTGTCGGTTGCCTCCTGAGTGATGGCATCTGTCTTGCGTACTTGGTAGATTGCATGGAGGACCTCCGCCCGGAGATTAGCCTGCAGGCTGTCGAACAGCTTTTGCGATTCTGCGCGGTACTCCACGAGCGGGTCGCGTTGGCCCACGCTGCGCCAGTGAATCCCCTCACGCAGGTGCTGCATGTTCTCTAGGTGCTGCATCCACAGCGTGTCGAGCACCTGCAAGTACACCTCGCGCTCAATACCGCGTAGTAGCTCGCTACCCAGCTCGTCTTCTTTATCTTGATACAATTTTTTCGCCGCATCGAGTGCCATCTTAGTCCGGACACGGTCGCGCTTCTCGGCACCGATCTTCTTGATCTCGTCTTTGTCCAGTGGGAAGATCGCGCCAAACTCCTCAGCAAACTTGGGGTTTTGCTTGGCTGGTACCTCTGTAAGGCTCTCTACTGCAGTGCGCAACAGGCGCTGGATTTCTGGCTTGATGTTGTCGCCATCGAGGATCTTGCGTCGCACAGTATAGACCACTTTGCGGTGGCGGTTGATGACGTTATCGTACTGAACAACATTTTTGCGCGCATCGAAGTTAAAGCCTTCGACCCGCTTTTGCGCCGCCTCGAGCGTCTTGCTGACCGCTTTGTTTTGGATGGCCATGTCTTCTTCTACCCCAAGGCGCTCCATCAGGTCGGCAATGCGCTCGCCCTGGAAGATCCGCATCAAGTCATCTTCGGTCGAGACGTAGAATTGGGTGTCACCCGGGTCGCCCTGGCGGCCACCACGGCCACGCAGCTGGTTGTCGATCCGGCGCGACTCATGCCGCTCGCTGCCGATCACCACCAAGCCACCAAGCTCCTTCACGCCCGGCCCAAGCTTGATGTCTGTACCACGCCCCGCGATGTTCGTCGCCAGCGTCACAGCACCCTTCTCGCCAGCGTGCGCCACGATCTCGGCCTCGCGCTCATTATTCTTGGCGTTGAGGATCTCATATGCAATGCCCGCTTTGTCGAGCCACTGGGCGATCAGCTCATTCTTAGCAATCGAGCCCGACCCCACCAGCACTGGCCGGCCTTGCTCATGGTACTTTTTGATGGCAGCTGCCACAGCTTTGAGCTTAGCCTTTTCGGTTTTGTAAATGAGATCTTGGTGGTCTTTGCGGGTAATTGGCTTGTTGGGCGGCACTACCACCACATCCAGGCTGTAGATCTGCTGGAACTCCTCTGCCTCTGTAAAGGCCGTACCGGTCATACCACTAAGCTTCTTATATAGGCGGAAGAAATTCTGGAAGGAAATGGTCGCCAGCGTCATGCTCTCTTGCTGGACAGGCACGCCTTCTTTGGCTTCGATCGCCTGGTGGAGGCCTTCGTTGTAGCGGTTGCCAATCTTGAGGCGGCCGGTGTGCTCATCGACAATGATAACCTCGCCATCATTGGTCACCACGTAGTTTTTGTCTCGATGGAAGAGTGTCTGGGCGCGCAGAGCTTGGTTGATATGGTAGACACTGCGAACATATTCAGGGGTGTACAAATTTTTTATACCAAGGAGTTTTTGTACCTTATCGATGCCGCTATCCGTCAGCGCTACACTGGTGTGCTTTTCGTCGAGACGGTAGTCCTCCGGCACAAGCTTGGCAGCAATCTTGGCAAATTGGTAGTAGCTATCAGGGTTCTCGGCCGCGGGCGCACTAATGATGAGTGGGGTGCGCGCTTCGTCGATCAAGATGGAATCCACCTCGTCTACAATGGCAAAGTTGAGCTCGCGCTGACGCACCAGGCTAATCTCATTGACCATGTTGTCACGCAGGTAGTCGAAGCCAAACTCGTTGTTTGTCCCATAGGTAATGTCTGCCTCATAGGCCTCGCGCCGTGTACAGGGGCGGAGCTTTTGCATGCGTGGGTCAGTATGGTTCTCGTTGGTATACGCACCATCGTAGAGGAAGGACGCTTCGTTAATGATCACACCGGTGCTAATGCCCAGAGCGCTATAGATCTGCCCCATCCAGCCAGCATCGCGCTGCGCCAGGTAGTCGTTGACGGTCACGACGTGCACACCCTTGCCCTCCAGCGCGTTGAGATATGCCGCCAGAGTGGACATCAGGGTCTTGCCTTCACCAGTCTTGAGCTCGGCGACGTTGCCTTCGTGCAGCACCATCGAGCCAATCAGCTGCACATCATAGTGCCGCTCACCAATCACCCGGTCGGCCATCTCACGCACCACTGCAAAGGCATCGGGCAGGATAGTATCGAGCGTCGTACCTTTCTTGCGCAGGCGCTGCTTGAGTACCTCTGTTTGCTTGGCTAATTCCTCATCCGAGAGTGCCTTATATTTCGGCCCAAGCTTGTTGATCTCGTCTACCTTCTTCTGCAGACGCTTCAAGATCCGCTTCTGCGGATCGCCAAAAATCTTCGTCAGTGCTTTTTGCTGTGTTGTTGCCATGGTGTCAAACTTCCCTCGCTTTCCTCTCTAAGCGGCCATTCAATTCAAAAAACTCCCCTCATTATACCGGGTTTGCGGCTATTTGGGAAGGGTAGCCTGCACAAAGTATGAGCAAGAGGCCGATACCCGACTGATACCGGCCTCTTAGCTCGCGCGTCTTACCTATCATCTACTCCGCAGGATGATCCTGCTCGCGCTCGAAGCTGCGCTTGAAGCGAGCGAGAAGGCCACGGCGACCAAGGTGCGGCAGCTGGTTTTGCTTATATTTGCGCAGCTGGCCAGCCAGTTTGCGCTCGACGATGTCGGTGGCAGCCAGGACGTTGAGTGTGGAGTCTTTGGCCTTGATGGTTTGGTCTGGCACGGTAATGACCACCTCTACCTCATATTTATTGCCATGCTCGCCATTGATCTCCTCGATGCGCACCATAGCACTGACGGTCTTACGAGCGTGGCGCGACACCATGCGGTCGAGTGCACCGATCTTCTTGCGGATGTATTTTTTGGTTGGCTCGTCTGGCGAGTATTTGCCAATACCGGTAATGTCGATGTTTGCGATCATGCTGACCCCTTTCGTGTTAGCAACTTGTGCTTATAGTATAGCATGGTTGAGGAGAAAACAGGGGTTGTTATGGGCACATTATCAGCGCAGATAGAGATGTTCAGCCAACGAGCTTATCCGATATGCCGCCTCGTCTCGTAGCTTTTTAATCTGGTCGAGCAAAACCTCAGTCTCTTTGCTCTTAGGTGGTGTCTCTGTGCGGCAGTGTGACGTATCTATCAACTTCATCAGGTCTCTCAGCTCTTGTGCGTCGGCATTCTTGTGCGAGGGGTGCTGCTGGCTATCGCCCTCTGTGGGTTGGAAGAAGGTGTATTCTTCTCCATCATCGTATTGCTCGGTGCCTGTGCCGTGGATGCGCACGACCTGCCATTTATCGTTGGCATCCGCCCCACAGCGATACACCACCCAGTCTTTACCATCAGGCGCCATAATAGCGACAGTCGGGTCCAAAACAACTGGTCGACTATCGGGCACAACGCCAAATACCGCTATAGGCTCGCCCTTGCGGCCTGTCAAGAATATAGTACGCTCGGTGGCGTTGGTTTCACCATCTTTGCTGAGCTCTGGGTTGGTTTGGATACGACGCTCCTGCAACGCACTCTGCCTCCACCATGCATACTCGAAGGGTCTTTCTGTTAAGATACGGCTGAGCTCTTCTTGTAGCTGATCTGCCAGCCCTGATGGGTCTTGCCGCTCTCCGTTTGCTGGTAGCTGTTTTTCGTTCATTCTTGCTCCTTTGTTGCAATTCTTTCGTCCTATAATGCAGTATATTGTGAGTAATGTCAAATGGCTGTGAACCTAACTCCCACAATTCCGCTCCTCAGCACCAGCCCATTCTCGCGACTTTATTCAGGTAGAGCAGCAGATTGATTGTTATAATCGACCTCAACTCTAACGCTGGAGGAGACGCGAAAAGAAACAGAGCGCTTTAATCCCGCAAGCCGTTTGCTTCGGACGCCATCAGCTCCCCTACTTGCGGTGCGCCGCACCGATTGCTTCGCTAATGGAGACATAGTCGTCTCGGTCGAGCAGCTCCACCAAGCCTTCGTTGATATCGCCCACGACCTGTGGCCCTTCAAACATCAGCGCTGTCACCAGCGCCACCAGGCTCGCGCCGGCCCGGATCTTTTCGTACGCATCCTCCGCCGTAAAGACACCGCCCACACCAATGATGACAAAGCGGTCACCATACAGTGCATACGTCTTGTGGATAAGCCGCGTGGTAATGGCCTGAGCTGGCCGACCACTCAGGCTACCAGGAGTATCGTCAGGCAAGACACTTGGGTCGGTGAGCTTACTGCGATCTTTGACGAGGTTGCCGATCGTCAGGCCCGCCACATTATGCTTATCGATAATGGAGAGGAGCTTGGCAAACTGCGTCCATGTCTTATCCGTTGGCATTTTGATAAAGACGGGACGTGAGAGCTTCAGCTCATCCACCGCAGTGAGAAGTTTCTTGAGGCGAGCGGGCGTGGTGAAGGGCTCGCCGCCATAGGCATTAGGGCAGGAGATATTAATCTCGTACAGTGGTGCACAACCAGCTGCTTCAAGCTGGCGAAGGCTGTCGCAGTAGTCGGCAATCGCTTGCTTGGGGCGGACTTGCTTAGGGCTGTTCGTCTTGGCTACGGATACGCTGAGCGGAAAGTCGCGCCAAACCCGTGGTGAGTAACTGCGGATCTGCTCGATTGCCTTGGCGACGCCGCGATTTGCCAACCCAACATTCACGACGATCGACTGCTCACTAGCCAAGCGACGAAACCACGGCTTGGGGTTACCCTCACAAGGCACGGCCGTTACCGAACCGCCAATCTCAAAGCCGCAACCGATTTTCTTCGCCACCGGAGGCAGATCAAAATCTTTATCCAGCCCAGCAGACAGGCCAATAGGATTGACAAAATTGAGGCCAAGAATAGTCTGCTCGAGGCGAGGATTCTTGTAGCGCCAACCACTGAGGAGCTGCTCGCCGCGGATAGCATGCAGTGCCCGCGCCGTCCAGAGCATCGACTGGTGCGCTGCATCGGGCTGCCGCCGGAAGAGAAACGGCTTGGCAACTTTGGCATAGCCTTTGCGGCTCATTTTTCTGATTGTGCGCCCCATCTAGAGTACCTCCCTATTGTTCAGATATGGCTGCAGCACCGTTGGCACGCGGAGCTGGCCATCTGTTGTTTGATAATTCTCGATAATTGCTACGAGTGCACGAGCCAAGCTCACTGCGGTGCCATTGAGGGTGTGCACTACCTGGAGTGAGCCATCGGCCCGGCGGACGCGGATGCCGAGATTGCGGGCTTGGAAGTCGGTGCAGTTGCTGCAGCTGGTGAGCTCGCGGTAGGCGCCATCAACGGGCGACCAATACTCGATGTCGTACTTCTTGGCAGCTGGTGCACCGAGGTCTCCCGCCGCGATATTCACCACGTGGTATGGCACGCCCAGGCTTTGCCAAATCTCCTCCTCTAGCGCAAGGATTTTCTCATGCATCTGAGCCGACTGCTTGGGCAAGCAATAGATATACATCTCTAATTTGTTAAACTGATGAACCCGAAACAGCCCGCGGCTAAACTTCCCGGCTGCGCCAGCCTCCTTGCGATAGCAGGGGCTGTAGCCTGCGTAGAGCAGTGGTAGGTCTTTCTCATGCAAGATCTCATCGGCATGGAAGCCCGTCAGTGGGGCCTCGGCTGTGCCAATAAGCATAGTGTCTTCGCCCTCAATAAAGTACTCGTTACTCTCCTTATCGCTCTTGGGTGCAAAGCCCGAGCCACGCGCCACGCGGCCACTCACCATGTGCGGCACCGTCATAGGGCGGAAGCCTTTGCCCACGAGGAAATTGAGGGCATATTGGTAGATGGCATTCTCGAGCAGCATCAGGTCGCCCAGCACATAGTAAAACTTCGTGCCAGCCACCTTAGCACCGCGCTCGAAGTCGAGCCAACCCCGGCTCGTGGCGAAGTCGAGGTGATCTTGCGCCGACTCACGCCGCTCACCCCACTGCTTAATCTCCACACTGTCGTCTTCGCCACCCAGTGGCACATCTGGCAGGGTGATATTCGGCACTGCCTCGAGCTGAGTAAAAAAGTTGTTCTCTATGGTGCGCAGCTCCTCTTCCAGCGTTGCAAGCTCGGCTTTGAGTGCCTTGCCTGTAGCGATGAGTTCTTGGCTGGGTTTGCCGCCCTTCATTTGAGCGGCTGTCTCGTTGCGCGTGGTGCGCACAGCATCCACCCGCTGCTGGAGCTCCCGGCGCTGATCGTCGCACGCGAGAAGCGCAGCGATAGACACCTCATAGCCCTTATGGCGCGCTGCTGCCTGCACCTCGTCGGCATGCGCGCGAATATAACGAATATCTAACATAACTATATTATATCAGATACCGCGCCAAGCGTAATGGCAATTTGTTCGATAAAACTTCCGGGCACGATGGCCACCCAGCCACGGTACTATTGGGCGCATAGCGCGGCCCCATACCCCCATTTTTGCCTCACTTTTCTGCTCTCGATCACTCCATGAGCGAGGAGGAACTAACACAGAACCAGCCATAGTAGCTGGTTCTGTAGGGGGGTTGGTAGTAGGCTGCCTAGCTTAGTCTGATATCTTGACGATGCTCAGGCTTGCATCGGTAATGTTTGCGTCTTGGCCAGCCGAGTAGATAACAAGCTTGAGCGGCGTCCCGGCCGTTACTCGCATCAGGCGAGTGTATGGCATAGTAAAGCGGTAGCCGTGTTGGTTGTGGCTCCACACCCCTTCTGGGGTGTCGCGAGCCGTGTCGTTGACAGCCTGGTATACACCACGGGCCGACGATGTGTCGTTCAAGCGAATCCGCGATTGGATCAAGTAGACGCCATCACTTGGTGCGATGTACGATTTGCTCCCGGCATCCCACGACCCACCACCGTTGTTTGTTACGACGGTCTTGAGCGGCACTGGCGCAAAGGTATCCTTGGCAATCGTTGCAGCTGTAACGCCGCCATTACCATTGCCAAGCGTTGCCGTAAAGATGGTCATCTGAGGGAGGCTCTTCCATTCCATGTCGCAGTTTGCGGCCGACTTCTTCGACAATATTTGGCCAACCGTGCCACCCGCCGGCACCGTGCTACCTGCAAAGGTAAGGCCAAGCTGAGAGGTGCCATTACCCGTAACGGTCATATTTGGCGAGCATGGCTGGGTGCTATTAGTCACATTAATCGTTGCATTGGTGCCATCCTGGCCTTTGGGTCCAGTAGCACCTTGCTGCCCCTGGATACCCTGTTGGCCTTGTGGGCCGGGCTGACCAGCATCACCCTTTTCGCCCTTGAGGTCGGTATAAGCAATGAGGTTTTGCCAGGCTGTTTCGCCAGTGTAGCGCCACTGGATGTAGAGTGTGCCCTTTTGGAGCTCGATCGTCCGGCCATCGGCACCAGCTGGGCCGGTTTGGCCTTGTGGGCCTTGTGGGCCGGGCTGGCCTGGTTGTCCTTGTGGGCCAGTGTCTCCTTGGTCACCCTTCGGGCCGGGTACGCCTCTTTCTCCTTGTGCGCCAGGTGTACCAGGTGCACCCTGCTCACCTTTGGCGCCAGTGTCACCCTTGGCGCCAGTATCGCCCTTGTCACCCTTTTCACCATTTTTGCCATCTTTACCATCTTTGCCAGGTTCGCCCTTATCACCTTTGGGACCTGGTTCGCCTTTTTCGCCTTTTTCACCTTTAGCGGCCGATGCACCATCTTTGCCATTGGCACCATTTGCGCCATTTTTGCCGGCTGCACCGGTAGCACCATCGCGGCCGCGTGCACCGGCTGCGCCATCACGGCCATTGGCGCCATCTGCACCTCGAGCACCGCTTGCACCAGCCTCGCCGCGCGCACCTTGCTCGCCTTTTGCCCCACGCAAGTCCTCCACCGAGGCAATATCGTGCCACGCGCCATCCATAAATTGCCACTGGATCTTCCCGTCATGCTGGCGCAAACTCACTTGGTCTGGCCGCACACCCTTGAAGCTGCTATTGTAACTGTAGCCCCATGGCCACCACCAGAGCAGTATAATGATGATTAATAATATACCAAACAAGCCGAATACAAGCGAACGACTTGCAAATTTTTTGCGGTGTTCATTCATAGCTATACCCCTATTTATACCCTTTTGTCTGATTATAGCACAAGCGTTATAAAATTAAAGAGGAATAGCTTCTCGGCCTTCGAGGCTTGGCTATTTTGGGGTCGATTCTCTTGCTCTATCTCTGTTAGGTTTATGCTAGCACCTCTCTGAGCTAGCCAAAAGCCCGCTTTGCCTACCACAGCAAAGCGGGCTTGAGACTCTTCGTAGCTATGCAGATTACTCTGTGCGCAGTGCTTCGATTGGGTCAAGCTTGGCAGCCTTGCGGCTTGGCAGCCAGCCAGCAATGATTGCCACCAGCATCAGGCCAGCCACCACCGCAGCAGCATGCTCTGGTACAAAGACGAGGAGCTTATGATCGCCAAAGCCGAGCTTCTCCGAAATCACCGGGTTGAGCGCCACACCAGCACCCCACGCGCCTAGCACACCCAGCGCACCACCCAACAGACCTACCCAGGCTGCCTCGTAGCGGAACAAGCGGCCAATATCGCGCCGACTCGCACCGAGTGCCTTCATCAGGCCAATCTGCTGCGTCCGCTCCAACACCGAGATGTACTGCGTGTTGACAATGCCAAAAATACTCACAATCAGTGCCAGCGCACCAAAGCCCAGCACAACCCCTTGCAAGATATCGACAAAGCGAAAGAGTGTCTGCTGCAGATCCTTGGCAGTAGCTGCAGCGTAGCCATCTTTCTCGAGGGACTTCTTGGCAGCCTCGGCATCCTGCTTGGCAACCGCGGTGGCAGACATGTACTTTTGGTATTGGCTCGTACCCTTGGTGCTGTAGTCACTCAGCTCGCGGGCTACTTTGGCATTAATCCCAATGCCGCGCATTGCTTGGGTTTGGTCGGCCGATTTGCGCGTCACGGCCGCAATGGTGAAGGTCTTGTGCAGCTCCTTGCCATTAATCAGCTCATTCACCCCAGCCTGCCCCTTCTCAGCAAAGACCTGGCCAAGCATCGCTTCGTCGATCTTCTGTGGCATTTGCACCACTGTGACAGTCAGCTGCTTACCCACCATTTGGGCAGGTGATTGCCCGAGCGTCTCGGCATAGCTCTCAGGGATGACGGCTTCGCCAGCCACGAGCTCAGTACCCTTGCCCAGCTGCTTACCCGCCACGACTTCGGCCGCGAGAGCACCATCAAAGACACTCACATCACTGCTGTATTTCTTGTCTTTCTTGGCTGCAAAGCTTACATATTTGGGCTGGAGCTGATAGACTGGCCTCACCTTCTCGAGGTCGGTGCGGGCCGCCAGCTTGTCGATGTCTTTTTGGGTTAGGGCTTTATAATCATTACCATAGCGGTTGATACTATCAGGATTATACTCACGCAGGTCAGCCTGTTGGCCCGATTGTGCCCCGATGAGTCGCTTATCTTTAACGACAAACACCGCCTTGGCATCAATATTACTGCTAATCAGCCGATCAATATACTGGCGTGCACCCTCGCCCGCCATCAAGCTCGCCATAATGGCGAAGCCGCCCACCGCGATAGCGATACTGGTAAGCAGGGTACGCATCTTGGCGCGGCGCAGGTTGCGGCCAGCGCGGCGAATGATATCAGTCGTCTTCATGGTTAGTCTGCCCTCCTTGGTGTTGGCTTGGTGGTTGTGGATTTGGCTTTTGTGGTGGTGCTCATCGCTTTTTTCGTTGTTTTCTTGGGCTGCGTGGCAGGTGCTGTAGCTTTGGCTGGGCGACGAGTTGGCGCTTTTTTAACCTTAGGAGAGACTGTTGCCTTATCATCTATAGCGCTGTCATGGTCAATCACTCCATCTTTGATACGAATAATACGCTGGCAGCGCTGTGCAAGATCCTCGTCGTGTGTGACGATGATGAGCGTGGCACCATGCTCCTTAGCGTAATTGAAGAGCAGGTCTTCTACCACCGCAGAGGTCGCTGAGTCGAGATTACCCGTCGGCTCGTCGGCAAAGAGAATCTGCGGCTCAGCAGCAATTGCTCGAGCGATCGCTAGGCGCTGCTTTTGCCCACCACTGAGGTCCTTGGCCCGTGCTTTGATCTTATCTTCCAAGCCAACCGCCTCGAGCGCCGCCACGATACGCCGCTTGCGCTGACTGCGCGGCACACCTGCGGTCTCGAGCGACAGACTCACATTGTCATAGCAGCTCTCGCCGCCCTCCACAAAGAAACTCTGGAAGATGAAGCCCATCGTCCGCGCTCGAAAGCGGTCGGTTGCCTTGCGCTTGAGCCGCAAGATATCCTCACCATTGATGATCACCTCGCCCTGCTGCGGCTTATCCAGGCCAGAGATAGCGTGCATCAGTGTAGACTTGCCCGAGCCCGACTTGCCCAGCACTGCTACGCTCGACCCCTCCTCAATTGCAAGGCTTACGTCCTTGAGGGCGGTGAAGGTGTTTTTCTTCTTGCCATAGACTTTTGTAATGTTTTTTATTTCGATCATTGCGCCTCCATAAGCTGCTAATGTTAATAGCAATTATACCGCAATCGCCCGGCGAGAGCAAACGAAGTGAACAATATTGTAATGCTTTTTCTAGCGCTTCAGAAGCAACATTCTACCAAGGCTGAGTCAAAAAATTCTTGCGTGTGAACTGTTGCCCCTTCTGCTCAATAGGATGGATGTGAAGGCAAGTCTGAAAACAAGCTATGGAGAAATTACACTGGTGCCAACGCACCCACCGCAAGCAGGATGATGAGTAGTGTACTCAGCACCAAGCGGTAAGCGACGAACTTATCAAATGAATTACTCGAGACAAAGCGCAGCAGCCACGAGATCGCCACATACCCCACCACAAAGGATATGATAATCCCCAGTATCATCTGTGGCCAACCAATTAAGCGGCCAATCTGCTGCGACTGCGTCACGGCCTCCAGCCCACCAGCTGCCATCAATGCCGGAATCCCCAGGAAGAAACTCATCCGCGTGGCAGTGGTGCGGTCGATATCGCGGAATAGCCCCGAGGCAATCGTCGCCCCCGAGCGCGACACCCCCGGAATGAGCGACAGGCACTGCATCAGGCCCATTGCCATAGCATCACGCCAGGTGAGGTTGCGCTCATGGCGTGTCTCGCGCCCCCGGCGGTCAGCCAAAAACAGTACAATGCTCCACACCATCAGCCCAGCCGCCACAAACCACAGGCCGCGCAGCACCGTCTCGATCGTGTCCTTCAGGAGTAGCCCCACCACTGCAATCGGCAGCGAGCCAATGATGACGTACCATCCCATTCGATAGTGAAACGTCCGCGCCCGCGGATTTACCACGCCAGCACACCACGCCGAGGCAATGCGCCAAATATCCTGCCAGAAATAGACAATCGCCGCAGCAATCGCCCCAATCTGCACCACCGCCGTAAAGGCGACAAGCCCCGGGTCGCTCACCGAGTAGCCCAGCAACTTCTCTGCCAGCATCAAGTGGCCCGTACTCGAGATGGGCAAAAACTCGGTAATTCCCTCGACAATGCCAAGAATAATAATATGAAGCCAATCCATAATGTGTTTTCCTTATGTCTCGTACCAAGTATACCAAGTTCGCCACAAAGCACCAAGCCGGAAATTGCAGAATGTAGCGTCATAGGGCTCATTCTCAATCTGATCATCGTACTCTTGGGTTAAGTAATTAATCCGGGTTCAGTTTGAGCATGGTTGGTGGGCTATGTTTGTGGCCGACCTGTTTTCACTCTTGCACTCAGAAGCGACCACGACGAGAGGATGGCCGCTTCTTTGTTTTTGCAGAAGAAAGACTGAATGGTAGATGCGTACTGAAGCAAGCAAAGCAGGATATTTTACCACCCGCCACCGCCTCCGCCACCACCGCCGCCGCCAGAGAAGCCACCACCAGTCGAGCCACCGCTCGATGACGAGAAATCACTTGAACCCACAGAGGTAGAGCTCGACAGGCTACTCATGCTCGAGACAAACATCGCTGCATTGAAGGCACCGTGGCCAGCGTACCAATCGGGCTGGGTGCCCACTTCCTCATAATACTGCCCCAGCTGCTGGCTCCACTGCTTCTCTTGGCCAAAGAGCACAGCATAGGGCAAGACCCGCTCGTAGAGTTTGACGAGCTGAGCGTGGTCGCCAATATCCACCTTCTCGGCAGTCTCAGGGCTCTGCAGCAGGCGTAGGCGGTCGGCCTCGGCGTAGCGGATATACATCTTGAGCCCCAGCAGGTAGCGGCGCAATGCCAGCCCTTTGTCCGACAGTGGCTTAGCAAAGCCCAGCTTACCAATGATAATCACAATGAAGACCCCCGGGAAGAAGAGGAACTGCAGCCCGCTGAGGAATGGCACAAACATCGTGGCTGCACACAGTACCAACACCAAGGCACCCAGCACACCTGCAAGGATGCGGAAGCCCCGTGTGCCCTTCCGGCTTGTGTCGCGCAACTTGTATGTGTGGTCGATAAGATTATCGAGCTTCTTGGCATTATCACTCAGGCGAAAGGCATAGGAGGTATTGTTGCGCAGCGTCTTGAGGTTGATGCGCTCTCCCACCGCAGGCAGGTGACCAAAGATATCGCCCAGGATCTCTTGCTCCTCAGGGTGGAGGCTGCTGACATCCTTGACAACCTCGAGCTTGTACTGCGCCCGCGAGAAGAACGTCTTGGGCTTGACCTCAATCAAACGAATGTAGTGCCGCACCGCCCAGTCGATCATCTGCGCTGCCATAGCCGAGCCCTTCACCATCCGGAATGGCCGCACGATCTCCGCTGCTGTTGTCACACTTGTGCTCGGTGGTGGCAGGTATTCTGGCACAATCGTCCCTAGCTCCTTGCTCCGGCCAATCGCCCGCTGATAGAGCCAATACACTAAGCTTGAGACCAACCCCAGCACCAACATACTCACAAAGAATATGAGTGGAAGGAACGCCTCCAACCGCTCTTGGAACACCTCCCCGGGCGTCTTTTTATACTCCGCAAACGTCCCCTGCGGGAAGCCTACTGCCAGCGTCATGCCAGCATATGGCGCGAGGTAACCCACTGAGGCAGTTATGGTGTCGACACTCGGTGACGTGACAGTGCAGGTGGTGCGGCTCCCTTGCTTGCCAGTGTAACACTGTGGTGTCGTCCGGCTGATGGCGGCAAGCTCGGGGCTGAGCTTGAGCGTGGCGGTGGCATTGCTAATGGGCACGCGCCACGATGTGCCAATCACATCCCAGTAGAATTCATTCTTTTGCGTGTCGCCATAGTTCCACGTCACATCGCGCTGGGTGTAGGTAATGACATACGTCTTGCTACCCGAGACGTAGGTGTCTTTGTTGCCAATGCGCAGAGTGTCACCCGACCAACTATACTCATAATCATTACCATGCTCATCCTGCACCGAGCCAAGCGCAAAGCTCGTGTGGTGGCCTTTGTATCGCGTAACGAACTCTGGTGCCAGGCCATGGTTCTGCTCTGGCGGGAAGTTTGCTGTAATGGTGAGCTTTGTTTTGAGGGTGGAGCGTTTCTCGCTGTCGCGCCCGAGCTCCATATCGACCGCATATTTGGTAATGGTGAAGTTATCTTTGCTACTCTTGCTGCTCGATGATGAATAGGCTCGTACCGATGTATCGGCCTGCATTGGCACTGCCCCGAGCGCGGTGCCCAGCAGCACCAAGCAGACACCAATCGCAGATATCACGCGTGTCATTCTCATACACCGATTGTGCGCCATGCAGCGAGGAATGTCAAACGCGAGCATCGCCCAAGGATCACTGGTCTATGTAGTGCCTAGACCCTGCAACTTACCGCAGCCTGCTAGACTGTCTTGTCGATGGAATATTTGCCAGGCTCAACCTCTCGTCGGTCTCGGCCCACCAGCACCAAGGCCAAAAATTGGCTGCCACCAACTAATCTATTCATTCTCACATATCCTCACCGATCACTCCCCTTCCACCTCTGTTAATCTCTGTCTCAGCTATACCGCTTATGCTGTGATATTGCAAATGGTTATGCTATACTCACAGGCAATACCTAGCGGCTAATCGGCGAGGTGAGGAGTATAGCAGAAGTGAGACGATATTGGACGGATTTTCGGTTTGCAGGCGTAGCAGCAGTGGTGGTACTGGCAGTTGGCTTTGTGCAGCTGCACCAGGTGGCAATGGCCGAGCCCGCCACGAATTCCAGCTCCAACTCATCCACCAAAAAAGACGATAAGCCCGACATCTGCGACCCCAACACGATGCGCTTCAAGACTACAGCGCTGAGTTCCCCGACCGACAAAGCCCGCGCCGCTAAGGCCCTCGCCAACCTCCGCGGCCTCATGCAGCCCATCCGCAACGCTGGCGATGGCAGCACTATCACCGCCGCCAAGCAATACGGCACGGACTACACCGGCGAGATAAAGGGCTCATTCCAGCTCAAGAACAGTGGCAGCTACGCCACTGGCAACCCCACACCTCTCTCCGTCACTTCACCGTCATCTGTACCAGGCACCTACCGCGGCAAAGTCTCGGGCAAAGCACCCACTGGTGGGAGCCGCGTTGTCAAAGCCTTTCGCGCCACCGATGCCGAGTACGAGCAAGGCAAGGTTACCCCTGCCCAGGTGCAGGGCGATGGCAGCTGGACACTCGACCTCTCGCCAGTCGATGGCAGCATTGGTGGCGAGTGGCGCTTCCGTCTCTACGATGCCAGCAGTGGCCAACCCCTCGGCGAGAGCTGGCCACGCGTCACGGAGTACCAAAATGTCGAGATTCAATCCTACGTGATTACCGACCAAACCTACCTCGTAGCCAAGCAAGCTGCCAACACCAATCGCACCTTTAGCTTCCCCGGTACCGAGAAGGGCCACAAAATGCTGCGTCTGGTGGATACGCGCAGCAACAAGATCCTCGCTGAGTACTTCCAGCCACAGCTTGCGGGGCTGATCCGCTCGTACGAGTTCTCACCTGGCCAGGATGGCTATGGCACTCATCGCGTACATTATTCATTTATGTACGATCAATCGCTGGCGCTACTTGTGGCAGTTGGTGCGGGCGACAAAGCAATGGCAGACCAACTTGTTAATGGCTTCAAGACCATCCAGGTCAAGTCCGGCCGGTCACGCGGGGCCTTCCCCTCCAGTGCCCATCAGCTCGACCCCAGCAACCAACAGGCCCGCTACTACACTGGTGGTGTCGCCTTCGTCCTCTACGCGCTCATCCGCTACCAAGAGAAGTTTGGTGATATCAATGGCGTCAGCAGCATGGTGCGCTCTGCCCTGGCTTGGGTCAAGACTAAGAAAAGCACATCCGGCCCCGGTGCTGGCCTCTACCGCGGTGGCACCAATATCAATGACGATGACAACAACAAGCAGTTCGAGATCGCCTGGCACTCCACCGAGCACAACACCGACCTCTGGCACGTGTATGAGCGAGCCTCGCAAGTCTACGGTGACGCTAGCTACCGCCAAGAAGCCGACAGCCTAGCCAAAGTGATTATGGAGAAACTGTGGAACAAAGCCGAGAATCGCTTCGACCAAGGGCTTGACGACCACGCCAAAGCGCTGGACACCTCCAGCTGGGGCTCTATCTTCCTCAACGCAATTGGTGAGTACGACAAAGCCAAAGTCTCGCTAGCCTACACACGCAACTTTGCCATGAGCCGTGCCGGGTCTCAGGGTTACACTCCATACCTCACCGGCACGTACACCCCCACCGTCTGGTTTGAAGGGACATTCGGCGTCACCCAGGCCTACAACGTCGCGGGCAACAAAGACGAAGTTGCTGCCAGCGCCCAGCGAACGTACCGCTCCCAAGGGGCGAATGGTGCCTGGCCCTACGTTACCAATGTCGACGAAGCCAACCAGATGACGAATGCTTACTCCGTCGCCTCGACCGCGTGGTACTTGCTGGCCACTGCCTACCCCGATGCCATTTGGTCGGAATGCCGCACCGACAAAAAGCCCGATGAGAAGAAGCAGCCACCAATGGTGCGCCACATCGGCAAGGTCACCCTAGACAAGTTCCTCGCTGGCGAAGACAAGCCACTGTGGGTCTTCATACTTATCTCACTGCTCGCTCTCTTGGTTGGCATTGCCGCGCTTATTCTCTACCTTATCCGGCGTTATCGCGCTAAGAATGCTGCCGCCACGCAGCTGGGTAGCAAAGATAGCAACACCCCTCCTGGTGGGCCACCAAGCCCGAGTGGTGGTAGCGGCACACCCCCTCCGCCAAGTAGTTCGTCAGCCCTAAGTAGCCCATCAGCCAGCAGCGGCCTAGGCGGCCTCGCAATGGGCGCCCCACCACGCACCACTACCCCGCCGCCACGCCGCCCTGGCACAGCACCTAGCCGCGGCACCTCCATCGCCGTCCAGAGCGGCACCTCGCACCCCACATCACCGCGACCCGCGCCAAGCAGTCCACCACCACGACCACCAAGTGTATCGGGTTAGCTCACAGCGATGAGCGTGCAAAAACCACCAGATCTTGCTGGTGGTTTTGTTTTGCGTAAACGGGCTCTCGTGACCATACTGCGGCAGTCTATAGTCTCCCCTTCTAGCATTTCTCTGCTCACACTGCACGCGCTAGCTTTTGCATTGCAGCAAGGATGTTTTTGTATTCATCACGCGCATTAGCAATCAGACCTTACCAATTATCGCTTGAGCCAGATTCAGCCCAAAATAATGAGCGTTTTGCTATTTCTGTGCTTATATCATAGCTAACACGCTTATTGTACAAATCGTGCACAATGGTACACAACTAGCCTATCTATGTGCTACTGCAATCCCACACTCACCTCGCACGAGTATAGTATGCGAGGCGCTAATAGCCCCAGCTACCGCTCTAATCCAGCCTCACCCCTGGGTACACCGCCCGCGTCGTCTCGTCGATGTCGCTTTTGAGCTGTGGGAATGGCACGCCTTCGCGCGCTGTGACGCCTTCAAAAATCCAGAAGACGCGCTCGCTAAAGCCCCAGCCACAGGCCGGCGGCATGCCGTATTCCAGCATTTCCACGTAGTCGATATCCAGCATCATAGCCTCCTCGTCGCCAGCGTCGCGCATCTGCTGCTGCTCCACAAAGCGGTTCAGCTGGTCGATCGGATCATTCAGCTCGCTAAAGCCATTGCCAAGCTCGCTGCCAGCAATCACCGGCTGGAAACGCTCCACCGTTTGCGGGTTATCTGGGTTGGTCTTAGACAGCGGGCTGATGAACTTGGGTGTATTGACCAGCCAGACCGGCCCGGCCACCGTCTTGCGGATGTTTTTCCACAGCTTATCGATGCCGCGCGGGATGGAATCAGTCTTTTCTACCTCCAGGCCATGTTCTTTCAGCTTAGCGGCGACTTCCTCGATTGTAGTATTATACACATCAATATTATAATGCTTATGGATCACCTCAGCATAGTCCCACACCTGCCACTGGCCACTCATATCCACCTCAAACTCGCCCAGGGTAAACTGCAGAGTACCAAACGTCCGCTCCAGCACATACTTATACATGTCTTCCATAAAGCGCATGCCCCGCTGCCAGTCCCAGTAGGCGGCGTACCACTCCATGGCGATGTGCTCGGGCAAGTGCTCGTCCGAATAATTCTCGTTGCGAAAGCGCGGGCCAATATCGTAGACCTTCTCAAACCCGGCCCCCAGCAGGCGCTTGAGCGGCAGCTCGTGGCTAATCCGTAGGTAAAACTGCTGGTTATCCAGCGCATCCATGTGGGTCACAAACGGGTTGGCATCCGCCCCACCGGTGGTGTGTTCCAGCACTGGCACATTGACCTCAGTAAAGCCATGTTGGTTGAGGTAATCGCGCGTCGCCTGCCAAAACACGCTGCGGCGATAAAAGCGCTGGCGCACCGCCGGGTTAACATTCATATCCACATAGCGGCGGCGAAACCGCTCTTCTTTATTCTCCAGCTTTTCTGGCAGTGGTCGCAGGGCTTTAGTCAGCAGCCGCAGCTCACGCACCCCAACCGAAATCTCACCCGTCTTTGTTTTTAGCACCGTGCCAGTCGCCTCTACAAAGTCGCCTGTATCAAGCAGCTTGAGCTGTTTCATGCCGAGAATGCCGCGCGGAGCGTCGAGCTCGGCCATTGTGTCGCGCTGCAGATAGAGCTGCACTTCGCCGCTCGCGTCTTGTAGCTTGATGAAGGCCAATTTGCCAAAACTGCGAATGGACACCACGCGCCCAGCCACCGCCACCTCCTGGCCAGCCAGTTCGTCGTACTGCATCACCACCGTCGCACAGTCGTGTGTGCGCTCAGTGTGTGCTGGGTAAGGGTCGATGCCTAGCTCGCGCAGAGCAGTTAATTTTCGTAATCGTTCGTCTCGGTAGTCTTGTAATGTCGCCATAATTGCTTGCTATTATAGCGGAGAATGGGATGGTTGTCGACTAGGGTGGCAGCCTAATCGCTCCACTCTACCAAGTTCTTAGAGAAGTGCGGCACTTAGCAGCTAGTCTCTCCTATTTTGATTGCGAAGAAGTAGTCAGCGCGGTGCACATGCAATTGCTGTTTCACCACGGCCAGATGCAGTCATCGAGGCCTGTATATCTGTGCCCACGCGCCCAGTGTGGGGCGATGTCTGCATATTCGAGCCGCCACTGCCAGTCTCGCTTGGGCCAGTCATAATGGCAATTGGCACTTGCTGTGGCTCATCTTCTGCGCTGGATGGATATACCAGTGTCGCTTGCGTCCGTTCTTGTGCGCCTGTCGAGAAGTCAATCATCGTAAGCCGCGTCGTGCTGCCATCAGGGTTTGTTATGGTTGTTTGTGGGTTCTCTGCCGTCACAGTTATTTCTTGACGGGTTGTATCGCGGCAATGCGTCTCGCCAGTAGCCGGGTCAGTTACAAAGGGGTTCTCTGCATACTCCGCCAGCTCACCAGAGGTAGGGTGCGCCACCGCGACCAGGGTTTTCTCGCCATGGTGGTAGTGCTGATGGCCAAGATAGCCACCGCCAATCAGCGCTGCCGCAGCTGCCGCGAGCGCGGTGATTCGCCGCACTGCCGGGTGTTTATTATGCTCATGGTTTAGCCAATTATGTGTATGCTTCTTGTGGGAGTAGTGTGCGTGTCGTGCTGTGTATCGAGCCATCGTCGGTCTCCTTGGGCTGTTATGGTTGATCCTCTATCATAGCATAACATCGACAATAATGCAATGACGGTGAATTGCTTATGGTTTAGTATGATCGTTCTATATTTCGAGCAGGCTAGCTGCTACCCAAGGCAACATTGCTTACATACCTAGCCTGTCTTACTTCTTACACCAACCGCTCTTAACAGCGAGCTTCTCGTGCCATCGCACGAAGTAATGATAAAAACCAACACGCGCCATACACAAACTGCGAGAGCCAAGTATATGTGCTGTAGATCAACTCCTACCCCACCACCCCCCCAATACTAACAAAAACCGAGCAGCTCACACTGCTCGGCCTCTGACTCATCTCGAGATATACTTATTGCACCTGCTGAATAGTGTAGGTAATCTCGCCCTTGGGGGTAGTGATCGTCACCTGCTCGCCTGCGCGATGGCCCAGCAAGGCTTGGCCCAGAGGCGATTCGTCGCTGATCTTGTTCTCCAGCGGGTCGGCCTCAACTGGGCCTACCACAGTGTAGGTCTTTTCTAGCCCAGCATCCGAGACGAGGGAGACGGTGCTACCGAGGTGGATGGCGCCGGTGCTTGGGGCGGTGATCTGCTCGGCATTGAGCAAGATCTCCTCGATCTCGGCAATGCGCGTCTCTACCACGCCCTGCTCCTCGCGGGCGCTGTCGTACTCGGCGTTTTCACTCAGGTCGCCGTAGTCGCGGGCCTCAGCAATCTTCTCGGCAATTTCGCCGCGGCGGCCCTTTAGCTCCTCCAGCTCTGCCTCGAGCTCTTGGCGGCCGGCATCAGTAATCTGGTAGGTTTTTTTCATTATCTTCATACTCCTTTCTTGCAAAGTCGGTGGGGCATGGCTATACCTTGCGACAAGCTCCGCAATGGTTACCCAGTGTAGCAAGCAATTGGCTTGTCGTCAAGCGCTGCTGCTTGCCCGTCCGGCGATCTACGACCTCCCACTCCTCTGTCTCAAGCAGTCGGTCGCTCACCGTGACGCGGGTTGGCATGCCGAGTAGCTCTGCATCGGCAAATTTTTCCCCGGGGCGGGCGGCGCGGTCGTCGTATAGCACCGTAATGCCAGCGTGCTGCAGTGTATCATAAAGCTTATCTGCCGCCGCTACCGATTCCTTGCCAATCTGCACCAAGTGTACGCGGGCTGGAGCTATTTCCTCAGGCCACACTAGGCCTTTGTCGTCAGCGAGTTTCTCCACAATCACACCCATCACGCGGGTAATACCAATACCGTAGCTGCCCATGTAGGCGTGATGCTGGCGGCCATCCTCGCCGGTAAAAACAAGGCCCATCTCCTCTGATTTTTGGGTACCAAAGTTGAAGATATTGCCCACCTCGGCCGTGCGACGTTTTTGGTAGACTTCGCCAGTCTCAGGCGAAATATCACCTTCTTTCGCAAGTTTAATCTCGACGAACTCGCTTGGTCGCGGTATATCACGGCCCCAGTTAGCGTTATAGGCATGCTGACCAGTTTTATTGGCACCAGTTTCAAAGTTCACCATATCTTCACATGAATCATCGACAAACAGCCGCACATTCTCTGGTAGATTATATAGCCCAGCAAAGCCTAGCTTCGCCCCTGTTGTTGCCTCAATCTGTTCACCATCCGCCAAGCGCAGCCACGATACGTCCGCCACCGCCTTAAGCTTATCTTCGTTAATTTCATAGTCACTCCGTACTACCGCCAGCAACATACCATCTGGCGAATCATACAACATCGACTTAGTGCTAGCTGTGCGCGGAATGTCCAGCGCTTTCGTCAGCGCTTCCGCACCGATGATATTTTCGTCATCTAACATGCCTAATGGTTTCATGACAGCACCAGCATCCGGGTTCGGCGTTGCACGCACCGGTGCAACTTCGGCGTTATAGGCAACATTCGTACTTGGCACGATGAAAATATCGTCCTCACCCGCCTCACAAATCGTCTGGAATTCGTGGCTAAACTTGGTAAAGGCCCCGCCGCTGGCAAACGTCACGTAGGTGTCATCCCCCAGACCAAAACGGTTATAGCAACGCTTATAGGCCTCGATGACCGCTTGGTAGTAGGCGTCAAGGTCTTCCTTGCTGGCGTGGATGCTATACATATCCTTCATGATAAACTCACGCCCACGCATGATGCCGCTCTTGGCGCGCAGCTCGTTGCGGAGTTTGTTCTGGAATTGGTAGACGCTAATGGGCAGGTCTTTGTAGCTCTTCAGGTAGCTACGCAGCAATTCGATAATCGGCTCCTCGTGCGTCCAGCCAAAGCCGACCTCAGTGCCATCCTGCAGGTGCGACTTGAACCACACATCCACCAGCTCATCGCTCCAGCGGCCAGTCTCCTGCCAGAGCTCCTGGCGCTGCAGGGTGCTCATCAGCAGTTCTTGGCTGCTGATGCGGTTCATTTCTTCACGGACAATCTGCTTGATATTCTCGAGCACGGCCAGGCCCAGCGGCGTATAGGAATAGACGCCGGCCATCGTCTTGTGCACGTAGCCAGCGCGAATTAGCAGCTGGGCGTTGTGCGCCACCTCATCGGCGGGGGCTTGTTTGCGGGTACGGGTGAAGGTGTGTGATAATCGCATAATCTCTCTTATAGTAACACAATATTGGCAAAAGCGGCATGAGACAGCCAGGCTGAATGCTCATAATTTCACCTCAAAAACCATCGCTGGTGCAGGAGCTCACCGAACCGAAAATGTTCCGGCCAGATAGAATGATAGTGCTTTTCCGTATATTTGGTTGCTGGCCTCCAGATATTTTCTTGTTCGATGAGCTCCTGCGCCAGTAGAGAGATGCCAAGAAAGAGGGGTTCTAGGATTGATACGGGAGAAAAGATATCGACAAAAAATAAGATCTCTAGGTTGAGTTCGTCAGTCGGCTCGTTCTTCCCTATCATCCCACCATAAAGACAAACATCGCCAAAAATGCAATCGCATTCTTGAGCATATGAATGAGAATGCCGGGCCATATTGTACCAGTCGTATGGCGCAGCGCCACCAGCACCACGCTGAGCATCGCCACATCGATGCCAACGTTGAGCTGGCCATGCACATAACCAAAGAGCCCACTCACCACTACGGTAATAAGCCATGGTGGCATGTGCGCAGCATGGAGCTTGCTATACAAATAACCGCGAAACACCAGCTCCTCGGCCACCGGTGCCACCACCACCAACATTGCAAAGGCGAGCAAGCGCTCTGTGCCATAGAGCTGCTGGTAGCCGAGGTTCTGTGCCTGAGTCGCGTCAAAGCCAGGCAGCCACTGCTTGGCCGCCGCCAGTGCGATCATCGACAGCACGATATAGATAATAAAGCCCACCAGCGCCCAACCAAAGTCGCGCCACTGCAGCGAGCGCCGCCACCCAAGCTGGCGCCAGGTGGTGCGAAAGCTCGCTGGCATCTTGGGCCGTGCGCGCTGCACCAGCCACGGCAGGCCAATCAGCAGCGCCAATGCCACCACATAGACCGCCGTTTGCATCATAATGAGCGGCAAGACTGGCACCGACTCTTGGCCATGAAAGAGAAGGTAGAGTACTGCACTACAGAGTAACCCCGCCCCCATAAAGCTCAGCCAGACCCACAGCGGCCAACCGAGCCACGAGGCACCGCGCAGCAGGCGCTGGCGTGGTGTGAGCGGTGTCTTGGGCTGGGAGGAGTGAGCGGCTTTGGGCCGAAGAGCAACACGTATCATGAAGTGAGTTCCTTATGTATTACCATTACGCGATTGAGCAACCATATCTCCCCGCGGCGCAAACCTCCACGATAACGCTCTGCCCTGCTACACTGCGTAGCCTGCATCAGTGCACCAACTTCCCAATATCAGCAATCGTCACGAGCACAATTAAGCCAAGCAAACACAAGAAGCCAGCCGCTTGGATATTCTCTTCCATCTGCTTGCTAAGTGGCTTGCGCAGCAGGCGGAAGATCGCCATCACTGTCCAGCGGCCACCATCGAGCGCCGGAATAGGCAAGATATTCATCACTGCCAGCGATAACGCAATGATCGCCGTCAGCAGCAACACATGAACCACGCCAGCCTGCCCCGCTGCCGGGAAGATAATGGCAAAGATCCCCACCGGGCCAGCCACAGTATTACCCACTTGCGATAAGTTTTGCTTGGCCTGCTGGCTCGTCGCGCTGTCGCTACTAAACTGCTGTACCAGACTGGTGGCGAGATTTACCACCATATCACCCAGGCCCTGGAGCGTCACCCCAGTGAGCTGCGCTGTTGTCACCACACCCACAATCGGTGCCGACCAGGTGGCACGGATCGTATCTTGCTGCTTGGTGAGCTCTGCTCCCAGGTAGCCTTTGCGGTCGGGGTTATCGTTGCGCAGCGCCACCATGGCAGTGGCTTGCTTATCACCGCGGGTGTACACTACGGGTACGGTTTCGCCCTTGTGTTGGCTCGCAAAGTGCGCTAGGTCGGTTGTGCTGCGCACCGTTTGCCCAGCCAGCTGGTTAATTGCATCACCCTGGCGGAGGCCTGCCTTGGCGGCGGGCAAGCCAGGAGTAAGCGTGCCAAGCTGCACTGGGTGGTTACTTACCACTGCATCGCTTGGTAGGTAAAATTGGTTGTCTATCATCTTGGGTAGGCCCACCCAGGCTAGGCCAGTGAGGAGCACCACTGCAGTTAACCAGTTGACGGTCACGCCAGCCAGCAAGATTTTGGTCTTCTGCCAAAAGGTCGCTGCGCCATAATCACCAGGCTGATCAGCCGCATCATGCTCGCCCTGTAGCTTAACGAAGCCACCCAGCGGCAGCCAGTTGAGCGAGAAGCGGACATTCTCGCCCAGAATACTTTTTTTGATCACCTTGCTATAGGCCTGCGGCGGGAAGCCAATGCCAAATTCCTCCACCACCACACCATTGCGCCGCGCCACAATACCATGGCCCAGTTCGTGCGTTGCCACCAGTAGCGTCAGTGCGATTACCCCAATAATAATACCTATTACTATCTCCATATTCCTCCTTCGTTATCCTCCAAAGCGCCGCTGCCGCCGGGCATACTCGGCCAGCAAAGCATCGACGTCGGCATGTGTCATATCTGGCCATGGTTTATCGAGAAACAGCAGCTCGCTATAGGCACTGCGCCACAGCATAAAGTTGCTCAGCCGCTGCTCACCACTGGTGCGAACGATCAAATCACACGGCGGCACATCTGGTGTATACAAAAATTGCTCAAAGATCTGCGCTGTTACCTTCTTGTGGACAGAGAGCGTTTTGCGCAAGCGGTTGACTGCGTCGATGATCTCCTGCTGCCCACCATAATTAAACGACAGCACCATCGTACCCCGCTGCAAATCCTTGGTGGCAGCCTCGGCAGCATCAATTGCCTTCTTGACCCGCCGGCTTAGGCGCAGGCGCGTCCCCGCCACGCGGATGCGCACTCCATGCTCGATGAAGATCGGCAGGTCTTGGTCGAGCATCGTCACCAGCAGATTCATCAAGTGCTTGACCTCTGGGCCGCTGCGGTGCCAATTCTCGGTGCTAAAGATATAGGCGCTGACGTAGGGCACGCCACGCTCGATGGTAGTAAGGGCAATATCGCGCAGCTTCTCGTAGCCCGCGCTGTGCCCCTCTTGGGCTGAGAGGCCACGCTGCTTGGCCCAGCGCCGATTGCCATCAACAATATAGCCAACATGCTGCGGCAAGTGCATGGTAGCACTCATGCCTGGCTCCATGATGGGCGGTTGGTTGCGTACGTCAGCAGAGAGCGCATCATTAAATCGTCAAAATATCCTTCTCTTTAGCGGCAAAGGCGGCTTCTATTGTGGCTTGGTGCTGTGCCATGAGGCGATCGATCTCCTTCTCCACCGCCTTCACGTCATCTTCGCTCAGCTCCTTGGCTTCTTTGCGTCGCTTGGCATCCTTCAGGGCGTCTTGGCGTACCCCACGCAGAGCAATGCGCGCTTCTTCTACCTTCTCGCTGGCTTGCTTAACCAGTTGCTTGCGGCGCTCCTCTGTGAGCGGCGGCACTGGTACACGGACGACGTGGCCATCGTCGCTTGGGTTGAGGCCAAGCGCTTGGTCGGCCCGGATGGCGCTAGCGATCTTTTGCAAATTAGCCGGGTCAAATGGCGTGATCTGCAATAGCGTCGCCTCTGGCGCCGTCACGTTGGCCACTTGGTTGAGCGGCATGCTGGTGCCATACGCCTCGACCATAATGCCATCCAGCATACTGGCATGAGCCCGGCCCGTGCGGATCTTCCCCAGGCGCTCCTCCAGGTGCTCCAGCACATGGTTCATCTTTTCTTCGTAGGGGGTGGTATCAAACATCGCGATCTCCTTCTTGGTTTTCCTTTATTGTACCATTATTTGCCAGGGTATGAGGAGAGTTTGTAGAAAAATAGCGGGCATTGTTGCTTGCGCTTACTCGATGAGATCCTATTTGGGTGAAGTGCCCCTCAGCATTGCTCATCTAGGTCTTAATTCATAATCCTAGAATCGGTACAGTGCCCTCACAGCATACTCACTACACCGAAAATATTCCGGCCAAATGGTGCGAGAGGCTTACCTGTTCGTGTATTCGCTGGTCTCCATATATTTTCTTGTGCAGCGATCTTGCCGTGAGGGTATACAAAAAACTATGAAGTACCAGTGGTTATCACTATCTCTTTTGCACTCCGCCCACATAGCGCAGTCGATAGGAGGAGGCGGATGAAGCCACAAAAAGCGAGTGGCACATCTGTCATGCCACTCGCTGCGCAACAGCTTACTCTCTCGTGACTACTCTGTCACGCCCAGTTCAATCCGCTTGAACTGGCTAACGCGGACGTTCTCGCCGCGCAGTGCCACCTGCTCTTTGATGAGCTGGCCAACTGTCTTGCTGTCGTCGAGCACAAAGGCTTGCTCGGCCAAGACCTGCTCGGCGAAGTGCTTCTTGAGCTGCCCTTCGACGATTTGGTCGCGCATTGCCTCCGGCTTGCTTGCCAAAGCATCGCTGGCGAGGAACTCCTGCTTCTTGGCGTCGTACACCTCAGCTGGGATGTCGTCCATCGTAGCATAGCGTGGGTTCATCGCAGCAACTTGCATAGCAATCTGGTGCGCAAACTCCTTAAACTCAGGCAGGCGGGCCACAAAATCCGTCTCGCAGTTGACCTCGACCACCACGCCGATCCGGCCACTGTGGACATAGCTCTCGATCAACCCTTCGCGGGTCTCGCGGTCGCCCTTTTTCTCTGCTTTGGTTAGGCCTTTTTTGCGCAGGGCATTAAGCGCTGAGTCGAAGTCACCTTCGGCCTCCACCAGCGCCTTCTTAGCATCGGTCAGGCCAATGCCAGTTAGCTCTTTGAGCTTCTTGATGTCATCAATCGTCACAGCCATGGTTAGTTCTCCTCCTTCGTTGCCTTGCCCTCGTTGACTGCTGCACTGAAGTAGTCGAGCATCAGCTGCAGGCTCTTGATCGCATCATCGTTAGCGGGGATAGGATAATCAACCAGGTCGGGGTTGGCGTTAGTGTCAACAATACCGATCACTGGCACACCCAGCGTCTTCGCCTCGCGCAAAGCGTTGTTGTCGGCCAAGATATCGAGCACTAGCACCAGGCCAGGCTTGCCATTGAGGTCTTTAATACCGCCGTATTTGAAGTTGAGGCTGTCGATCTCTTCTTGGTAACGCTGGACCTCTAGCTTGTTGTAGCGCTTCTCGAGATCACCACTGGCCATGCGGCGCTCCAAGTCTTTGAGCTTCTTGATCTGCGCAGTGGTAGTCGTCACATTGGTGAGCATCCCACCAACCCAGCGGTTGGTCACATACGGCTGGCCAACTGCCTCGGCAGCCTGGCGGGTGATGTCCTTCGCCTGCTTCTTGGTGCCAACGAAGAGGACTTGCTTGCCGCTTGCCACCGTTTTGCTAATGATGGGCAGCGCCACATTCAGCGCCTCGACCGTCTTGGCGAGGTCGATGATGTGGCTATCTTGCCGCTTGCTATGAATGTATGGTGCCATCTTCGGATGCCACCGGCTGGTCTTGTGCCCAAAATGAGCACCGGCTTCAAACAAAGCCTTGATATCTGCCTGCACGGCCATATCGCATTACTCCTTTTTGCCTTGCCCCACACGGTATGGAGTGGTGTGGAGCTGTGTCGTTATGGTTGATTACGAGAGAATTATAGCATACTACGTGTCATTCTCATAGGTATGGCTGCATTTCTCATGCAAGAAAGCTGCTAATATTCTAGACCGCTATTGATGTGCGCGTCTGCTTTTGTGTGTGCTTTGGCAATATCGACTGCTGGCAAATAACCAGCCCACACCGCAGTACGCATTGCATCAAGCGATGGCAGTTTACCATTTTGGAACATTGAGAAGTGTAATGTTGGATCATCATGCCAATCATTCTCCTGCGAAAAACCTTGCACTGCACGCTCCATCGCATAATCAGCCGAGTTCATATGACTAATCATACCAACACCCAAAGACTCCGCAAGAGCAGCATAACGCTGTGCAAACACATCATTCTGCCCAATTGTCGTATACTCGCGCACGCCAAGACGTTTTTCTGTCATGCGGAGTGCTGCTTCGCGGACAATTGCCTCATCGCTATATCCATCAGGGGCGATCCCATATTCAACAACGAGCTGAGCAATCACTTGCTTCTGCTTGTCGGTATAGTTATCTCGCGCGACATATTTGCACCCCTCGCTGTCCTCAGCAATAATGCTACCATCCTCTATATTTTCAACTGGTTCGACAACGAGTGCACCAGGCAACACGAGAACTTCGCCAGGGCTACGCGTAAAGTATGTATCTGAACTATTCATCGATACAGGCAAGCCATTTCTATCAATCATCTCTTGCATATTGGTCACAATAAGCTTATTGCTCTGATCCCATACCCCATACGAATGCGATGCAACCTGCCCGTTTGGCGTAAAGTGCAGCGAAGAATGTGCATAAGGCTGCGCACTATCAGTGTGTGCAGCAAGTGGTTGCAAAATGACATTACCCTCATCATCACGCTCAACCCTATGTGATGTTGAGTGGACAAGCGCAACTTCGCTTGCGCCCATCATCTCAGAACCCTCAAAGGTTCGACTCTCCTGACGTGTCGCCCATCCTCGAGCAAGCGCAATCTCCACTTCTCGTTGCTGGGCTTCGAGTGTTTGATACAACATATTTAGCTTTTGATCAAGCAACTGCATAGCCGTCATATCACCACAATACGCCGCAACCACCAATGCCAATCCATCAGTATTAGATGATTCTTCTGCTGGGTCGTTATTCTCATCGAAGGCAACCGCAGCAATCATCTCATCTGTCAAGCGTTGTATTCGTGGTGTACTGATGTCGCCTCGGCGCAAATCGTCTTCATATCGACCAATCAAGAATTGCTCATCAATGTCACCAATGATCCTCTCGCACAGTCTCATTACTCCCTCTGGCGTTGTCGTTGCAACTAAGCAACTGTCTCTATCGAGCTTCCGTGTAGAATACTGCTCAATCTGTTGCGCGACAGCTTCTTGATTGGCAGATGGCAGTGGATTCTTATACGTTTGGTCGGCATACACTGCGTGCGGCAACTGTGGCGCCTCGCCGCTATTGCGAAAGCAGAATCGCAGCCCATCTACCTCATACGTTGGCCGAATACCATCACCAAGATATTCTTTGCTAAGTTTAGTCTGTATATAGATTTCTTCGCTGGGGATGTGTCTTTGCTCACTCTGCTCATTATAGGCGAGTACTTTTTTTGGCTCACTCTGCTCGTGATGGTCTGGCAATGTTATATGTTCTGAGGCATGTGACATATACTATTCTCCTTATCTGATACTGATATAATACCACTTTCTCAACAGAATAGCTTAGTTTTATGGCTATCAAGGCATTGCTTTGACAACCCCCCACCCTCTCTGCTACAATATAGCGGTTATGAAAAGCAGTATTCACCCACAAACCTACCGCCCTGTCGTATTTAGCGATGATCAGGCGGGCTTTGCGTTTTTGACGCAGTCGACGGTTGCTACCGACGACACCATTACCTGGGAGGATGGCAACGAGTATCCACTCGTCAAGGTCCATATCTCCAGCAAGTCTCACCCATTCTTCACTGGTGAGGAGAAGATTATCGACACCGAGGGCCGAGTCGACCGCTTCGAGGCACGCCGCAAAGCTGCCGAGGCACGCCGCGCCGCTCTGGCCAACAAAGCCAAGAAGCAAAACGCCAAAAAGGCCGCCAAAGCCGCTCAAGCAAGCGCTGGCAAAGACGATTTCGCTAAGGCTGCGTAAATATTTGCAAGGCAATGGTATAATACTCACCCTTTTTCTAAAAGGGTGAGTATTTGCTATATGCTAGCTTATCCCCATGCTCCTACTTGCCAATCTTAGTGAGAGGTTTTGTGCACCACACTAGCATACAGCAACATAGACGATAGTCTTAAGACCCCGCTATGTTGCTGTAATGATTGTTTATGCTTTTATCGTGCGTATGGAATGGAGGTGCTACTTCCCCCGAATAGATCTATAGCTCCGCTTCCGTAGTCGCAGCACTGCCCCACCCAATCGTCCTACTAAGCCTTTTTTCGCCTGCACCTCAATAACGTCAGCTGTTATAATATCGTGCATTTTACACAGCTCGGCATAAAACCGCTCTGGATTATCCTCTAGTGTCCAGGTATGCTTATAGTGACCCCTATCAGGACCTTGCCATACGTACTCGGTGCTTCGTATGGTACCGCCCTGCAAGACAGTTCTGATATCACTATGGTTCGGGTTATTCGTTGCACCACCGACGTGCTCGCGGCGCACCCCAACTTGCGGCTCTCCCTGCTCACGTGTTGCAACAAAGCAGTTGCCGCCATCTCGAATAATCTTCACGCTCATTGCTGGGTCATCAGCACCCTCAAGTAGATAATCCTCAAGGATACTTGGGCGCGTTATTTCGCCTGCTTCTTCTGTGGCATGCTCTTGCATCTCACCCAAGATTGTCGCCATCATGCTGTGTGCTTTTTCGCGCAGCTCATGCGCCTCGTTAGTCTCTACTGTTTCAGCCGCAGGTTCTTCTTGGGCAGATGTTGCTTCATCCTCTGATGCTTGGTCTATCCCCTCTCGCGATGCAATAAATGTTTCGAGCTCCCTATCAAGTTCCTGCTGAAGCTCTTTGTGGCTAGATAGATCAATTTTTTCAATCGTTGGATATGTTTTTTCAGTCTGAGAAGCAGGCTCATGCACGAGCTGAAACCACTGTATATCACCTGCATCAGATACATACGCACCAACAGCACAATTATCACCCCACGTGACATCCTCCATGGTTGGCATTGTAGGAAGCTTACCTGCAGAACCCTCTGTTTGCTTCAGTAAGAATACAGAGCCTTTTGATTCTCGTATATCATTAAATGGTTTATGATCATATGCATCAAATGCTATCATGGCCGAGTTCGACCCATCAGCAGCATACTCATGCGGTGCAAAGTACTTTGCTGTAACTTCCACTGACTTTGGGAGTAAATCTTCTCGCACAAGCGACACACCAAGAGCACTACCCAGCGATAAATCAAGACGCCGAAGCGGGTGATCCTGGCCATATAGTGTACCAATGCTGTATGCCTCTGTAGCCTCAGGCTTTTTAATAGCATCTTGCAACCGAGCTGCTATATTCTCTTGTGTATCGTTACTCTGCTCGTGTGTTGACTCGGGCATTTTGTATAACCGACTCAATACTGGCTGTTTGTCTCTTTGCATATGTTGACTCTCTATCTACACTTATACTTAATACCACATAAGGTACTCTCTCTCTCTCTTAATTTGTCAAGCTATTATGCAATAATTGCATGTACAAGCAAAAATATCTGAATCCTCACACATATTCTCTTTTCTACCAAAGCGACGGAGTAATGGGCACTTGTGTAGAGCTGGTAGTTACTTTGCGACTTCAGTATATCCAATAGCTCAAGAGCCACCCCCGTGGTATAATCATTAGTATATGCCCAAAATTTCTCTCGATATCGCTACCCTGACGGCTGAGCGCGCTGCGCTAGAGCAGTTTCTTGCCCAGCCCGATGCGTATAGTGCACCCGATTTTACCGCCAAGAATAAGCGCTTTGCGGAGCTTGAGACCATCATTGCTAC